>CAZMEO010000020.1:2259-17828 GCA_964565315.1 uncultured Candidatus Moduliflexus sp. | reverse complement strand
GCGAGTGGTAATCGTATTTGTCGCTGTCAGACACTTCAAAAGTGTCTGACAGCTTTTTTGACCTCGTTCTTATCATGCTGGCGCTATATCATCAGAAGGAGAGCCGCTGATGTCATCGTCAGGCGTCTTGCTTAAAAAATCCCACGAAATGCTCAACAAAAAAATTGACAGCGAGACCACAATTTTTCATACGGAGGTTGAGCGAGGGAAATATCTATTATGAGATATTTAAAAAGCGGGCGATTGTGCCGTCTAAACACTTGTTCGGCATCATCTACACGCAATCTGGAGTAAATGTCAACTCTAAGGAGATGAAAATAAATGAAGGATATTCCTGAAAGTGCAATAGAAATCGTGGCAAAACATATTAATGAGAGGAATAATAAATCATATTCTATCCCTGTTATTGGTAGCCCTAATAATCCTGAAACTCCTCAGTTCTTTGAAATTATTGAATTTGACAAAATTGATAACTCTGAAAGACGGTTTTACGCGATTGATGGGAGCTATAATAGTCATGATTTTTATAACGGCTTATCTATCGGAGTTTATACAGCAGGATACCTTTGTTACTACAAAGGAAAACAATTGAGGATGAACGATTTAGATGATCCTGTCATTTTAGGGAAAGCGTATTATCCTAATAATATTTTGATCACGAAAGATGAACATAGAATTGCAATTTATGAAGAGTTATTGAACTTAGAACCTGTAAAGCAATTTCTTGATTTTTGTGGTGAAACTACAAATCCTGAAAATATCTTTGCTTATGCAAAAGATATAGTATGCACTCGACTTTCTACCCTTTTATCATTTTGTCAAGAACTGTTAGAATGGGCGTTAATTCTTGAAATTACAAAGTTAGACGGTACAAAGCCCGGAGATTTTATTTTACGAGACGGAAATTTACGGTCACTACAGATTAAACAGCCATATCTGGTCAAAATAGGAAAATATTTGAGAGAGAAGGATATTTGTATTGTTGCTATTACAAAACAATCCCCGATTAAGATGGAATTGTCATATACATTTAAGCAGATAGATATTTATTTACAAGAGCAACTAAAACATGAATATCCTTTCACAACGAAAGACCCCAAAAGACAAAAGTTATGTTGCTGGTTTGAAACTCCTGAATCAATTTTATTATCAGCCTATTCAGGTAACATGTATGCTAAGAAAGATATTCATGGAGGACGGGGTTTTGGATTATTTACAGTTGCGAGGCTTGATTATGTGGAGAAACTCCAAAATTATGATTGGGTTGTTGCTGATGTAAATATTTTTGATGCCCTTCCAGGAATAGAATCTAAGGGAAGCAAATCAAGTCGTGATATGGAGAAATTAAGTGTGATATTTAAAGAGTTGACTCGCTTAACACAAGAGCATTACATTTTAGGTTATCCATATCCTTTGGTTGAAGTTCATAATTTCGTCTCACTCAAAAAGGATTTCAAAGAAGAAATTATCAAACGAGTCAAATTAGCTCTTTACCAGGATCAACGAATGGATAATGTTGATATTGAAAACCTGTTTTTAGATATACATGATCGCTTTTAGATGGGAGGAAAATATGGAAAGAAAAGACTTTGGAGTATTATATGGACAAAAGACAACTGATGATGCGATCTTGATCTATTCATCGTACGAAGATTCAAAAGCCAGCCCGAATACAGGAGATTTTATTGTTTTAACCCCAAGAGATGAAGATGGGACAAAATTTTTAGCCAGAGTTGAGGCTGAAGTGTATGATGAAGACCCCATATTTCGTTCTCAAGATAAAACATTAGTGGCCGTTCATTTTGCCAGAATTGCTGAAAGAGAGCTTTCTGAGAGAGACAAACAGAAGATATTCAGTTATACATATAATGTTAGAATTTTAGGAACATTTACAAGTGATGGAAAAGACTTCACAACGGCTGTTCGCAAATTGCCAACAGTAGGCTATCATGCAAGGTATTTGACTCCGCGTGAAGTTCAAAATATTCTCAATCGTGACAATGTCAATGGAGCGCCAATAGGATACCTCTGTATCGGCGAAGATGTTCACGAAAAAAAGGGGGAACTTCTTTTTGACGTGGACAAATTGAGAAACAGAAGAACTATGATTTTTGCCCAATCTGGTTTTGGTAAGACCAATCTTGCTAAAGTTTTATTATATCAACTGGCGAAGAACACTAATTACGGGAAATTGATTTTTGACTTGAACGGCGAGTATTTCTTGAAAGGGACACATACTTATGGATTAGGCGATGTAGATGAGCATAATATCAAGAATAATGTGGTTGTCTACTCGGATAAAAAAATCCCAGAAAAGTATAAAGGGCGTTTTATCTTTGGGGGAAATGTGCTGATTAATATGGTATCTCATTTGACAGTAGGAGATATTTTAAATTTTGGAGCAGGTTTTTCGGAAGTCATGAAATCTTTCCTGTTATATCTGGACGAGGAAGGGGTCAGTAGTTTCATTAAGAATATTGATGATTATGTGGTTCACCCAGAGAAACTACATGTCGATTTTTCAGATTTCTTTGGCGAAATGAAAAAGAAGGAACCAGATGCCAGCGCCAGAAAGACGATTATGGCGATCAGAAAAAGAATTCGACATTTAATTGACGAAGATAAAGGGCTTCATTCAAAAAGTTCAACACTTATAGAAAAAGTATTTGACTATCTTAAACAAGGGAAAACTGTTATCATAGACCTTTCTCTTAAAGATAATATGGACGCCAGTATTATATCAACAATTATTGTCAGAAAATTGTTTGAACATAATAAAGCGAATTTTACTTCTGATCAACAAAACGAAGTCATCAATACAGTTATTTTTGTGGAAGAAGCTCAAAACGTTCTGTCTGAAGAATTTGTCAAATCAAATGCGAACCCTTTTGTTCGGGTAGCCAAAGAAGGTCGTAAATTCGGGTTAGGTATAATGGCAATTACACAGCGGCCATCAGCGATTTCAGATGAGATTAGAACGCAAGCCGATAACTTTTTCGCTTTTCACATGGGGAATTCTGATGATATAAAGGCGTTAGTGAAGTCAAATATCAATTACGATGGAGTTATTGCCAGATTTATTCAGCGAGAAACGATCAAAGGAAATTTGTATATGGTTTCTTCTGAACAAGCTTTTGTGCTACCGATCAGAGTCAACGAGTTTGAAAAATTGGTTGGACGGAGCGTATACGAAGACTCCAGATTTAAGGAGAAATAAGGCGGGTCTAAATGACTTCAAAGAAAGCTATTAGAAAAAAAATACTCGATCACCTTGAAAAATATGGTGTTCACTTTGATCCTAAAAATGGGCAACTCATTGCTGAAGACATCCATTTGATGCAGCATGAACTTGCTAAACAAACGAATACTAAGGGATTGCAGTATAAAGACAAAGTTATAGATTTTTTTGCTAAACCTGAAGAAATAGATATTCTTAGTATAAATCCACATCTTGTCATAGTGGAAACGGAACAACAACGACGAATATGGTCATATGCGTGTTCTTTTTGGTCAATTCCAATAACTACCGGCTATGGGAGGCGAATTAGATTTCTTATATTTGATCAATATAACGATAAACTTATAGGAATCATTGGATTGGCCGATCCAATAATCGGATTAGGAAAAAGAGATGACTTTATTGGATGGAATAAAGAGCAAAAGATGAAACGGCTTTACAATTGCATGACCGCATATATACTTGGTGCAGTTCCCCCGTATAACTTGATACTTGGGGCTAAATTAGTTGCTTTATCAATCATGTTTCCAGAAGTCCGTAAAGTCTTTTATAATAAATACAAAGATACGACGCCGATTATATCCGGTAAAAAGAAGATGCCATATCTGGTGCATGTAGATACATTAGGCGCATTTGGCAAGTCAGCAATTTATACTCGATTATTAAATTGGAAATACATTGGTAAAACTAAGGGACAAAGCCATATTCACATTACTGCAAATGGTAGTTGGGAAATCATCAAAGAACTTGTTCCTAAAGAAATATTTCAGACGTATAAATTTGGTCATGGCCCCAATTGGAAAATACGAGTATTAAAGGCAGGCTTAAAAGAGATTGGATTCTCAGAGGATATGCTGAGTATTGGCTGGCAAAGAGGGTACTATAGTTGCCCTTTGGCTGAAAATTGGCAAGAATATTTATTAGGAAAAACTAATAGGCCGATATGGAAAAGCTATACAAAAACAGATTTAATAACATATTGGAGGGAGAGGTGGATAAAACCGAGATTAGAAAGGTTAAAAACAAAATTATTTAATGCTTCTACTGATTGTCTTATAACTTCTAACGTTAATGATGTGTAAAATAAACATTTATGTGACCGTGTCCTCTGCTTGCACGGTGAAGCGCGGTCGTTAGAACTTGGATTAACGCTAACATTATTTACATTTTTTAATAAAAAATTAATTGAGGAAAAATGAAAGATACAACATCGAAGCTTCTTGCTCACTCAAAAGAATTTTATATTAGCGGAGAACTCGAACTCGAACAAAATACCAATATGGCTTATATGCAAGCCACTCTGAAGTTTCATGATGCAATAGAATATTGCGTGAGAGCAATTATCGAAGAATATACCATAAATCACGATAGAAATCTTGACTTAATTCCCTTGATGAAATGCATTAATAACGCTATTCCAAACAAAAAGTTACCTTTCGCTTCTCAAATGGATTTTTTAAATACAACAAGAGGAAAAATAAAACATCATGCCTCAATTCCATCGTTTGAGGATGTACAAAGATGTCGTCTGAATGCAAGAGATTTTCTTGAAAAAGTAACAATAGAGTATTTTGGTATAAATTTTCTTTCAGTAAGTAGATTACTCCTTATAGAAAATTCTAATGTTCGTCAGTATCTTGAAGATGCTGATGATATGATAAATAAAGGAGAATATTTAGAAGCATTAATTCAGATAAAGAAAGCCTTTTATCTTGCGCGACCATCTGATCGAACGTTTATTAATAAAGATAACTTTTTTACTGGATTTTTTCTTACATCTGGTTTTCGCAATATCCCAGAATTTAAAAAGCCAATAGAAAAAATTATTCAAAAGCTCAATGAGATAGAAGAAAATATTACGTTATTGATGATGGGAATAGATATACTTAAACTACGGAGATTTGAAGAGATTACCCCTCATTTTTATTTTGTGATGGGAGGAGAATATTCTCTGCTTATCCATTGGGATGATGCGATCCTGCCAAGTGAGGAACTTGCAAAAGAGGCAAGTAATTATGTCGTTGATATGACCATTTTATGGCAACGTAAAGGTGTTGTTGGACATCGTCCAGATTTTGTTTCTATGAATAATCAGTCTGGAAACTCATGGCGTGAGGTTAGGCGTGAGAGGTGGTCTTATTAGAACAATGGAACGATTTTGCATGTAAAAGATGTGATTATTTATCCTCGATCACAAGCAGCCTTGAAAGGCTTACTTTCTCGCGAGATGTTCAAATTACGAAGCGAGATTATTGATGCTGCCCGTCAATGAGGGTTTAAAGGGATAAAAATTACTGGGCAACGGGCGGAACATAGCACATCAGCAAATCCAGGACATTACGTTGATATTTTTATCCGTTTTCAAAAGGAGAAAGGAACCCATGCTTCACGTGATGCAGAATACAGATGAGCAAATGTTACAGGAAATGCGCAACGCAATGCAAGAGGGAATGAAAATCTCCTCTGCCATAGAAGAATTATCGCGAAAGGGCGTTTCCATCACCCATTCAATTCGTATTATTCGAGTCGTGTATGGATTGAGTCTTGCTGACGCGAAAAAGCTTGTGGAGGATCACCCTGTATGGAAAGACTTGGTTGACGCAACACGTCCATATCATGATGAACTTATGAATCATCTTCAAGAGGTGAGTAAGAAGGAACTTCGCAAAATATCATCATACCGATATATCCATAAAGAAGCGTTACATATCACGACGCAAACAAAGCAAGGGTAATCAAAAAAAACATTAAGATATGGGTAAAAAAGCTTGCATGATATACAAATGAGGTCTTCATGGCAATAAAGCGGTTATTTTATACAAAAAATTTCATATTCATACACACTCGATGCGAGTGAGTGTTATTGTTAAATACAAACATGAGTAACAGTAAAAAATTCAATTACGAAAGGAGTTGAGACCATGATGACCAAAACGATAGATATTCATACGACCAACATCGGTTTTGACGATGTCCTGTCATTAATTCGTCAAGGAACAGAGATCATTATGACAGATGCCAATATCCGACTTGCTCGGATTGTTCCGTATTTTCCTCTCCGTCAAGAACGTATTGCTGGATTACATGAAGGGGCGATTTGGACGAGTGACGATTTTGATGATCCATTACCTGATGAATTTTGGACGGGTAATTTATGAAAATCATCTTGGATACGCATACATTTATTTGGTGGGATAGCCAGCAGACAAAGCTTTCTGCCAAGGCATTACACCTCTGTCAAGACCCATCTCATACAATGATCTTGAGTGTGGCAAGTGTTTGGGAAATGCAAATTAAGCTACAATTAGGTAAATTAACAGTCAAATTACCGTTGTCCGAGATTATTGCGATTCAACAAGAGGCAAACCGTCTTGAGATCTTACCCATCAATCTTCAGCATGTCTTGGCCTTAGATGGTCTGCCAACGCACCATAAAGACCCATTTGATCGATTATTAGCTGTCCAGGCAAATATTGAAGGCGCCGTATTGTTGAGTTGTGATTCGATATTTTCTCATTATCCTGTAAATGTTGTTTGGTAAAAGATATAGTTTTGGAAGGCAAGATCGCCGAACGATGCGCCTGCGCCGGACTTCGCAGAGGGCGCGGAACACAATTCAGCGGCTAATGATGCTTAAATGGCCGCGCCCGCTGCTCATGCGCTGAAGCGCGGCGATAGATGGTCAATGCAGCGGCGACGGCCTGGATGACTTTGACATGGAACTTACGCGCCATTCAGAGGCTCGCGGCGGCGTTCGTCAATTCGTTGTGCGAGTGGTAGAATGGCTCTTATTTCCCCGTGCCTGCGAATATCATGCCGGTACGATAACATGATTTTTTTTGGTTTGAGGCCGCGCCCGAAAGACGATCTGCAAGAAATCCCGTTTTTGCGTGTCGCTCTTACGGTCGTTTTGAACGGCGATCTCGATATGTTACATTGCGACGACACCGCGCTTCTCTTGATTGACGTGCAGGAAAAACTGCTGCGAGTGATGCACGAAAAAGACCAATTAGTCACGCATCTTTGTCAACTCGTCAAAGGGGCTCGCGTCTTAGGCGTGCCGATCATCTGGTTCGAACAAAATCCCGCCGGACTCGGCGCGACGATTCCCGAATTGACGGAATTGCTGGAGGAACAAACGCCGATCATCAAACAGAGTTTCAACTGCTGCGCTCATCCCGGCGTCTGGGCGCAGATCGAGCAATTGCGCCGCCGACAATTCCTGCTGGCCGGAATCGAAGCGCATATCTGCGTCTATCAAACCGGCATGGAATTGCTTCAGCATGGATATGACGTGCAGATCGTCAGCGATGCGATTTCCTCGCGCACCGCCGAAAACAAGCAGCTTGGCGTCATGCGCATCCAGCAGGGAGGCGGACAGATCACCAGCGTTGAAATGGCGCTCTTCGAACTGCTGAAAGTCGCGGAAGGGCCGACATTCAAAGAGATTCTTCGCATGATAAAATAGATTGGCAATACGACAACGAATAGAAGAACGCACATTCGTTCCATTTTTTACATTCGATGTCGTTGTTGTGATGCCCTTCAATCAAAAAAATCATTTTTTTGTGAATTTAACATTGACAAAAAACTCAGTGATTTTTAGAAGAACATCATCTCAGGACGCTTAGTTCAGAGGCTAGAACGCTGCCTTCACACGGCAGAAGTCGCAGGTTCGAATCCTGCAGCGTCCATGCGTTTCGTGTTTGCCCGACTTCGAAATGAGTCGGGCATTTTTTTTGATCATTGGAGGTTTCAATCATGGGTCGAATTCTTGGGCTTGATGTCGGCGACAAAACCATTGGCATTGCGTTAAGCGACGAATTGCATTGGACGGCGCAAGGCGTCATGACGCTGAAACGCGAAGGACGCAAAAAAGATATTCCGGCGCTTGTGCAGTTTGTCATGACGCATGACGTGGAAGAAATCGTGTTAGGCTTTCCTAAAAACATGAATGACACGATTGGAGAACGCGCCGAAAAAGTCCTGAAATTTTCGCGCCAATTAGAAGCGCAGCTTCCTAAAATCAAAATCAGTTTGTGGGATGAGCGCCTGACGACCGTTGCCGCGAATCACGCCTTGTTAGAAGCGGATGTCAGCCGAAAAAAGCGGAAAGAGGTGATTGATACCGTCGCGGCGGTGCTGATTCTTCAAGGATATTTGGACGCTCATTCCGCATAACAGCAGCAAAAACGCTTCCTTGCTGTTCCTGCCTCACATTTTTACAGCGGAAAACGATATTTTTTTCTTGCCTTATTTTTTTCCCCGTGCTATTCTCATTTTTAATGTATTGTACGCCGGAACAAGATTTCGGCGCGACGAAACGCGGTTTCGCCGCACAATCTAAATAGTCGAAGCAATCCTTATCGAAGTGGAGGGTGGGACACATGATGCGGCATTTAGCCTCTCAACAGGGGGTTTCATTAGTAAAGACGTTAGCGGCTTTGGCGGTGATTGCAGGAATTATTCTTTATATCCTGCCATCGAATCTGTTTGGCGGCCCGCTTGATGTTGTGAATCAGATCAGCGCCCGCGTGAAAGGCATCGTGAATCAGTTAGGAAACACGGTCAAGCAACAGATCAATGCCATCAAGGCAAAAAGCGATATTCTCGTCTTTAAATTTTCCGAGCAGTTTGCCAATCTTCTTGACCGATTGCACATGAGCGGTTTAGCGAAGCAATTGAAAGAAGTCAAAGATGAATGGCAAAAGGATATGTTGACCTTGATCGGCGTGTCGAAGGCACGCGGGTTTAATGTGGAGTCGATCCGACAAAGTTATGATGAATATGAAGCCGGAACCAAAAGCTGGCGGCGCGTGGAAGCGCAATATTGGAACGAGATTCGCAATCAGACGCAGGAGGCTATTAAAAAAAGTTTCAAAAACTTTTTGAATCGTCCGGTCGGATGCAGCGATTTCACCGTCGAATTACAAAAAGTTTGGGAAATCGGTGAAGCGTTCAATCAGGACTCCTACGAAGGGTATGCCCTCGCCAAGGAATTAAGCGAAAGCTTGAATAATCCGCGTTCGATGGATTTTCTGCCGCAGGTGCTTCATTGGATGAATTGCGCCGGATTATACATGCCAACGGCTGGAAACGATTGGTTTATTCAGCAATTTACCCTGGCAATTGACAAGGAAAACGGTGCGAAGACCTACCCGCAGATTATCCAGCAACTTGATCGATACGGCAATTCGAATCCGATCCTGTGCATTCTCGCGAACGTCGTTATCGCCGAAATTTATTTGAATCACGATTTGTTCAATGCTTCGATAGAACGGTATGACGAGGCGCTTCGCGGCCTTTATGGATTTGCCAAGCGGATTGATCAGGAAAATCCGTATTCATCGCAGGCATTAGGCGTCCACATGACGTTAGGATTGCTGAACGAACGCTTATGCAGCAACGCGGATTTGGCGTTAAAAGAATTCAAAGATGTGGTTGCGATTGCGCGGAGATTGAATATCCCGTGCTATCAATATGGGACGGCGCATTATCATTTAGCGATCATGAATTTGCAGATTCGGGATCGCGCAACGATTGAGCCGAAATTTGCCAAAGCGCCAACCACAGCGGCCAATCAAACGGTTGAGCAATTATTGCAGCCAGAGGGAACGCAGCCCGCGCAAACTCCCACCCCTGTTCCGGCGACCGAAATTTCTGCCGACAGTGGAATCGTAAAAGGCACGAATCCTCCGGGCGGCGGACGCGGACGAGCGCTGGTGGAAGAACCGACCACGTCAACGCTGACGCCGACGCCAACATCAGGACGAGAAGAGCGCCCGTCGGAAGTTACCGGAGTCGCCGTCACACCTGTGGCGACGCCGACCCCATACATTCCGACCTATGCTGACGACGTGATAAAAGGGACGGTTTCGCCTGAAACGCGACGCGCCGAACGGGATATTCGTTTGCGTCCGCGCCCGGAATTAGGCGAAACGGTGAAAATGGAGCAATTCACCCTTGATCAATTGTACGACTTAAGCAAAATTCCTGCCGACGCCGTGCGGGAATTCGAAACGTATCTCAAATGCGAAAACAACGAGAAGGATGAAAACACCGGTCAGCGTGTCAAAGTCGCCCGATTTGTCATCGGCAAAGGGTGGGAGAAATAAGTCGCAGCAGATAGAGTCGATCTCAAGCTGTCAGACACCTTCAAGGTGTCTGACAGCTTTTTTTGTGATTTGCTTACAGCAGATTGCTGGCTAATTCGGCCAATTCAGACCGTTCCCCTTTTTCCAGCGTGACGTGCGCATACAGCTTTTGCCCCTGCATTTTTTCAATCAAATAGCTCAATCCATTCGAATGACTATCCAAATAGGGATGATCAATCTGGAAAATATCGCCGGTAAAAACCATCTTGGTGCCTTCTCCGGCGCGAGTGATAATCGTCTTGACCTCATGCGGCGTCAGGTTTTGTGCTTCATCCACGATAAAATAGACTTTCACCAGACTCCGCCCGCGAATATACGCCAAGGGCGAAATCACCAATTTTTCTTCTTCCAGCAATTCTTTGATTTTGCGATGATGCGTTTCGCTTTCGCTGAATTGATTTTGAATGACGCCGAGGTTATCGTACAACGGCTGCATGTACGGATCAAGTTTCGAATGCACGTCGCCCGGCAGATAGCCGATATCTTTATTGCTGAGCGGCACAATCGGACGCGCCATGAAAATCTGCCGGTAGTTTTTGCGCCGTTCCAATCCGGCGGCCAGCGCTAAGAGTGTTTTGCCTGTCCCGGCCTTGCCGGAGATGCTGACTAAACGGATGTTGTCATCCGTCAGCGCATTGAGCGCAAAGGTCTGCTCAGCATTATGCGGCGTGATACCGTAGGCGGAAAATTTATCCACCCGCTTGAGCGTGTTGTTGGAAGGATCAAGCGTGGTTAACGCTGATTTTTTGGGATTACGCAAAATCATGAATTCATGCGGTTTGAGCGGCTCTGAAAGCTTCAACGCCCCTGGGTCGCTTTCGAATGGCTCCTGGAACAGCCGATCTATGACCTCTTCCGGCGCATCCTCATAAATGCGGCGGCCTGTGTATAACGACGAGACATCTTTGACATGATCCGTCGTGTAATCTTCCGCAATCAACCCGACTGATTTGGCTTTCATGCGAAAGTTGCCATCTTTCGTGACAAGAATCACCTGTCTGTCGGGATTTTCTTTGGCCTGATAGTAGGCAATATTGAGAATATGATGATCGGCCTTCTGCGGCGAAAAATTCAAAGCAAGGTCTTCGTGGAACTTGCGTTCCAGTTTCACGAGAATCTTTCCAAGCCCCGGCCCAAGCACGATACCGTCAACAAGCGATTTATCTTCGCTTAACGCATCTAACGTGCGAATGAATTCACGGGCATGATAATTGATGCTTTCGTTCCCCTTTTTGAACTGGTCGAGTTCTTCAAGCACGGTAATCGGCAGCACGATGTCGTGTTCCTGAAAATTATGCAAGCAGGAACTATCATGCAAGATGACATTGGTGTCAAGCACGAACATTTTACGTTTCTTTTTCGGCATAAAGCGCTCCTTTCAAGTTAATGAGATGCGACAACGACACGATCTCTCCCCTGAGATTTGGCCTGATAGAGCGCGAGGTCGGCGGCGTGAAGAATGTCGCTCGCGCTGAACCCGTGTTCTGGCAAGCCTGCAACCCCAATGGAAATGGTGAAGTTCAGGATATAATCCCGATAGCGGATAGACAATTGTTTAACAATGACGCGCAATTCTTCTGCGCGTTGTAGAATATCCGACAGAGAGGCTTCTGGCAGGATCAACAAAAATTCTTCGCCGCCATACCGACAGGCGATGTCCTCTGCTCTGATATGCCGCAGGACTAAGCTGCCCAACCCTTTTAATACAATATCTCCGGCTTCGTGGGAATAGGTGTCATTCAGGCGCTTGAAATGATCGACATCCAACATCATCACTCCAACCGGCGTGTTATGGCGCTGAGCGCGGCGAACCTCCCGATTCAGCGAAATTTCCATGTGGCGGCGATTATACAGATTGGTCAGCGGATCAAGAATCGCTTCCTGCCGCAAGCGTTCCCGCAGGTTGATATTGACGACGGAAAGCGCGTATTGCTCCACCATTCCCACGATCGCGAAACGTATCGCCTCGAATGAGCGTTCCGGACAGCACGCCACATCAATCGAAAGAATCGCCAGAATGTCGTTGGCGTTTCGAATGGGAAGGCACAACGAGCGTTGATCCAACGAATAGCCAATATAGGTTGACAAGCTTTCGGCAGCAGGATGATGAAGGTTTTTCGCGTTTTCATGATCAAATACCCAGAAATCGTCAGAACCAAACTTTCGAATCGTTTCCGAGGGTTGTCCCCAGCACGCCACTTCCTGAAAGCCGTTCTGGTCATCGTTCATGATAGACAGCGTGCCGGACGAACACGGCATCAAATCCTGACAGGCATTCACAAGCAGCGGAAATGTTTCCTGCATGGTTTGGCAGCGCTGCATCGCATTATTCAACGTGTTCAGCAAAATCAATTCCCGCGTCCGATCTTTCAACGCCTGTTCCACATGTTTCCGGTTCGTCACGTCCTGCACCGCGCAGATGGAAAAGCTCGCGGAAAATAGCTCTTCTTTTCGCCCATCCTGTGAAAGAATCGGCCTGATTTGGATATTGAGCGCCCGATCTAAAATCAGGTCGTTGCTTTCGCACTCCGCAGGTTCATGCTGCGCTAAGCGATCCTGCGCGTCCGTGAGGAATTTGCGCAAATAACAGGCGGGGTCCTCGCAATGCGCATGGAGCATCTCATGCACGGTTTTGCCTTTCATGGCAACCACCTCGCCGAGATTCCAGGCTTCGACGGAACGATTGACACGCATAATCCGCCCGTACGCATCGAGCAGGCAGATAATATGCGACAGCGAATCGGCAGTCACCTCCCATTCTTGTTTCGCCACTTCAATCCGCGCTAACGTCTCTTGCAGCCAGAGCGCGGTTTGAATGCGTTCGGCAATTTCGCATTCCAATTCGATGTTTTGCGTTTCTAACTGGAGATTCTGGGCTTCAAGCTGTTCTTGAAGCCGCCGGATTTTTAAATGCGTATTGATGCGCATCACGACTTCCTGATAATCTAACGGCTTGGTGACATAATCCACCCCGCCCGCTTCGAATCCGCGAATTTTATCAATCGAATCAGAGAGGGCGGTCATAAAAATGACAGGAATACCGCTTGTTTTTTGATGCTCTTTGAGGCGGGCGCAAATATCGAATCCGTTTTGCCCGGGCATGAGAATGTCCAGCAGGATTAAATCAGGCTGATCCATTTCAAGTTCTTGAAAGAGACGGTCGCCGCTGGCGATATCCACCACATCGAACCCAGCGCTTTGCAAACAGGCATGAAGCGAGCGCAACGCTGTTACGCTGTCGTCAACAACAAAAATTTTCCCTTTCTTCATACGAACGCCCCAGGAAAATGATTCATCTCATCATATTTTGGTTGCGCATTTTCTGTGAGAACAGATCGTATTCCTCAACAGAGGGAACACCTGACAGGTTTTGAAAATCTCTCAGGTTCTTGTTCAATAGTTCAGGAGGTCGATCACATCTCACGCCATGCTTACCACGAAAGCGTTCTATCATTCGCCGCTCGGCTGGCTTAAAATTATGGGACACGAACGCGGACTGACAACCGTGGCGTTCGTTGACGCGCCCGAAGCCGTGAGCAGTCCGTCTCTCCCCTCCGTCGAAAACGGCATCATCCAGCTTGACGAATATTTTCAGGGAAAACGGCAACATTTTTCCGTGCCGCTTGCGCCAGAAGGGACGCCATTTCAGCAGGAGGTCTGGCACAATGTTCAGGAAATTCTTTTTGGGCATACCATAACATATCAGGCCATTGCAAGCGCGATGGGAATGCCTGCCGCTTCGCGAGCCGTCGGTCAGGCCAATATGCGCAATCCGCTTGCCATTCTCATCCCCTGCCACCGCGTCATTGGCAAACAAGGCCGCCTGACCGGATATGCAGGGGGAATCTGGCGAAAGGAATGGCTGTTACAGCATGAATTCGCCAGTTTGCTGTGACAACTCGAACGGAATAGCGCAATAAAATGTGCTGCCATGCCCAGATTCGCTTTCGAACCAAATGCGGCCACGCATTTTTTCCACCAGGTCTTTGGCGATGGCTAAACCTAAGCCAGCGCCGGAAAATTCTTTTTTTAACGTATCTTCTCCTAATCCGAACGGCTGGAGAATGTTCGCCTGCATCTCACGCGGAATGCCGATGCCGGTGTCCCTGATAGAAAAGAGCAGATGGCATGGCGCTTCGAATTGAGCAATATGGAAAGAAACCCCTCCCTGTTTCGTATATTTCAGGGCATTTCCGAATACATTCATCAATATCTGCTGAAGACGCCTGCTGTCGCCATATAATTCGTCGGGAACATTTTCGTCAATATGTCCGCTGAACGTCAAATTTTTCCATTGCGCCTGAATCTCGACGACCTCAAGTAAATCGGCAATTGTGGCTCGCAGCGAAAATGGCGCGTTCTGAAGGACGGTTTTCCCCTCGATGCTTTCTGTCAGTTCCAGGATATTTTTCAGGACAAGCGCCAGACCTTCTCCAGATTTTTTAATGGTTTCGATATAACGCTGCTGGCGTTCGTTCAATTTTGTATGCAGCAGCATTTCGGAAAACCCAAGAATGTGGTTCAATGGCGTTCTGAGTTCATGGCCGATGTTGGCTAAAAACTGATACCGGGCTTTATGGGCAATTTGCGACTCTTCTAACGCTTCCTGCAAGGCGTCCCGCTGCTGCTGAATCATGTGCAAATCTCGGTAGGTGCGAAGCGCGGAAATGACGGAGGTTTGCAGCCCCTGGCTGGTCAATATGGATTTGACTTTGTAATCGTTGATGTCATAGTCGCGAATCACGGTGTATTCGGGTGCCTGGCCGGGTTGACCGGTATAGAGAATAATCCGCATAATCGAATTCTGGAGTTCATGGCGAATATACCGCACGACATCAAACCCCGCCGCATCATGCTCCATCACGACATCGAGGATGACTAAGGCAATATCAGGATGTTCCTGGCACTTCCGAATAGCTTCTTCAGCAGAATAGGCGTGAACGTAAGCAAACGATTTTCCGTCGAATGAATGATGTTCCAGCACGCTGATCGTGACAGTATGAATGGCTTCTTCATCGTCAACGATCAAAATTTTCCAGAAACCGGCATCGTTGTCATGATTCTGCGCTGGCCGCTCATCTGCAAAGGTCACGAGTTCCTCCTGCATCCCTGATCCGCGGTGATTGGTTCTTGTCATGTGCGCTCCTCTAAGAAAAAAATCGTCGGGCAGTTCCGCT
>CAZMEO010000020.1:0-2159 GCA_964565315.1 uncultured Candidatus Moduliflexus sp. | reverse complement strand
CAGGCCGCAATTGTTGCGCTTACCGGGCGGACGAAGCACCTGCGCGGCAATCCGATGCAGGCGTTGGAACAAGTCGCCAGAATCCTGACACGAAAAGGATTTCACGTCGTCTTGACTGATGCGGTCGAGTCTGTCGCCAATTTCGGACAAATCGCCAATCCTCCCGCGCCAGAGGTGCAGCAGCAGATTTTACATGACGCCGACGCCCGCATTTGCGAGATTGCCGCGCAGATTCGACAGCAGCAACTTTCTATGCGGCCTTGCGCGATCCCCGTCAAATATCTTGCCTGGTGTTTATGGGCTGTTTATACGCTCTTTGGCCGCCGCATCCTCGGAAAACTCTACGTAGCCGGTCATGCCTGCACCGGCTGCGGCCAGTGTGCGCATTTGTGTCCGGCTGCCGCCATTCGCTTGTTTCACGGCGTGCCGCGCTGGAATTTTCAGTGCGAAGGCTGCCAGCGCTGCATGAATATCTGCCCGACTCATGCGATTCAGGTTTCGTTCCTGCGGATGATCGCTATGCTCGCCACCACGTTGATTTTTCCCATTCTCCTTCTGGCGCATTTTCTTGCGCTGCATGGAATTGTCTTGAGCCTGCTTTTAACCGTTTTGACCACCGTAGGAGTCGTGATCTGCGTTGATGTCATTGTGTTCTGGTTAGAATTGCTTCCAGCCATGCGTTCCGTGACGAACGCGAGTTATACCAGCCGCTACCGCCGCTATCTTGCTCCAGATTTTCTCAAAACGCTTGCTCGAACCCAGAGAGATTCCCGAAATTCCCTTGACAATTCTTCACGCGGTTGTTGAGAGACAACAACAAGTTTGCAAGCCTTTACTCGATTCTACACTGGAATGTTAATTTTTTGTAATAATTCAGGAGTGCCAAAGCTGGCTTTGGCAAGGCCGCGTGAGCAGCCGTTTCATGCGCTTGCCTTTTAAGTGAGCGGCCACAGCAACTTTTGGCACTCCTGAAAGATGCGTATCCTATGCATTCACAAGAACCAATTCATTTTTTGTTTCCGCTGTTTAAAACGCCGCATATCATTTTTCGGGCGTCGAAAGCCCTGTATGTCAAACATATCAAAAGCCGCAAGGAATACCGCAAAGCCGATGGAACCTGCGATGTGCCGCCGCAGCAAATCAGCGTGAAAATCACGAACGCCTGCAATCTGCGCTGCAAAACCTGCGGGCAATGGGGCGAAACCGGCTATAATTTCGACGCGAAATCGGCGGACTTGAAAAAGCTCGTGCCGGTCGAAAAATACATCGAACTTGCCGATCAGGTCAAGCCGTTCGCGCCGATCTATTACATCTGGGGCGGCGAGCCGTTTATGTATCCCGGTTTGCTTGATTTTACCGGGCGCATCAAAGAAAATAACTCGCTGTTAGCGGTCGTGACGAATGCCACGATGCTGGAAGATAACGCGAAAGAGATCGTGGACCAGAAGTGGGAAGCGCTGATGTTCTCGCTCGACGGGCCGGAATTGATTCACGATGAAATTCGCGGACGCAAAGGGACGTTCCAGAAAGTCGCCGCCGGCATCGAAGCGGTGCGCAGGCTGAAACGCGATCAAAAATCCACGCTCCCCTGGATTATGGCCTTAGTGACCGTCAGCGTGGATAACGCGGCGTGGCTCGACAAAATTTTCGAAGTCGGCGAGCAGTTGAATATTGATTGCATGATTGTCTATTATTCGTGGTTTACCGATGAAACCATCGGCAACGCCCACACGCACGTCATGCAGAAGCATCTCGGCATCACGCCGACCAAATGGCGCGGCTACCTCTTCAATCATCATGTGGACACCGACGCGCTTCAGGAAAGCTTGCAGCGGATTCGCGGCAGAAAATGGACATTTCCGCATCTGTTTATCCCGAATTTGAAGCAAGATCACGACATCGTCGAATATTATAAAAATCCGGGCAACTTTTTCGGCTACGGTCCCTGCATTTCCCCCTGGTTCGTCGCGGAAGTCATGCCGAACGGCGATGTCGCGCCCTGCCGCGATTATCCCGACTACATCACCGGCAATTTGATGGAACAATCGCTCTTGGACATCTGGAATGGCGAACGCTACCGCAAGTTCCGGCAGGCGTTGAAGAATAACGGCGGCACGTTCCCGATCTGCGCCCGCTGCTGCGGGTTGATGGGGTGGTAA
>CAZMEO010000019.1:0-23358 GCA_964565315.1 uncultured Candidatus Moduliflexus sp. | reverse complement strand
CCAATCATATTCTGAAAGTCGATCAGCAATACAGCGCGTTTTTGAATGCCAAAGGAGTGCGGTAAACGCTTCCGACCATTCGCAGAGACTGCCAACATCTCTCAAATCATCCTTTTGATTTTTTGACGAATGGGATGTCGATGATAAACGTTGTGCCGACGTTCGGTTCGCTTTCACAGCGAATCGTACCGTTCAAACGTTGAGTTACGAGGTTGAACACGATGTGCAGCCCTAATCCCGTGCCGCCCTGCGAACGTTTTGTCGTAAAAAACGGCTCGAACACTTTGGCGCGTTCGTCCTCGCTCATTCCTCTCCCATTGTCGTGATAACGCAGGCAGAGCTTGCCTTCCGACTGAATCGTGACATCAATCGTCATTTTCCCATATTCCGTATGCGTAAAGGCATGAATCAGCGAATTCATAATGAAATTGGTGAAAATTTGAGAAAACGCGCCTGGATAGCTTTCTAATTCCAGATCATCAGGACAATTGATGCCAATCTGATGATGCGTGCGTTTCAATTTCGGGTGCAGGTTCAAGAGGACGCCATGCAGATAATTATTCAGCCGGAACGTGCGTTTTTCGTCGCTGGTCTGGTCAACCGCGACTTGTTTGAAACTTTTGACCTGATCCGCTGCCCGTTGCAAATTGCCGAGAATCATTTCCGACGATTCCTGCGCCGTTTTTAAGTAGCTCATCAGGTCTGAGCGTCTCATTTCTCCCTTTTCGTAAATATCTTTCAATTCTAATGTGCGCTGATGCAGATAGGAGGCCGCCGTCACGCCGACGCCGACGGGCGTGTTGATCTCATGTGCGACTCCAGCAACCAGGCCGCCGAGCGACGCCATTTTTTCGGCCTGCACAAGCTGTTCCTGCGTCTTGCGCACGACTTCCAGCGATTCTTGCAGCGCCCGGTTGGTTTCCTGAAGTTCGGCGGTGCGGGCGATCACGCGCTGTTCAAGTTCTTCATTCAATTCACGCAGCGAATCTTCGGCGCGTTTGCGTTCCGTAATATCTTCGTATAACGCCACGAAATAGCCTTGTTCCGGGCTATATGCCGAGACGGAATACCACGTGCTGTATTGGGGGAAATGCAGATCAAAGGTGACTTCTTTAGCGGTCAAGGCGACTTCGCCATAGAGGGTGATCAAATCGGGGTCTAACGTTTTGACCACCGGCCAGACTTCAGTTGCCCGCTTGCCAATGACGCCCCTGTTCAATCCGGTCAGGTCTTCAAAGGCGTCGTTCACTTCCAAAAAGACAAAATCTATCGGCGTGCCCTGTTCATTTTTAATGATTTTATGATACCCAAAGCCGCTCAACATGTTTTTGAACAACGAACGATATTCGGCTTCGCTTTCTTGCAGCGCTTCTTCGGCAAGTTTGCGCTCGGTAATGTCTTCGACAATCGCCTGAACGCCGCTGATTCCGGAGTTTTCGTCACGCAACGGGGTTAAATGGTAACGCAAAAAGACCTGTTTATCCCATTCGCTGAAACAAATCCGTTCTGAGCTTGACGGGAGGCCGGTTTCCAGACATTCGCGAAAATCGTCGGCAATGCCGGCATTCAGAAAGGACGGGGTCGTCAGCACATTGATCGCTTTGAGCGCTTCGACGGATGGAGCGCCTAACATGGCAGCGACCATGCCGTTGACATCCATAATGTGCCCCTGCGCGTCAATCGAAATAATGCCTAATGGAGCGTTTTCGACGAGGCGGCGATACCGCTCTTCGCTCTGGCGCAAGGCAAATTCAGCGCGATTCCGCTCTGCGATCTCTGCTTCGAGTTCGACTGTGCGCTCCTTGACCAATTCCTCCAGATGTTCCCGATACAAGCCGATTTCTTCCTCGGCATGTTTTCGGCTCAGCGCCTTCACGACCGTGATCGGCAGAGTGGTGAGATAATCGCCGTCAGCGTCTTTGGTGATGTAATCATACGCGCCTTTGTGGATGGATTGCACCGCGATTTCAGCGTCTTCAGACCCGGTAACGACAACAATCGGCGTTCCTTTTGCATGCCCGAACAAATCGAAGGCTGTCCCATCGCCTAACAAATAATCCAACACGATCACGTCGAATGCCTCGGTTCGAATATACTCTCTGGCCTCTGCCACCGACCCGGCGACTCGATAGGTATATTCCAAACCTTCGCGTTGCACGAATCGTTTGAACGCCATTTGGTCGATCTGGTTGTCTTCAACAAGCAGCAGTCGAATCGCCATATTTCCTCCGCGCCAACTCGTATTATTGCGGCCTCGCGCCTATTCGAGGGGTTATTTGCAGAGAGACATCATACAGAATCAAAGAAAGGATATGCAAGAAAATTCTGCGTTTTTTCTCGTTTGGCGCGAATACGGCAGAGACGATATAAAAACGGCGAACCGAATGATTCTTATTGACAAAACATTGTTGATGAGGAGCAGTATTGCGATCACGTTAAATAGCTATGTTGTTGATCATTCACGTAAATGTTCACAGGAAGGGAAACGTATGCGTCCAGACCTTCTCATTCGCGCCTATCAGCCTGACGATGAATCTCAGGTTATTCAACTCTGGTTTCGCTGTCAATTGGTGACGGCGGCCAATAATCCCAAATGCGATATTGAGCGGAAATGTCAGGTCAATCCTGAATGGTTTTTAGTCGGCCTGATCGAGGATTCGGTGGTGGCGACTTGCATGGTCGGGTACGAAGGGCATCGCGGCTGGATCAATTATTTGGCGGTTGACCCGGATTATCAGCGCCAAGGGATTGCCACGCAGATGATGGCGGCAGCCGAACAATTGCTCAGAGCGTCGGGGTGTCCGAAAATTAACTTGCAGGTGCGGGAAACGAACGCGCAAGTCATTGATTTTTATCAAAGCATCGGCTACAGGAATGACCGCGTGATCAGCCTCGGCAAACGCCTCGAACACGACCCGCCGTATCAAAATGAGCAGGATGAGTAGTGCATTGTTTCATGAATTTTAAAGAGTCTTCAGGAGTGTCAAATCTTGATTTGACAGGCGAAAGCGAGATGTCGTACTCCTAAAAATTTACTGAACAATGTAGTCGTGTTTTCATAATTTTAGACCTGTCATCCATATTATGATCAGAACCGATTTAATCTTAGGCGATTGTCAGGAAAAACTTCAAGAGATTGAGAGTCAGAGTGTTGATTTGATTTTTACGTCGCCGCCGTATGCGGATAGCCGCCAAAATACGTATGGCGGCGTTCATCCCGACAAGTATGTCGCCTGGTTTGTGCCGATTGCTCAAGAATTACAGCGAATTTTGAAACCGACCGGGACATTTATTTTGAATATTAAAGAAAAAGCAGTGAATGGTGAGCGGCATACGTATGTTATTGAGTTGATTTTAGCGTTGCGACAACAAGGATGGCTCTGGACAGAGGAATTTATCTGGCATAAAAAAAATTGTTATCCCGGAAAATGGCCGAATCGTTTTCGTGACGCCTGGGAACGCTTGCTTCAATTCAACACGCACAAACAATTTCAGATGTATCAAGACGCCGTCATGATTCCGACGGGAGACTGGGCGAAACAGCGATTGCGGAATTTGAGCGAGACGGATAAAATTCGCGATACCTCTAAAAATGGAAGCGGATTCGGAAAAAATATCTCGCATTGGATTGATCGCGAATTCGCTTATCCGACGAATGTCTTGCACCTCGCGACCGAATGCGGCAATAAGCGCCATAGCGCGACCTTTCCGGTGGCGCTGCCGGAGTGGTTTATCAAATTATTTACCAAAGAGGGGGATACAGTGCTTGATCCTTTTGCGGGGTCTGGAACGACGTTATTGGCAGCCAGACGCTTAGGGCGTCATTCGGTAGGCATCGAAATTCAGGCCGAATATTGCGAGATCATAAAAACACAGATGGATAATTATGAACCGACGCTTTTCTGAGATGAGAACAATCACGAAAAAAGCTATTGAGCGCTATGTCGAGCAGCATATCGGGACATTTCATGAAAATCGCTTGCAAAAGCTGCAAGAACTCAAATTTGCCGACATCTTGACTCGCAAAAATCCGTATTTATTCAAAGCTAAAAATATTCTGACGGCGTATGAATTTGTCAAAACGTTGCTTGACGCCTATCT
The DNA here is from genome assembly GCA_964565315.1 of uncultured Candidatus Moduliflexus sp. Classification (GTDB taxonomy): domain Bacteria; phylum Moduliflexota; class Moduliflexia; order Moduliflexales; family Moduliflexaceae; genus Moduliflexus. Next base: position 19,257 of record CAZMEO010000019.1, on the reverse strand, counting down.
TTCTGCGCAAGAAGAAGGCATTTTCGGGCTGTTTTTGGAAGGACTGGCCGTGTTTATTTGCGGGAACGTCTATCGCGGCATAAAAACGAAAACCATCGGCATTGATTTGGAGTTTCAAAAAGACAACGTCTATTATATCGTTTCCATCAAGTCGGGACCTCATTGGGGCAATAGCGACCAGATCAATCGAATGAAGCAGAACTTCGCCCATGCCTCAGAGCTAATCAAGACACAACATCCGAATGTTGAAATTGTCTGCGTCAACGGCTGCTGTTACGGGCGCGATAACAAACCTCAGAAAAATGGGTATCTGAAACTGTGCGGTCAACGTTTTTGGGAGTTTATCTCCGGGCAGAACGATTTATATACAGATATTATCGAACCGGTCGGCTATCAAGCAAAAGAACGCAATGACGCCTTCAACAAAGCGTATGCTCAGGCAATCAATATCTTTACGTTGCAGTTTACGCAGGATTATTGCCTCAATGGAGCAATTGACTGGAACAAAATTGTTGCTTTGAATTCAGGTAAGGAATCGCCGCTCAAGAATAAGGCATCATCTTCGATGAAAAAAAGGGCAGCGAAGAAATCATCACCGGAAATCGCGACCAATTCGGACGCGCCAGAAAATGCTTGACAGATTCTTCCGGTGTCGCATATTTTAGCGCATTATTTTGTTCTTTATCAACCCATAGACGGTGGAGACGGGTCATGCGTTCGGCGTAAAACGACAGCAGCGGGCGGGGGGCGCTGACGAATGGCATGTCGCATAAGTATGCGAAGCAGGAGAAAGGGGCGAGAAGTTGCCTTAAAATTGTTGTACGGATTGGATGTTCTGCCGAGGGATGTTGACGCCACGTTGAAGCTTTTTTGGGGACTGACTCGTTATCCTGAAGATATTAGGACGTTTGCCGAACAATTAGTGCGCGGCACGCTGTCGCATCGTGAAGAAATTGACGCCTTTATCATTCAACATGCGATCAACTGGACGATTGACCGCATGGCCGTGATTGATCGGAATATTCTCCGGTACGCCGTCTATGAATTGTTGTACGAAGACGTGATCCCGCCGAAAGTCACCATCAACGAAGCCCTTGACATTTCCAAAAAATACAGCACGCCCAAATCCAGCGCATTTATTAACGGCATTTTAGATAACATTCATCATCGCCTGAATGAAAAGAACGCGCAGAAAGGATGATTATGAACAGCGTACTTCTCAAAAATGCGACCATTGTCACCGCCTCGCAGACGTTGAATGCGGATGTGTTCGCGCGAGACGGTATCATTGAGCAGATTGGCCGCCATCTTGATGTGACCGACGCACAAACGTTTGATTTGACCGGACGCTATCTGCTGCCCGGCGGCGTTGACGTGCATACGCATCTCGACATGCCGCTCGGCGACATCCGTTCCTGCGACGATTTCACGACCGGCACGATGGCGGCGGCCTGCGGCGGCACGACCACGATTATTGATTACGCCGCCCACGCACATGGCGAGTCGATGGCGCAGGGGCTTGACGCCTGGCATCACAAGGCCGAAGGCAAGGCCGTTATTGATTACGGCTTTCATCTCACGCTCTCCGAATTTAGCGACCAAACGCTGCGCGATATGGAACGCATTGTTGATGCAGGCGTCACGAGTTTTAAGGTGTTTACCGCCTATCCAGGCCGGATGATGATTGACGACGCGGCAATTTTTCGCGTGTTGCGCCATGCAAAAGAGATTGGCGCATTGGTGTGCGTGCATTGCGAAAATGGGCAGGTGATTGACGCCCTGATTCAGGACGCGCTTGCCGCCGGTCAGACCTCGCCGAAATATCATCCGCTGACGCGCCCGGCGATTGCCGAACGCGAGGCCGTCCACCGCGTGATGTCCCTTGCGGAAATGGCCGACGCGCCCGTGTATATCGTGCATGTGTCGTCTGGCGCAGCCATCGAGCAGATTACGCAGGCGCGGCTGCGCGGCGTGCCGGTCTATGCCGAAACCTGCCCGCAATACCTGTTTCTCTCCGCCGAACTCTATGACGGCATCGAATTCGAAGGCGCGAAATACGTCATGTCGCCTCCGCTGCGCGAGAAATCGGATCAGGCGGCGCTCTGGCAGGCGATTCGCAACCGGATGATTGACGTGATCGGCACGGATCATTGTCCGTTTCATTTTCAGAGCCAGAAGACTCGCGGACACGACGATTTTACGAAAATCCCGAACGGCGGGCCGGGCATCGAAACGCGCCTGAATCTGCTGTTTACCGGCGGCGTCAGCGAGCAGCGTATCAGCTTGAATCGTTTCGTGGAGATTGTTTCGACGCAGTCCGCGAAACTGTTCGGCCTCTATCCGCAAAAAGGGGAGATCGCGCCCGGCAGTGATGCCGATTTCGTCGTCATCAATCCGGAATATGAAACGTTTATTTCCGCCATCACGCATCACAGTATCGTCGATTATTCGCTCTACGAAGGGATGCGCGTCAAAGGGACGCCGGAAAAGGTTTTCGCTCGCGGCGAATTGATTGTGGACAATGGCCGTTTTCTCGGCAAGCCTGGCGCAGGACGATTTTTGAAACGTCAAAGGAGCAGCCATTATGCGCGTTGAGACGACGGCTATTCACGAAGAGTATAATTTTCGCAATGTCTTTAAAATCCTGCGGGCGCGGTTTCGGCATGAACGCTTCGACGGTTCGATGAGCGACGAGATTGAGCGCATCGTGTTTGAGCGCGGCAATGCGGTCGGCGTGCTGCTGTACGATGCGGAGAACGAGAATGTCCTGCTGATCAAGCAATTCCGCTATCCGGCGTTTCTGCGCGACCAATCGGGCTGGCTGATCGAGATTGTGGCGGGCGTGATTGATAAAGGCCGCGACGGCCTGACGGTGGCGCATAGCGAATTGGTCGAAGAAATCGGCTATGAAGTCTCGGAATTGACGCCGCTTTGTTCGTGTTATCTCAGTCCAGGCGGGACGACGGAGCAGGTGCAACTCTATCTTGGCTCTCTGCGGCAGGCGAAACAAGTGAGCGCAGGCGGCGGCTTAGCCTGCGAACATGAGGATATTCAATTGCTGATCGTACCGTTCAGCGAAGCGCTTGCCATGATTCGGTGCGGCGAGATTTGCGACGCGAAAACGATCATCGCGTTGCAGCAGTTGGCGTTCATGCATCATCCTGGTGTCGGAAAATTTGACAGCGTGTAATTTCTGTGGGACTGCTCATATTCAAAGAGCGTTAGAGGATTTTTTCTCTTGCTGTGATTTGTACATGTCGGAAAATTTTACAATTCCTGTTGCACAAGCGAAGGAACACATTTTATCTGATTTTGTGAAAATGCCGTATCCACAGGAAAAACTATCGTAGAATTGTTCGAATGAATTGTTGGCATAGCGTATGCATTAATAAAGAATATCTTTGAAATCGTGAGAATTTGATAAAGCCAAACCATCCGTGAGGGTGGGACGGAAAGCCACGGGTCTTATTGAACATTTTATATAAGATAGCCGGGTTGCCAAAAGAGAGATATTCTTTTTGCAAAACCGGCTTTCTTCAAGCCGGTTTTTTTATTGCCTGATGCAATCGAAAACGCCGAGCCGAGGAAAGCATTATGAGAAACTTCGTAAACGTCAGTCTTATCACGGTCGTGTGCGGGTTATTGAGCGTATCGAATGGGTTTGCGCTCAACTTAGGAAACAATATTACTATTGCCGATTTAGTCGGAACAGGCACGGGGTGGGACGGCGCACAAGAAGACCAGGAAACGGAACCCGGCACACAGCATAATCAATCGTGGGATATGGAAGGGTTTTTCTTGAACGACCAGACCTTGTCAATGGTTGGCGGCTATGACTTCGCTAATGGAAAAGATAACATTTTTTCCGGCGATATTTTCTTCGATGTTGATGGCGATATTTTACACGATGGCAAAGATAATATCTCTGACAAAGTGATCAAAAATAACGGATACAGTTCGATCTCTAATATTTTCGGCTATGACTTCGCGTTGAGGATGGATTTTGCGAAATTGACCTATGACATTATCCAGTTGGATAAAAATTCGATATTGGAAACGCCGTATTATCGCATCAACGACGAATCTGGCGCGTACAAATACAAAAGCGGCGGCACGGTCATCGGCAGCGGCAAACTCGGCTATCAAACCCAGTTGATGGATAGCGAAGTCGGCGGGCTCTTAGGCGATACGTATAAAACGGTGTCGAAACAAGTTTGTACGACTGATAGCAAGGGCAAAAAGACCTGCAAAACGGTGAAAGAATCCGTGAATCAGGGTGGCACGCACAATGTCGTGACGGTCGATTTGAGTTTTCTGACGAAATATGCGCCTGTAAAAGATCAGGTCAAGTTTACTGCGCACTATACGATGGGCTGCGGCAACGATAATTTGATGGGGCAAGGTGTCATCGTGACGCCAGAACCGGCAACCATCGCATTGTTAGGATTGGGGCTGCTTGGAGTGGTTGGAATTTCTCGCAAAAAAATGAAGTAAGTAATAGTTCGTGGTAGAGACCTCACAGGTCTCCAAGACCTGTGAGGTCTGAGCCGAAGTTATTTTTTGAACGTTACTAAGAACAGGTGGACAAAGCAACACGCCGATTTTTCAACAGGAAAATCGGCGTGTTGCTTTTTTACGAGATAATCCGGTTGATGGTGCGGGCGACTTCCTGAAGCGGCAACACGATGTCAGCCAATTCCGCTTCAATCACGCTGCGCGGCATGCCCCATGCCACGCTGGTGTCTTTATCTTGCGCGATGATGGTTGCGCCGTGTTCTTTCATCATTTTCGCGCCTTCCATGCCGTCTTTCCCCATGCCGGTTAGCACCACGCCTAAGGCGCGTTTCCCGTAAATTTCCGCCACAGCGCGAAACAAGACATTGGCCGAAGGGCGGCACCCATTTTCCAGCGGCCCTTGATGCAGCGTGATGCGACGTTCTCCGCCCATCTCACGCAACGCCATGTGATAATTTCCCGGAGCGACGAATGCTGTTCCGGGCGCGACAACGTCTCCGGTGACGGCTTCTCGAACCGTGTACTCGGTTTTCTGGTCAAGCGACAGCGCAAACTGCTTCGTAAATAACGGCGGCATGTGCTGCACAATCAAAATGCTGATATTGGCGGCTCTCGAAATTTCCGGCAATACGATATTCAAGGCGTTGGGGCCGCCCGTTGAACTGGCAATCGCAATGACTTCGCATTCTTTCCGCAACACGGAAGGCGCGCGTTTCGACGTACCCATCGTGGGCGGAGGCGTTGGGCCTGGCTGCGGCGCTAAAAACGATTTTTGCAGCTTCAGCAAGCGTAATTTCGGCAGCAATTCGCCGCGGATTTTTTGAAAATTTGTCCGATAATCGCTTGAGCCAGTCGGTTTTTCAACAAAATCAATCGCCCCTAATGATAAGGCTTCGAGGGTTTTGTCCGCCCCGCGCGTGGTATGAATGCTCAGCATAATCACTTTGATGGAGGGATGCTGCTCCCGCAACGCTTTCAGCGTCTCGATTCCGTCCATTTCCGGCATTTCGACATCAAGCACTAAGGCATCCGGCTTCAGCGACGGAATTTTCATCAATGCGATTTTGCCATTCGACGCCGTTCCGACGACTTCGATATAAGGAACATCTGAGAGCATTTCAGACAATCCGCGCCGGAACACAATCGCGTCATCGACAATCAAGACGCGCAACGATTTTGTCAGAGTTTCCACCATGTCTTTCGTTCACTGCGTGTGCATAAGACCGACGTCTTTCTCATGCCTCAGTGTTTTACCCGGAAAACCCGACCGCTTTCGTCAGGGCTGCAATCAATTCGTATGAGGGGACAACGTCATCAACGATCTGTTTCTCGATGAATGGATTCAGCACTTGCCGTCCGACAAGCGTTGTCGGTTCTTCCGCCAGCACTAAGCCGCCTTGCTCTTTGATGGCCTGAATCCCCTCAAAATTTCCTTCTCCAGCGCCGGCTAACAACACGCCAATGGCTTTTTTGCCATACAGTTTCGCAATGGATTCGCACAGGAGGCGAGGGACAGACCCATATTTTTCCGTGCCTTCTTTGGCTCGAAAGGCTAATTGCACGTCAGAGCCAACTCGTTTCGTCGCGGCATATTGATCGCCAATCAGCACATACGCCTGTCCACTACGAAGCATATCATCCTGTTCCGCAGTTTTAATGCCAATCTGGGCATTCTGTTCGAGACGCCGGACAAATTGTTCGGCAAAGCTGGAGAACATCGCCTGAAAGATGAGCAAGCTGGACGGAAAACCGGCAGGAATCTGCGGGATGAGATTCATGAATGTTTTCGGCGCTCCCATCCCCCCTTCGATAAAGACCACATCATACTCGCCGCCTCGAATCAATGAGGAAGATTTGCGAGGAGACGCCGCCGCCGGGGAGGAGGCCAGCCGGGATTCGCTGCTGCCGATAAATTTGATTTTGGCTAATAATTCTTCGCGAACGCGTTCAAATCCTTTCGAGAATCCCGCGCTTGACGGCTTGGGAATGAAATCAGCCGCCCCCAATTCCAGTGCTTCGAAGGTGTGTTTGGCGCCAACGGTTGTATAGGTGCTGAACATGATCACTTTTGTCGGCATGCCTTGAGCTTTCAGGACTTTTAAGACCTCTAACCCATTCATTTCAGGCATTTCGATATCTAACAACACCACGTCCGGCTTTAATTCCGCAATTTTTTCTAACGCGATTTTGCCATTTTCCGCTTTGCCGACAAAATCAATATCCGGTTCTTTTGACAACGTATTGCCCACCAAAATTCGCACGACAATTGCATCATCAACGATTAAGACTTTGATTTTTTCTTTCATAGCCGCTTTATCTCAAACCATTCACGCTGGTTTGGCATCGATTCCTTTATCACCTGGTGGCTTCTGCCTCAGAATACGTCTGACGAGACAAGACTTGAATGGCAGCCGCCCTGCCTTACGGCGGCTCCGCCCCCCTGCGGCATGATGCCCCGGATGTTATGTGAGTTGAAGAATGCTCTGCAAATCCAACACGATCAGTAATTCATCCTCTAATTGGCAGACATCTTGAATATAATGGACGGCCACTCCTCGAATTGTCCCCGGAGGGGGAACCAGGCGATCCACCGGAATATCCAGCACGTTCCCGATATTATCGACTAATAAACTCATCAAGCCTTCATCGGAGTTGACGATCAAGTTCATGCCCGTTTTTTCATCGGCAAGTTTTTCGAATCCGAGTCGGCAGCGTAAATCAATCACCGTGACAATCTGCCCGCGAAGATTGATTAAACCGCGCACGTAATCGGGAGCTAACGGAACAGCCGTAATTTCCTGATAGGTCAAAATCTCTTGAACATGTAAGGTATTGACGCCAAACAGTTCATCCCCAAGAAAAAACGTCGCTAATTGCACCATCTCGGTTCCTGCGTGTTGCTGCTGTTGTGCTGTTTGCATAGGTTATTGCCCTCGGCGTCGCAAAATCAAGAGTTCGAGTGCGCGAAGCACTTCATCTCGATCAAGTTTGACCTGGTATTCATCAATGCCAACCTCAACTCCTCGTTGGCGATCCTTCTCTCCGGTTAGCGCGGTGACGGCCATGACAGGAAGATGTTTCCACTTATCATTGGCTCGAATCCGCCGCGTCAATTCATAGCCGTTGATGAGCGGCATGTCAATATCAGTGACCACCACGTCAAATGATTGCACTTCCAGCTTTTCCAGCGCGTCCTTGCCATTTTGCGCCGTTGTCACCTGATAGCCCGCCGCTTCCAAATATGAACGCTCGATATTCAAAAAGAACGGGGAATCTTCAACCAGCAGAATGCGGAGGTTCTGGCGCTCTTCTTCGGACAGCTTGCTGGTAAAGAATTTCTTATACCAGGTCGGATACGCCATTTCAATCAGGCCGTGAATATCCAGAATCAGGACAGAATGCCCCTGAACAATCGTTGAACCGAGAATGCCCTGCTGTTTGAACGTCTCCGTATCAATGTGCGTGCTGATTTCGATGGTATCAATAATTTCCTGCACGACCAGCCCGATTTGTTTTTCCACCGCAAACACAATCAACGACAGCATTTCCGGGTCTGGCGTCGCCGGAATGTCGAAATAATCTTCCAGGCGCAGCAAAGGAAGAATTTCGTTGCGATACTGCATGACCTGCCGCCCGCCCGAATATTCGATCTGAGACGCTGAAAATTTTTCTAATCGCACCACAAAGGCTAACGGCACGCCATAAAATTCATTATTTCCCGTTCGGAACAGCACAATCGTTTGATGATGCTCGCCAGTGCCGCTTTCGATCCCGGCGTCATGCGCTTCCAATTTCATTTCCTCGACTTTTTTCATGTCATCTATCGTCAACTGCGTGACTTTGAACAAGCCGGTGACGTTGACAATCAGCGCGAGCTTGCCATCCCCCATAATGGTCGCGCCATCGTAGCAATGCAATTGTTTGATATGCGTGCTCAGTGGTTTGACGACGATCTCTTCCGTGTCGCCGACTTCGTCCACAATCAAGCCGAACCGCAGTTCTCCGGCAGACAGCACGACAATATGGGTATTGTCGGCGGTCGTTTTGACGCTCGGCACGTTCAAAATCGTATTCAGGCGGAGCAGCGGCAGCAATTCCCCGCGTAAGCGATAGACTTCTGCGCCATACACGACTTCGATGTTCTGGGCTTTGTCTTCGGCTTGCAGCATCAGCAGTTCTTCAAGGTTGACCTGCGGAATGGCGAGGCGATACGGGCCGGCTTTCACGATTAAGACTGGAATAATGGCTAAGGTAATCGGAATGCGGATTTTTATCCGCGTCCCTTTATAGCGCTGGGTATGAATGTCAATAATGCCGCCGATTTTATCCAGGTTTCTTTTCACGACATCCATGCCGACGCCGCGTCCGGAGATGCTGGTCACGGTTTCGGCGGTGGAGAATCCCGGACGGAAGATCAGATTGATTAAATTCCGCTCGCTCATTTCTTCCGCTTGCTGCGCCGTAATGAGTTGCTCGCGGATCGCTTTGGCTTTGACCTTATCCACATTGATGCCCGCGCCGTCGTCGCTGATTTCAATGACGACCTGGCCGCCTTCATGATACGCTTTAATCATAATCGTCGCGGTCGATGGTTTCCCGATTTTTTGGCGTTCCGCCGGTTTTTCAACGCCATGATCCAGCGCGTTGCGGACTAAATGCGTCAGCGGGTCTTTGATGGCTTCCAGTAACGTGCGGTCTAATTCGGTGTTTTGGCCTTCCATCAATAACTGCACATCTTTGCCATGCTGCTTCGAAATATCGCGCACTAAGCGGGGAAACTGGCCGAAGACCTTTTTGACCGGCTGCATCCGGGTTTTCATGACAATTTCCTGCAACTCAGACACCACGACATTCATGCGCTGCGTGACTGCCCGGAAATCGCGCACGTCAATCGTATTCGCAAATTGGACGACCTGATTTCGCGCTAACACCAACTCGCCGGTTAAATTCATCAATTGATCCAATAAATGGACATCCACGTGAATGCGCGTATCTTCAAGGGACGGGGCGGCATGTTCTCCGGCGTCCTGAGTTTTCGTTTCTTTTGCGGCTTTTGGCTTGGGCTCCGGGGCTGGTTCTTCGGCGATAGGCTCTTCCTCTTCTTCGATTTCTTTGACCTGGACAAGCGGCTTTTTCGATTCAGGAGCGGGCGCTTTGGCTGCTGTCGCCGGTTTGTTGTCTGCGATTTTTTTGAGTTGCACGACCACGTCAAGAATGTCGATGTTTCCCTCTTCGCCAGTCTTTTCGAGGGCGACCAGCATGGATTTAATGCAGTCCACCGCGCTGAGCAGCGTGGTCACAATATCGTCATTGAGTTCTAAGGAATGTTCGCGCAATTTCGCCAGCACATCCTCAGCATAATGAGACACCTGCTCAAGGTTCGTAAGATTGAGGAAACCTGCGCTTCCCTTGATGGTATGAATGGTCCGGAAAATGCTCGCTAATAATTCTTCATTCTGCGGATCGTGTTCTAACGCGACGAATTCATGATCCAGGCGTTCCAAATTTTCCTGAGATTCGATGATAAAATCGCTGAGAACCCTGTCAATTCCGTTCATGGTCGTTCCTCCTGCAAGCCCAAACACATTGAGTCTGGCATGATCTTCGGCGGTGCGCACATTGTTAAATCTATTATGATAACAGACTCATGGACAAAGAATAAGATCAAGAAAAATATCGTATTTTCAAGAGAATTTCTGAAAATCGCGCGTTCCGCAGCGATCATCCTTCACGAATGAGAACACAGCAGGCGAATCCTGCAAGGCAGACGCTCACCAACAGATGGTCGCGAAGACGCCAGCGGCAAACGTGGAATGTCGTTCGCGCCGCGCCGACTGTAAAGTCTCGATTTTCCATTGCCACCGTCAACGCCTCGACTCGCCGCAGCAAACTATTCAATAAAACCGCGCAGAGAAACACTAAATGCGTGGCGCGTTCCCGCCATGTGCCAGCCTTCCAATCAATGCCACGCGCAATCAACGTTTGCATCAATTGCTGCGCTTCGTCCCATAAAATCGGGAGAAATCGCAGCGTCATCATGGCGACGGTCGAGAGATTCGAGACCGGCAGGCCAACGCGCTGGAACGGTTTCAGGAAATGTTCGAACGCCGTGACGATTTCCAACGGCGATGATGCCGCATTAAAGAGCGACACCCACCCTACCACGATGGCTAATTGCGCGACGGCGACCAGGCTCTGCGTGAGGGCCGTAAGCAGCGCGGCTTCGGCATTTGGCGCGTTCTCTGTCGAAATGATGCCCCAAAAACGCAGGCCGCCCGTCATCAGCAGCAGCCACGAAATAAGCGCGATATTCCTTCCGATTCGGCGCAGCGGCGTCTGCGTCGCCAGGGCAAGCAGAAACATGCTGCTTGCCAGCATGCCCGCGCCCCAGATCGAATTCACCGTAAACGTTGCGGCGACCGCGAGCATGACCGCCAAAAATTTCGCGCGAGGATCAAAGGCGTCTGCATGCATGGCGCGTCACGAGATGATGCTGATAAATCCACCTGAGACTTCGCGGGCGTTCGAACCCGGCGACGTCTGGAATGGGCGTTAATATTGGAATTTGAGAAAAAAGGTGAAATGCAGCATTTTTTTCTCGTCGTCGTAAACAAGGCGATTAAATGGCGCTTTTTTTAATCGGCTGCTGATAGTTTTCATCGCATTCTCAAATTGCGTTTCGGCTTGCTGAACGATTGTCATCAAGGCCGACATATTCATGAGATTTGTGTCGATGCCCGCTTTTTGCAAATCGCTTAACACTTCATGGGCGTAATCTACCGGGCGATGGTAAATATTCGCATGAAGCACCACCATTTTTTGATCCGAATCATATTCGGCCACGTCATAATAAATCGTAATCGGGACGCTGGGGGATAATTGCCCCTCATAAATCGTCGGCACGATGGCGTTATAAAACCGCTCCATGTCGTCGCGGTCAATCCGAACGCATCCGCTGGAAGACGGCGTGCCGACCGTGTACCAATCTGTCGTCTCATGCAGAACGTACTGCATGTAAAATTGCGAATCAATATCGCTGGTCAGTTTCATGAACACCGATTTCATATCGTCCGGCATTTTGATGCGCACCGGTTTTAATGTCGCTTTATCGAAGGTGTTGGAATGCGTAATTTTCGTGCCGACCAACTCTTTCGGATTTTGCGGGCCATATTCGAACGAGACGCCAATCGCTTTGGCATACAATTCGCCGCGCCCGGTCGGCGTTTGATGTTTGCGGTCAGTCCCTTTTCCCACGCCGACCGGAATAGTCAGGCGCTCCCAACGTTGATCCGCATACTGCGTATATAAGTTCAACGTGTATGCCGGAATGTTTAAAAATGCCTGCTGCTGAAGAATGTTGGCTTGAGACCATGCCCCCCCGGAGAAGCCGATCATGAGAATGGCGAGGCTGACAATAATTCGATAAACCTGACGTTTCATACCCCCCTGATGTTCCCTCCTGCGTATATGTTTGAAACCCTTTGCAATGACAACCTTGACCCGATAAAGGAGTGCGGCGCAGTCGTCGCATCTATCAACGTCTTGCGTCGATCTTGGCGCACTCCGAAACATGAACCGAACAATATTCTACGAGACGCGGCGCGGCGGATGCTGCATGATCAATGCAGCGACTTCTTCCGGCGAATCTGTGATGAACAACAAATCGGCATACGGACGCCCCCAGGCTAATTGCTGGAGCAGCGGAAACAGAAACGTGTCTTTCATGTAACGCCGTTTGCCGAAAAAAATCATCGGGCTGTAATAGCCGAAACTGCCATAATGATTTTGCGTGGCGTCCATGAAAATTTCTTGCGTTGTCCCTGCGCTGCCGGGGGCATAGACCACGCCATACAAACTGATTGCCAGCAGTCCGTCTTCCCGGATGCTGTTGGAAAAATATTTGGCGATATGGCTGGCAAACAGATTGCTCGGCTCATGCCCGTAAAACCATGTCGGCACCGCTAAATTCTCCGTGCCTTCGGGAAACATTTCCAAGACGATCTGGGACTGCGTGAAATGTTTGGGATGGTCGCACGCCGGAGCCTGACAGAGCAGATGAATCGCCCGATCCAAATCGTCCGGCGAATATTTCGCCATATACGCGCCGAGATTCGCTGCCTCCATGATGCCTGGTCCGCCGCCAGACGTAATCAAATACCCTTGCTGCGCCAACATCTGCGCCGCCTGCGCCACTTTGCGATAGGATGGATCGGAACGCAAGATGCTGTGTCCCCCCATGAATCCGACCCCTTTTCTGCGGGTCATGCCGTAAACATTGTATTCTAAAAGCTCATGCAATGCGCTGTCAATCGCATGGTCGTGCAGGCGTTGCGCCAATGCTTCGCGAATATCGGGATGATAGCGGCCATGTTCGACAAAATGCTGATGAATCCGGTAGTCCAGGCTGACATCGTTTTCAGGATGATACCCTTCCATCAATTCCTGCCATGTATAAAGCGTGGAACGATACGGATTATAGGGCAAACCGTCAAACGACGAGAAGATATGCGCTCCCCGGTTTCGGATCACGCATTCTTGTTCGGATGACGCAAATTGACAGCCTAAAAACAGAGCGTTTTCAAGCTCAACAGTATCCCACTCAATCGCATGCTGCGAAAAATCCAGACCTTGAACGGTCATATTTTTCAAGGATTTTCGTTCTAATAATTGCGTAATGGTTTCAATCTCCGACATGATCATTCCGTGTTCGCATGAGGCCGAGATGTTTTTAGCGCCTTCGCACCAACAGGCAACCTTGCCCACAGATACGAAATTACTTCTATTGTCATATAATACCGCGCTTGCGTCATCTTGTCAAGAAATTGTTGAACGGTTCTGCTGGTTCTCACAAGAAAAAAAGAGCGGAACACACCGCCTCATGCGCGGCGTATTCCGCTTTGTCTTCTCAGAGATCGAATGCGTGCCTATTCCATGTTGATTGTGACCGGCTCAACATGCCAGATGTCGTTGACATATTCTTGAATCGTCCGGTCTGTCGAGAATTTGCCCATGTTCGCGACATTCAGAATGGACATCCGCGTCCAGGTTTTCTGGTCGGCATACGTGTCGGCCACTCTGCGCTGGCAGGCGAGGTAGCTCTCGAAATCCGCCATCAGGCAGTACGGATCACCTTGATACAAAAGCGAATCCGTGATGGGGCGGAACAGATCGGGCTGATCCGGACAGAAGAACCCGTTCGCGATCATATCAATGACCTGTTTCAATTCCTGGTTCTTATGATAATATTCCATCGGGTTATAGCCTCTGTTCTTGAGGTCTTCGACTTCATTGGCGTTCATGCCGAAGATGAAAATATTATCCTCGCCGACTTCTTCGCGGATTTCCACGTTTGCGCCGTCCAGCGTCCCAATCGTCAATGCGCCATTCAACGCGAATTTCATGTTGCCCGTTCCCGACGCTTCCGTTCCGGCAGTCGAAATCTGTTCGGAGAGATCGGCGGCAGGGAAGATGCGCTGCGCTTGTGAGACGCTGTAATTCGGCACGAAGACGACGCGCATTTTCTCGCGAGTCAGTGGATCATTATTTACTAAATGCGCGACCGAAGTAATCAATTTAATGATCAATTTCGCCATGGTGTAGCCCGGAGCGGCTTTACCTCCGAAAAAGATTGCGCGCGGCACGAATGGGTCTTTCCAATTGCGGCGGATGTAATTGTACGAATGCACGACATGCATGATGTTGAGTAACTGGCGTTTATATTCGTGCATGCGCTTGACCTGCACGTCGAAAATAAATTCCGGCGACACGATCAGGCCGAACTGCTTTTCCACGTAATTCGCAAAATCCACTTTATTGGCATGTTTGACTTCCCGCCATTTTTTCTGGAATTTCGGGTCATCTGCCAGCGGAATCAGCTTTTTCAATTCATACAAATCCTTCGTGAATTTATCGCCGATGGTCTCTTTGATCAAGGCAGTCAGGCGGCGGTTCGCCAAAAGCAGCCAGCGCCGGTGCGTGATGCCGTTGGTTTTGGCGTTGAATTTTTGCGGTGTATGTTCGTAAAAATCCTTGAAAATCCGTTTGCGGATAATGTCGGTATGGAGTTCCGACACGCCGTTGACGGAATGGCTGCCGACGATGCAGAGGTTGCCCATGCGCACCATTTTTTCGGGGCCTTCTTCGATCAGCGACATGCGGCCTAATTTCTCGTAGTCGCCGGGCGAATGAATCCAGACTTGATCCAAAAAGCGGCGATTGATTTCATACAGCAATTGCAAATGGCGGGGCAGCAGGCGCTGCACGAGGCTGACGCGCCACCGTTCCAACGCTTCCGGCAGGATGGTGTGATTGGTGTAGGCAAAAATGCGGGTCGTCATGCCCCACGCTTTTTCCCAGGGGACATGGCGTTCATCAATGAGAATGCGCATCAATTCGACGACGGAGAGCGCCGGATGCGTGTCGTTCAACTGAATCGCGATTTTATCCGGTAGTTGTTCCAATGAATCATGCACTTTGTCGTAGCGCCGCAAAATGTCCTGCAACGATGCCGACGAGAAAAAATATTCCTGTTTCAGGCGCAGTTCTTTGCCCTGCATGGTGCTGTCTTCAGGATACAAGACTTTCGTGATCGTTTCCGATTCGCTTTTATGTTCGACGGCCTGCATGTAATCGCCGCGATTGAAGTCTTCGAGGTTGAAGTCGCGGCTCGATTTGGCTGACCAGAGGCGGAACGTGTTGACCGTATTATTGCCGTACCCCGGAATCGGCATGTCGTAGGCCATCGCAATGACCGGATCGGTGTTGATCCACCGATAGCCGACCTCATCGCGTCCTAACGGATATTGCTGCACTTCGCCGTAGAAATGCACAGGATAGATAAATTCCGGGCGGGCGATTTCCCACGGGTTTTCATAGCGCAGCCAGTGATCAGGCAATTCGATTTGAAACCCGTCGCGGATTTTCTGCTCGAAAATGCCGTATTCATAGCGCATGCCGTAGCCGTAGCCCGGCAGTTGCAACGTCGCCATCGAATCCATGAAACAGGCTGCCAGTCGTCCCAAACCGCCGTTGCCCAAGCCCGCATCCGGCTCGTATTCCATCAACGCTTCCAAATCGAAACCGGCGTCTTCCAGCGCTTTTTTGCAGTCGTCGTATAACCCTAAATTGATCAGGTTATTCCCCATCGCTCGGCCAGTCAAAAATTCCATCGAAAGATAATAAATGCGCTTGGAATCTTGATGATAATACTCCTGCTGGGTTTTCGTCCACCGCGCCACGAGCAAATCTTTCACGGCATACGCCGCGCTGAGGTAATAATCACGTTCTGTCGCAGAATAACGATCTTTTGCCACTGTATAAATTAACCGTTTGATAAACGCATTGATAAACGGTTCGTTTTCTTTTTCTTGCACGCATTGCTGCACAATAGAGTTGATGTCAATCCGGGGTGTGGCCATAGGTCTGTGTCTCCTTTTCAGTAAAGCTTCACTATGAAAACTCTATATGAACACATACGGAAACCCTTCTGCGCCTCTTCAAGAATTTTGTCCATTCTTTTTTCGCGGGACAATGACTTTTCTGAAGAAAAACGGACGAGGCTTAATGCCCTGTTTGATTGCAACATCTGCCCGTTGTTCGAATTCAGCGAACGCTTTGGCTGTGATGGCCTTTTTTATTGACATGAATAGTCTGGTCTTTTAGAAACGGTGTGGATTGATTTCGGACAGCTTATTGAGAATTTCGCGGCAAAGGAGTTTTATGAACACACATATCAGGCATATCAGTATATTAATTGCGCTTTGCGCGCTCCTGTTTGGCGTGAATGCGGGCAGCTATTCGTTCTGGGGACGGCACGGCGAAGCGCGGCGGGCTGAAGTCAGCCGGGAAATGGTCGTTTCCGGCGATTGGGCAGTGCCGCATCTGAACGGCGAGCCGTTCGTCACCAAGCCCCCGCTGTTTTATTGGGCAGTCGCGGCGACGTTCACTTTGACCGGACGGTTCGACGAATTGAGTGCCAGACTCCCTTCGATTCTCGCCGGAACGCTGGGCGTCGTGGTGGTGTATCTCTGGGCGGCGCTGATCTTTTCGGCGCGAATCGGCCTGTTGGCCGGAATTATTTTAGCGACGAATGTGTTATACGGCAGCATGGCGCGCAGCGCGGAAGTGGATGCGATGCTGACGCTGTTTATCAGCGCCACGCTCTGTTCGTTTTCTGCCGCGTACCTCTGGCAAGATCGAGACACGCCGCGCGGCTGGAATCGAAGCACGTGGATGTTTCTGCTTGCCGCCTTGTTTTTAGCGGCAGCCAATCTCTCCAAAAATCCGATTGGGCTGGCCGTCCCCCTGCTGGCGGTCAGCGGATTTATTCTGATCCGGCGTGAATGGGCGCTTCTTCTCAAAATGAAACCCTGGTGGCAGGTGCTCATCGTGCTGCTGGTGATGCTCCCCTGGTTTCTTGTCGTCATGCAGCGCGTCCCGAATTTTTTCGACGTGCTGTTTCAGGAAACGCTCGGACGCTACACGTCCCCCGACGAAACGCCGCACAAAGCGCCGTTTTATTTTTATCTCCCGACCCTCAGCGCGTTTGCGCCCTGGGTGCTGTTCCTGCCCGGCGCGATGGCGTCGCTCTGGAAAAAACGCCGAGCGCACGCGATTGCGCCGATGCACCTGCTGCTCATCATTTCGGCGGCGGCGACGTTCCTGCTTTTTTCCTCTGTTGGCAGCAAACGCGCTTACTATCTGTTGCCGATGTATCCCTGTTTGGCAATGCTGACCGCAAAATTCTGGGGGGATGAAATCGAGCGGCAATCGGGCGTATCGCGCCGCTGGCGAGAAATTCCGCTGCTGCTGTTTGCCGGATTGGCGTGCATCGCCGGAATCGGCCTGCCGATCACGGCGTTTGCGATCTTGCCGCTGAATCCGATCTCCTCGTTGATATTCGGCGTTCTCCTGCTCGGAAGCGGCATCTGGGCATTTTTTCTCATGAAACAGCAGAACAGGGCGTGGCAATTCGGCGTCTTCAGCCTGATGACGGTTCTCATCTATCTTGCCGTCATCCTGACGGTCGTGCCGGAAATCAATCGCTATCGTTCCCGCAAAGAGTTTTTCCAGCAAGCGGCAGCGCTTGCGGGCAATCATCAGGTCATTGATTACAAATACGAGGGGTACGGCATCCAATTTTACATGCAGCGAACCATTACGGTCGTGACGGACGCAGAACAATTGCGCCAGCTTATTGCCCGGCCTGAGCCAGTCTTTATTCTTATGGAAATTCAGCCGTATGAAGCCCTGCAAAAGGAGCATCCCGACCTTGTTGCGGCGTTCGAAATCATGCTGGATCAATCGTGGACATCCGCAACGGATTCGAAGCGAGTTCGACGAATGCTTTTTTTGAAAGCATGAATCAGGCGCATAAGCGTACAAAGCTGTCAGACACCTTTGAGGTGTCTGACAGTTTTTTTCTGATCAGGATTACATATGCACGTCATTGCATAGAGGTATGACAACGTATGCACCTTTTGAGTCATTCGATTATGCCAATTGCCTGAAAATAGCTTGCTTTATAGATTTTAGCATGACAATGTGCAGCAAAAACATTATGGCACTAAATATGCAATATTTTTTGCGGGCATGTTTGATTGTAAGCCTGCTTGCGTATTAGGTGTAACATCATTCGGATTGTGAAATGCGGAACGAGCCACGAAAAAATTTCCAGCGTCATGTCATAAGTTCGGCATTTCACCATAATTGAGGAGGAGCGAACATGCGAAGAATGACGGTTATTCATGTCGGAATCGTGGTGGTGTTGGCAACACTTGCGGTTACAGGCTGTATGCTCTTTGACGACCAACAACAGACTACGCCGGTGTCGCCTGTGGGAGAGGCCACGCAACTTCAGAATTTCTGGGTTGGCCGGGGACAAGATAAATATTTTGTCACGGCAGACGGGGAACAATTGGAAGTGTCAGTGCCGCAAGGCTCATATATTTTAGAGTACACGACTTCGTATGGCTCGTTTTACATCGTCTTTAAGGCGATCTCCAGCGTGACGCTGTTTGTCGGCCTGCAACCGGGGGATGTCGTGCAAAACGTCTTCCTCTATCTCGGCGAAATCAGCGATGATGTCGTGCCAATCCAGGAAAATGGCGACTACAAAGTCTATGAATTGCCAGGCGAAGAAAACGTTTCTGATTGGTATGATCATTTTACGGGAGATATCGATGTGATCATCTTAATGGTTGACGGCGTGGTCATCATAGAAGATGACGCGGATGGAGAAATTGATGGCGAAGATGATGGAGAGGATGATGGTGACGACGCTGCTGCTGATGGAAAATGGGAAGTCACGGCGACGGCCTCTGGCGGTGGTTCGATTACGCCTGCGTCAAAAATCGTTCCGAACGGCGCAAGCATTTCACTGAAAATCAAACCCGATTCTCGAAATTTTGAGGACATTCTGAGCGTGACGGTGAATGGCGAGGATGTCCTGCCGTATGTCCAGGAATTAGGAAACGGCGATGGGCATTTAGTCATACATGGCGTTGATGCCGATTTAGATGTCGTTGCGAAATTTGGCAACAGCCCCAAAGCAACTGTCAAACCTCCGAAAACGCCGAAAACAAAGACCAAATAGAGATTCTCTCTTTTCGCGCAGCCACTTTGTGTAAGTGGCTGCGCCGTCTGTTCATCATTCGGCCTGACAGAGAGACGGCTGCATGCGCGTTCTCTCTGCCGCCAGCCAGTATATCATGCCCATAATCAGCGCAAACAGGCAGAGCTCCA
>CAZMEO010000018.1:24313-26503 GCA_964565315.1 uncultured Candidatus Moduliflexus sp. | reverse complement strand
TGACATGGTCGTTCGTTTGATCCAGCGTATAGTACATGGCGGCGTCTTTATCCACGATGTCGTTCATCGCAATTACCTTTTCCATGCCCGGTTTCAGCGTCTCGAATCCGGCGCGTCCCATTGCCACCGTGTAGCCTTTTTCTTTCGCCACATCCAACACATTCGGCTGACCATCTTTCGTGGTTTTTAACATCTGACCGCCCGCAAAAAAGTCAAACCCGGAATTGACCAACTGCGTCGAAATTTCATACATATCTTTGCGGCTTTTCTGATGCGCGTAGAAGGCGGCGGGCGTGGCGTGATCGAGCGACACCGAGCTTAACACGCCGACTTTCCAGCCTTTTTCCTTGGCGACTTCAGCAATATTTTTGTATGAGATTTCCCCTTTCGGGTCCATGCCGACCACGCCCGACGCGGTTTTGAAGCCGGTCGCAATGGCGGTCGCGGTGGACGCTGAATCGGGAATGACGCTGGTGAGATCATACGTGGTGTTCATCCCTTGCGCCGGAAACGTGTTCATGACCAGTTTCGTTGCTTCCGGGCGAGCGTTCGGGTCTTTCGAAATGCCTAAATAGAGTTCTGCGGCGTTGCGCTGGGCAATCGACATGCCATCGCCGATAAATACCATCACATATTTCGCCTGTTTCGCCTCAGCGGCCTGCGCCGCAAACGGCAGTATCATCATGCTCATCATCACATACGCAATAAACCCCATCTTTTTCATGCAAACATCCTCCTGAATTTTGATACATTTTGGTTTGTACATTCCTGGCAGCGTGAATCGTCATGTCCACATTTTCTTATCGACGTTTTCAGCATATTAGCAAATCATTAGCATTTGGTTAAACGCGAATTTTTCTTGACGTGCAGAGGCGTTCACGTGATTTTATCGAACCTATGAATATGACAATCGCAACAGCATCCGCCAAATTAAAAACGAACAATGTGACGGAACGCGCAGACGCCGTGCGATTGCTGCGTTCCATCAACACGCAGCCCGACGCCATCGCGCTGCTCTGCCGAACGCTGCACGACCCCGACGCATCGATCCGCCAGCAGGCGGCGCAAGCGCTGATTCCGGCGTTCAGCCAGGCATATACCATTGTCTTCCGCAATCGTTCGGTCGGCATGACACAGCGCGACCTGAACGTGCAAGTCTTCGAGACGCTGCTGCTGCCGCGAAAAATTCTCATCGATCCGCAAACCTGCGACATGCAGCAGGTCGAAGCGTTCGCGGCGTTTACGCTGCCGGGCTTTCCGCCGGAATTGCTCGCCAAATTTTCCGTGTTTATCGAAGGCAATCCAGGCGCGTTTGCCGCGCCGATCTATCGCATTTTTGAGAAATGCCTCGACATCCAAATTTTTATCGAGACCGTCGCGTTCGGTCGCGTCCCTTGCGAAGAGACGCCGTCACCGACATGCTGGCACAATCCCGACGTGATGCAATTTCGTTTGCCGCTCCGCCGCCTTCGACGCATCGAGATTGACGCTGCAACCGCGCCCTTTAGGGAAATCGACCGCTTTCTGACGTATGCGCTGGAATACATGGGACAGGAGTTTCTGCGGCTGAACGTGACGGCGCATCTTCGAGGCTCGCCCGACGCGCTCCCCCGAAACTTGCGCAATAATCTTGCTAATCTCTGTAAGCGAATCGAAACACGAGGACGATGCGTTCTTCATATCTGAAAAAAATTTCCTTGACGAGTTTTGGCCTTCTCTCTAAGTGTTCCATAATTATGTCTATCTGAATCATTACTCTGTGTTTACAATCGAATCACGAGGGGGATGTATGAAACCACAACATATTTTAATTGCTGATGATGACGAAAAAGTCGTCGCCTTATTGAAATCAAGCCTTCAGAAAGAAGGCTACCAGACCAGCGAGGCATTCAATGGGGCCGCAGCGTTAGAATTAGCCAAAAAACAGCTTCCTGATTTGATTCTGGCCGATGTCACGATGCCAGAAATGGATGGTTTCGACCTCTGTAAACAGATCAGAGAGAACGATATGACCGCGCATATTCCTTTCATCTTTTTAACCGCCAAAGGGGAGTTAAACGATAAGGTGACGGGATTGAATTTAGGCGCGGATGATTATATTTCCAAACCGTTTCATATTTCTGAGGTCACCGCCCGCATCAAATCCATTTTGCAGCGCATCATGATGCTTTCCCAGCATCCGCATGCCCC
>CAZMEO010000018.1:0-24213 GCA_964565315.1 uncultured Candidatus Moduliflexus sp. | reverse complement strand
GCATCAAATCCATTTTGCAGCGCATCATGATGCTTTCCCAGCATCCGCATGCCCCAGAAGAATCAGGTTTGAAAGGCAATTTAGAACAGATGCATCTCCCGGAAGTGATTCAAACGCTGTCCATGAATCAAAAAACAGGCGGATTGACCATTAATTCGAACGGACGCGCCGGAAAAATTTATTTTGAGAACGGCGAAGTCGTGCAAGCGTCCTTAGAACAATTTAAAGGAGAAGAGGCGTTATATCGCATTTTAATCTGGGATGAAGGGCTGTTCGAATTCGATACCTCAGACACCCCCAATCAGGCGCCAATCGGAAAAACCACCACCAGCCTGTTAATGGAAGGATTCGAAGAACGGGACGAATTTTTCAAATATAAAAAAGCGATGCCGCCGTTTTCATTCTCCGTGAAGATTCTCAATGCGTCTTCTGAAGAGATCAAACCGACCACCCAGAAAATCTTAGGGCTGATTGATGGGCATCGAACCGTTCAGGAAATCATTGACCAGAGTCCGCTGAATTATCTCTTAACGACGAAAATCCTTTATACGATGTTGAAAAAAGGACTGGTTGAAGCGAAGGAAAATATGCTGCTTGTTCAGCCTGAAATCAAGGATTACGGCCAGTTAGCGCATGAATTATATGATTGATTGCCGTGAATCCGCATGAATGGAGAATCGCATAAAGACGTTTTTTGCTGAATACGAACGGGGAAGACGTCTTTTTGTTTATATATCATGAGTATTGCGTTTACGGAAGATCAGGCCGTTGAATGTTCGATTGTCATTCCGGTCTATAATGAAGAAGCCAACATTCAGCGCATGATCCCACAAATCAAGAATGCGTTAGATGCGTTAGGCAAACGCTATGAAGTCATTTTTGTGGATGATGGGAGCGCGGATCAGACCAATGCGCTGCTGACCGAAGCCGGGCAGAAATATCCCGAAATCAAGCTGATCACGCTGCGCCGCAATTTTGGACAGACTGCCGCCATGTCCGCCGGGTTTGACGCGGCGGTCGGCAATGTCATCATCCCGATGGATGGCGATTTGCAAAATGATCCGAACGATATTCCGCGTTTGCTGGAAAAGATTGACGAAGGGTATGATGTCGTGAGCGGTTGGCGCAAAGACCGCAAGGATAAATATTGGTCGCGGCGGCTGCCGTCGAACCTCGCCAATAAGCTGATTTCTATCATTACCGGCGTGCATCTGCACGATTACGGCTGCACGTTAAAAGCGTACCGTCGCGAAGTGCTGCAAAGCATCGAACTCTACGGCGAAATGCACCGATTCATTCCGGCCTTAGCCAGTTTAATCGGCGTGAAAGTGACGGAAATTCCGGTCAACCACCGCGCCAGAGAATATGGCAAAAGCAAATATAACATTTCCCGCACGGTGCGCGTGGTTTTAGACCTCATCGTCGTCAAATTTTTATTGAGCTATTCGACGCGCCCGATCCAGATTTTCGGCTTATTGGGCTTGACTTCGATGCTCGGCGCGTGCGGGCTGTTTGCCGGGGTCATTTACGCGAAACTCCGGTATGATGCGCTGGTGAGCAATAATTCCCTCTTCATGCTGGCGGCCATTCTCTTAGTGTTGGGCTGCCAGTTTATCGGCATGGGATTATTAGGCGAAGTCATCGTCAGAACGTATCACGAAGCGCAGGGAAAACCGACGTATGTCATCGCGCGGACGTTAAATCTCCGTCCAGGGTACTGTCCCGGCAAAGCGCATTTGCTGTAACGGTGAGCGCCATGACTCGTCCAATCGTTTCAGTGATTATCGTCAACTGGAACGGGGCGAACTACCTTGAATCATGTTTAATATCGCTCGCGCATCAACAGCGCTGTCGTCTGGAAATTCTGGTGGTGGATAATGCATCCACCGACCGTTCCAGCGAGGTGGTCGCGTCGTTTCAGGCGCAGTTTCCAAAGCTTCCGTTGACATTTATTCAGAACGCCCGAAATGAAGGCTTTTGTCGGGCAAACAATCAAGGCATTCACGTCTCATCCGGCGAATTCGCGCTGCTCCTGAATGCCGATGTAACGCTTCAGCCGCTCTTTATTGCCACATTGCTCCAGATTATGCGCAGCGACCGGAAAGTCGGCATTGCGGCGGGCAAATTGCTCAGCGGTTATGACCCGCAGAAAATAGACAGCACCGGCCTTGTCATGTATAAAAACCGCCGGGCAGTGGATCGCGGGCAGTACGAAGCAGATGATGGCCGCTATGCCGCGCAGGAAGAGATTTTCGGCGCATCAGGCGCGGCATGCCTGTATCGACGCTCCATGCTGGAGGCGTTAAAATATTCGCGGAAAGAGCTTGCAAGCATTCAGCCGCCGGAAGAAGCCCACGACGAGTATTTAGATGAATTGTTCTTTGCCTACAAAGAAGATGTGGATTTATCCTGGCGCGCACAATTAGCAGGCTGGAAATGCGTCTATACGCCGGAAGCGGTCGGCTATCATTTCCGCAAATGGGGCGTCGGCAAACGTCAGGACATTCCCAAATGGGTGCGCCGCCAATCGCTCAAGAATCGGTATGTCATGCTGTTGAAAAACGAGTGCTTTCGTACGTTCATGCCCTCGCTGCTCCCGATTCTCTGGTACGAGTTCCTCTCATTGGGCTACATACTGCTCCGAGAGCCATATTTATTCGTTGTCATTCGCGATTTAGCGCATCTCTGGCCAGCGATCAAACAAAAACGGCGGCTGACGCAGCAGCGCATCTGCCAGCCGGAATCGCCTGCGCGTCTGTTGCGCTGGTTCCGCTGACGCCAAGACTGACAGACAGAAATCGTAAAAACGATATTTTTCAGTTGACTTCTCATGATGACAAACTATCATCAATCAGATGTTGATGTATTCGATACTGCCGCCAACGACATTTAGCAAAGGTGACAACCTATGTGCGGAATTGCTGGAGTGATCAATTATTACGAAAAACGGGATGTCTCGAAACAATTAGTAGAACGAATGGTCGCCTCGCTGGAACATCGCGGACCAGACGACGTGGGCATCCATGTCAAAGAAAATGTCGGACTCGGCATCCGCCGGTTGAGCATTATTGACCTGGAAACCGGACATCAGCCGATTTCCAACGAAGACAACTCTATTCATGTCGTGTATAACGGCGAAATTTATAATTTCAAAGCGTTGCGCGACGAATTGTTGCAAAAAGGACATACCTTCAAAACCAATTCGGACACGGAAGTTATTCTCCATCTGTATGAAGAAGTCGGCAAACAGCTTGTCACGCGACTGAACGGCATGTTTGCGTTCGCGCTGTGGGATGCCAAACGCCGCACGCTCCTCTTAGGCCGAGACCGCGCAGGCATCAAGCCGCTCTATTACTACATCGGGCGCGACCGCCTGTCGTTCGCCTCGGAACTGAAAGCGATCCTGCAAGACCAAACCGTGCCGCGCAAGCTGAATTACCGGGCGCTGCATGATTATCTTGCGCTTGGCTACGTTCCCGCGCCGGACAGCATGTTCATGCGCATCAATAAATTGCCGCCAGGCCATGTGCTGGAATACGTGGATGGCGAAGTCGCGATTCATCGTTACTGGTCGATACCGTATCAACCGACGCAGGAAGGCGATTCCGCAACAATCACGTCACGCATGAAGCAGGAATATGCCGAGGGAATTCGCGAACGCTTGCAAGAATCCGTCCGCCGTCGCCTCATCAGCGACGTGCCGCTTGGCGCGTTTTTAAGCGGCGGCATCGATTCCAGCGCGATTGTGGCGCTGATGTCAAAGGTGTCCACCACGCAAGTGAAAACGTTCTCGATTGGCTTTCCCGGCGCAGGCTATTACGATGAGCGCAAATACGCCCGCCGCATCGCCAAATTGTTCAAAACCGACCATCATGAATTCGAAGTCGAACCGAAGGCGCTGGAAATTCTGCCGCTGCTGATCAAACATTTCGACGAACCGTTCGCCGATTCCTCCGCCATTCCGACGTATTATCTGAGCAAGCTCGCTCGCCAGCACGTGACGGTCTGTCTCTCCGGCACCGGAGGCGATGAGCTTTTTGCAGGCTATCGCCGCTATCTCGTCGAAACGCTCTTCCGGCGCTACCAGAAATATCCGAAATCCATTCAATCGCTTGCCATGCAGCTTGCGAAATGGCTGCCGGTGTCACGCGCCTCAGCGCTGAAAGAATATTTTTTGCTGCTGAAACGCTTTTTGGCGTGTCAAGATACATCGCCGATGCTGCGCCACATCAGCATGATGACCTGTTTTTCCGATGACATGAAACGGGAATTATGCAGCGAAACGCTGATGCGGGAATGGACGCCGGAGCACCCGATTGCAAAACAGTACAAAAAGACCGACGCGCTGGATGATCTGACGCGGACGCTTTCTGCCGATTTTTACACCTATCTGCCCGAAGACCTGCTTGTCAAAGAAGACCGCATGACGATGGCGGCATCGCTCGAAGGCCGCGTCCCGTTTTTAGATGTCGAATTTATGGAATATGTTGCTTCGATTCCATCATCCCTCAAAGCATACAACCTGACCACCAAGTATATTTTTAAAGAAGCGATGCGCCCCTTGCTGCCATCGGCGATCATAGATCGCCGCAAACATGGCTTCGGCGTGCCAGTCGGGGAATGGTTCAAGAATGAGTTGAAACCGTATGCGACCGAGGTATTTCAGGACAGCCGCACGCAGCAGCGTGGATTTTTCAACAGCGAATATGTCATGTCGCTGTTAAATACGCATCAGGAAGGCTTGCAAGATTTCAGCCCGCAGCTCTGGACGCTGCTCATGTTCGAACTCTGGTGTCGCGAATATCTCGACAGCAAGTAGAGCAAAAGGGTGATGCTTTTATGACAAAAGTCGCGTCCTTGAAATACGGTGTGGTGTTTAAAAAGGCGTTCTGCGATCCGGAGATTTTTACAGCGTTTATCCGAGACATCATCGGCCTGCCGATTACAATTGAGCATGTTGAAACGGAAAAAGAGTTCGATCCGCCTATCGGTTACGTGAAGCCGCGCTTTGATCTCTTTGCCGAAGATACAGAGCATCGCGTCATTATTGATATTCAACATGCCCGGACGCTGGATCATTATGATCGCTTTTTATATTATCATTGCGCCGCCCTCCTCGAACAAATCGCCAATGCTGAAAATTATTGCCCGCCGCTGAAAGTCTTTACGATTGTGGTGCTGACATCGGGAGATCGCCATAAAACCGATATTTCCGTGATAGATTTTGATCCGCACGATTTGCATGGACGCCCGCTGTATGAAATTCCACATAAAGTGATCTATCTCTGCCCCAAATACCTGAATGAGGAAACGCCCGCGCCGTATCAGGAATGGCTGCAAGCCATCCAGGACACGCTGGATCAAGAAGTGGACGAGCGGCAATATCATCGGTCAGAAATTCAGAAGCTCTTCGAAGCGATTCGGCGCGAACAGATTTCCCCCGATGAACGCGCTCGCATGATTGACGAATATCATCAGGAAGAATTGCAGGCCACGAAATTCGAGGAAGGCAAACTCGCCGGCCTGCTTGAAGGGGAACGCAAAGGCAAAATCGAAGGGAAAATGGAAATTGCCGGGGCGTTGTTGCGCAAGGGGATTCCCGCTGAAATTATTACAGAAACGACAGGATTATCGCTCGCGGAAATCGCCGCCTTGCAAGAACAACGTTCGGCTGACCAATAAACGCCATGTCCGCAGCTAAATATCCTTACATTGATCGCGTCTTGGAACAGGCGCTTGAGAACGGCTCGACACCGGGAATTGCGGCCATCGTCAATGCTCATGGCGACATCGCCTATCGCAAAGCTTTCGGCCACGCGCAAATTTATCCCGAACATCGCCCGCTGACCGAAGAGACGATCTTCGATGTGGCCTCGCTGACAAAAGTGATGGCGACCACGACGGCGATGATGCTTTTGCTGCGCGACAAGCAGATCGCCTTAGATGATCCGCTCCGCAAATTCCTCCCGGACTTCCCGCATGAGCAGATCACGTTGACGCATCTTCTGACGCATTCCGCCGGTTTGCCCGATCATCTGCCGCTGTTCGAACTCGTGCCGGTAGAGCAGAGCGGCAGCCCGGACGCAAAGGCGTTGATGCTGAAAAATATTTATGAAACAGCATTGATTTACGCGCCTGGAAACGCCTCGAAATATAGCGATCCCGGCTTTATTCTGTTAGGCTGCGCCCTTGAAAAGATTGTCGGCGCGACGCTGGATCGTTTCTGCGACGAACAGATTTTCCGTCCGTTCGGGATGACGCACACGTTTTTTCAGCCTGTACATGGCGAAAAACGACAGGGGGATTTCGCCGCGACCGAACGTTGCACCTGGCGAAACAGAATCATCTGCGGCGAGGTTCACGACGAAAACGCTTACGCAATGGGCGGCGTGGCGGGTCATGCCGGGCTATTTTCCACGCTGGACGACACGCATCGCTTTATGATGAAACTGCATCACTGCTATCTCGGCCATGACGAGACGATTCCGCAGCGCATCGTGAAACAATTCTTTACGCGCCAACAGCTTGTTGCCGATTCGACTCGCGCCCTCGGCTGGGATACGCCGTCGCGCAACCTGAAAGAAAAAGCCTCCGGCGGGACAATTATTTCCGAAACCTCGATTGGGCATACCGGATTTACGGGCGTCTCCATCTGGTTCGACCTGCCGCGCAAACTGCTCATCATCCTGTTTGCCAACCGCATCCACCCGTCGCGCCACAATCAGACCTTCCTGAACATGAGACCGAAAATCCACGACACCATTGCAATTGCAATGGAACGCAAATAAACAATATCATGATCGCGCAAAGAACAGAGAACCCTGCCAGGGTTTTGATCCCTGGCAGGGTTCTCTGTTCTTTGCGGCGAAAATATCTATGGAAAAAATACATTTAATTGGCATCTGCGGCATGGCGATGGGATCGCTGGCCGGAATGCTGAAAGCTCGCGGCTACGACGTGCGCGGCTCTGATGAACATGTTTATCCGCCGATGAGCGACCAGTTGGCGCAACTCGGCATCCCCTGTTTTGAAGGCTTTCGCACCGAAAATCTCGACTGGCAGCCGGATCGCGTCGTGATTGGCAATGTCGTCAGCCGCAACCATCCTGAAGCCGTCGCCACGATGGAGCGTGTCCTGCCGTATTCATCGCAGGCCGACGCCCTCGCCGAACTCTTCATTCAAGACCGGCATTCGGTCGTCGTGACCGGCACGCACGGCAAAACCACCACCAGCGGCATCATCGCCTGGACGCTGCACCACGCCGGACGCAATCCCGGCTTTCTCGTCGGCGGCGTTTTAGCGAACTTTCAGGCCACTTACGGCGTCGGCAACGGGCACTTTTTCGTGGTGGAAGGAGACGAATACGACACCGCCTATTTTGACAAAACGCCGAAATTCCTGCATTATCGTCCGACAACCGGCATGATCACGAGCATCGAATTCGACCATGCCGACATTTACAACGATTTGGAGCAAATCAAGCAGGAGTTTCGCAAATTTGCGGCGTTGATTCCGGCAAACGGCCTGCTGGTCGCGTGCGCCGACGAGCCGAACATCCGCGAAATCCTTCCAGCCGCTGCCGCCCCGATTCAGACCTATGGCGAAGCCGAAGACGCCGATTGGCGCATTGAGCGTATTGAAAAACGGAATGCTTTCACCGCGTTCACCGTCTTGAAACAGGGCGCTCATTTTGCCGAATTCGAGACGCCGATGATCGGGCGTCATAATCTCTGGAATCTGCTCGGCGCGACGGCGGTCTTGCATCATCTCGGCCTGTCACCGCAGGAAATTCGCGCCGGATTCCGCGAATTCAAGGGGACGAAACGCCGCCAGGAAGTGCGCGGCGTCGCGAATGGCGTCACGGTGCTTGACGATTTCGCGCATCATCCGACCGCTGTCAGACTGACGATTGACGCCGTCAAGACGCATTATGCGGGGCAGCGCGTCTGGTGCGTGTTCGAGCCGCGCACTGCTACGACCCGGCGCGACGTGTTTCAGCGCGACTACGCCGACGCCTTCACGCAGGCGGATGTGGCGATCATTGCCAACGTGGATAAGCCGGAAAAAGCGCCGGAAGGGCATCGTTTTTCGTCTGAACGATTAGTCGCCGATTTGCGCGAACGCGGCGTTGACGCACATCATATCAGCGCAATTGACGACATCATCGCGCATCTCGCGCAGCGCGCCACACCGGGCGATGTCGTCCTGATTATGTCAAACGGCGGCTTCGGCGGCATTCATCAGAAATTGCTGGATCGGCTTGCTCAAGAGACGTGATTCGTGAAGATTCAATGTCATACCAAGTGTGCGACATCGGATCATCGCGGCCTTATTGCCGTAAAGACGATCTTTTTCAACACAATTTGCCATCGCGTGAGTTCGGGAACCGTACCGCGAACGCCCTCGTTCGCTGATATAGGCGCAGTAAATCGCCCGGAACGACTTGTATGGACTATACGATCCTGTTGATTGATGACGAAGTCGAAATGTGTGTGTCCTTAGCCGCCGTGCTCAAATCCAACGGATATACCTCGCTATTTACGACGAATCCGTTGGACGCGATGAAGATCGTGGCGGCGCGTCGAATTGATCTCGTGATTATGGACGTCAAGATGCCGGAAATGAGCGGCATGGATTTGCTAAACGTGCTGAAAGATCACTATCCCGCCTTGAATGTCATAATGATTACGGGCTATCCAACTGTTGATAATGCGGTGCGGGCGATGAAATATGGGGCGCTGAATTTCTATGTCAAACCCCTGAATCTGCCGGAGTTGCTGCAAGAAATTCAGGGATTAGCCGCTCAAATCAGCCGCCCATCCATCCTGCCGCACGGGACGTTGTCAACCATTGTCACCCGAAATCCCGTGATGGGAGAAATCCTTGCGACACTGCGTCAGGCTGCCGCCACAGCAGCGCCAGTTCTGCTCACTGGTGAAAGCGGGACTGGCAAAGAATTAGTCGCCTCAGCCTTACATCAGATGAGTCCACGTGTTCAACAGCCATTTATTAAAGTGAATTGCGCCGCCTTACCAGAGGAGTTGATGGAAAGCGAACTCTTCGGCCATGAGCGCGGAGCGTTCACTGGCGCGGTGAAGGAACGGAAAGGGCGCTTCGAGTTAGCGCATACCGGGACCATCTTTTTGGATGAAATTGGGGATATCAGCCTCAAAACTCAGGCCAAACTGCTGCGCGTGATTCAAGAACATGAATTCGAGCGCGTGGGCGGCACGAAAACGCTGAAAACAGATTTGCGGCTTGTGACCGCGACGAATAAAGACTTTGAGACACTTATTCAACAAGGCGCGTTTCGCGCCGATTTGTACTATCGTTTATCGGTGATTGCCATTCATCTTCCGCCGCTCCGTGAGCGCCCTGATGATATTCTGCTGTTAGTGGAGTATTTCATCACTCATTATAATCAGGTCTATCAAAAACACATTCAGGGCATCTCGGAAGAGGTGCGCTGGTTCTTTCGGCATCATACCTGGCCGGGAAATATCAGAGAATTAAAAAATTGCATCGAACGCGCCGTCATTTTTTGCCAGCAGGCCTCTATTGGGGTTGAACACTTAGCCGCGCAATACAAAAAGCTGATTGACCAGCCAGCCATTGATGATTATGCCGCTGCGCAGGAAAGCCTCAATCGGGAAATTATCCTCGACGCGCTTCATAAAAGCAAAGGGATCAAGAAAAAAGCGGCGGATTTGTTGGATATTGATCGCCGCACGTTATACAACCGCATGAAAAAGTTAGGATTAGAGTAACGAAAAATGCCGCATTCTCCTGAGCCGATTTTATGGATGAAAAACATTCATGTCAGTTATGACACGTGTAAAGCGCTGCGCGGAGTGGATTTCGATCTGTATCCGGGCGAAATTCACGGATTGGTCGGCGAACATCGTGCCGGGAAATCAACCTTAGTGAAATTGTTAGGCGGCGCTGTCCATAAACATGCCGGAGAGATTATTTTCAAAGGAACACCAATAGAATCTTTCACGCCACAATCCGCAATGCAGCATAAAATCGGCATTATTTATCAAGACTTAACCATTCTGCCGACCCTGAATGCAGTAGAAAATATTTTTAGCGGGCGTCCGTTAACATCCTGGTGGGGCGGAGTGAAATCTCGCCAGATGCGGATGGTTGCTGAGCGTACCTTTACTCGCCTCGGCATCACTCTTGATCTGACCGTTCCGCTCGAATTGCTCTCAGAGGCGGAACAACACATGGTCGAGTTAGCCAGAGTGCTTACGTTTGAGCCGGAGATTCTGATTTTCGACGAAATGTCGAGCAAACTCACGCCAGACGAAATGGAAGTTATTTATCGGTTGCTCGTGGAATGTAAGCAGCAAGGGCGCAGCGTGATTTATATCTCTCATAATATGGATGAGATTTTTACGTTTGCCGACCGCGTGACCATTTTGCAGCACGGCTATAAACTCGATACGGAAGACGTGCGTGATCTGGATAAGATCAAATTGATGAAGCTCACCTATTCGTTCGTCCTCAGCCGGGAAGAGTTGGAACATGATAACCGGGAACTCTATTTGCTGAAAAAGTATAATGAATATATTATTCGAAACCTCCCAGAAGGGATTATTATCCTTGATCCTGAAGAACAGTTCTATCTCATCAATTATGCTGCCATCAGGATTTTCGGGCTTGATGAGCGTGATCTCAGCCATCAGCGCCTCCGATCAATTTTTTATCAGGACGTCACGGAACACGCGGACGCCATTCTCGCAAAAATTCAGGCACATGAAGCCTGCACCTGGGATGAACTCGAATATGGCAGCGAAAAAATCCTCAAACTCCACGTCTTGCCGTTCAAAGATGAGAATTACAAATTTCTCGGAACCATTCTCATTATTGAGGATATTTCGAAGGAACGCTATCTGCAAGAGTATCTGCTGCGCGCCCAAAAAATCGCCTCAATTGCGGAATTGGCCGCTGGCGTCGCCCATGAAATCAATAATCCGTTAGGAATTATTAAAAATTACGTCACCCTGCTCAAAGCCCCTGATTCTGAAGCCGAACGCCAGGATAATTTAGCCAAAGTTGAAAATGAATTAGCCCGGATTGTCAGCATTATTGATAATTTGCTCTCGTTTTCCAACCTGAAAAAGCTGCCGATGAAGCGCGTCAATTTAGCGCTCGTGCTTGATGATGTGGTCGAACTGCTCAATCATCGCTTCAAGCAAAAACAGCTTCAAATCCATTGGACGATGCCTCCTGAAGACGTGCCGATTCTCGGCGATGAAAATCGCCTGAAGCAGGTGGTCATCAATTTGCTGATGAATAGCATTGAAGCGGTGATGGATCACGGCGTCATCGAGCTTGCGCTGGACATGCACGGTGAAGAGGGATATGTTGAGATGTCAGTCACAGACAATGGCGTCGGCATTCCAGAGGAGATTCAGCAGAAGATTTTTGATCCGTTTTTCAGCACTAAAGCGGGCAAAAAAAATTCAGGGCTTGGGCTGTCGATTTGCCAGCACATTATCGAATCCCATCAAGGACTGATTACCTGTACCAGTGGGGACGCCACCACCACGTTTAACATTCGCCTGCCGCTACTTGAATCCGTCGAATGGGAATCTGATTGCTCAACGCATGCCTAACCAAACGCGCCTTTTTCAGGATTTTTCCCGGCGACGCATGATGATGTGAGAATATATTTTCCCGCCGCTGCCTTCCCAGAGATAAAAGCCAGTAATCACGCGGTATCAAGGCATTTGAGACTATTGATTGCGTGATCGAAGCGTCCCGAATCTCAGGGGACATGAGAATACATTTTCCCACACGGAGTATTCTGATGCGCTGAGATGCCTGGGTTCCCCGACAAAACAAGCGGAACTACGATTGGCAAGGGTCTTGCTATTTGATACCGATGTCTCAAACAGGTCGTCATACGCTCAAAAACAAACATCCATCACAACACGTTAAGAACGCATAGAGAATAATCTACGGTGTTCTTAACCATTCAGGAGGCTTCGCAAGATGTGTAAAAAGCTATGTGTTATTGTTATTGCAGTCACCGTAATGCTTAGTTTCGCCGTTTCAGCCTTTGCAGAAGGGAAAAAAATTTATTACATCCTGAAAACGACAGAGTCGGAGTTTTTTGCCATTGTGATTGATGGCGCCAATGCGGCAGCCAAAAAATTCGGCGTCGAATTGATTCATCAGTCTCCAGCGAGTGAAACGGATGTCGCCAAACAAATTGCGATTGTCGAAACTGCGATTGCAGACAAACCGGATGCCATCGTCCTGGCGCCGACCGTAGAAGACGCGCTTGTCCCATCAATTGAAAAGGCAAAAGCCGCCGGCATCCCGCTGATTATCATTGATAGCGGCGCCAGCACCGATCAATATGTCTCCTTTGTCGCCTCTGACAATGTGGCAATTGGCAAAGTGGCCGCAGATAAAATGGCAGAAGCGATGAAAGCCCGTTTCGGCGAAGCGAAAGGCAAAATCGCCGCGGTCACGTTTATGGCTGGCGGCGGGTCGCTTGAAAAACGCAAAAACGGATTTATCGAACAACTGAAACAATATCCAGAGATCGAACTTGCCACATTCGAAGACGCGCAAGGGAAACAGGGGAATACGCTGGCGATTACGCAGAATTTGCTGACAGCGTATCCTGATCTGAAAGGCATTTTTGCCAATAACCAGTACACTGGCGATGAAGTCATCCGGGCGCTGGATATGGCTGGACGCAAAGACCTGGCCGTTGTCGTGGTCGATGCAGGCCCGTTGGAAACCGAAGGATTAAAAACAGGCATTACCGATTTCATGATTGTCCAGAAACCCTGGGTAATGGGCTATATGGGAGTTGAATATGCCGTAAAAGCGCTCAATGGCGAGCAGCTTGACAAATTTATTGATACAGGCGTGGTCGCGATTTCGCCCGCAATGCTGAAATCCGGAGAAGCCGAAGAATTCTTGAGTCCTATCGCATTTCATCAGAAAAATCAATAAATATTCCCTGGCTACCATCCTTATCACAGGATGGTAGCCTTCAGTGTACGGAGACGATGTGTGAAGACTCATACAACAGACCCCAATGCGGTAATCCCCCTCATTCGCATGCGTAAAATTACCAAACGATTTGGTACGGTCACGGTGCTGAATGACGTCAACCTGGATATTTTCCCCGGCGAAGTGCATGTGTTGGCCGGAGAAAACGGCGCGGGCAAGAGTACGCTCATTAAAATTTTAGCCGGAGTGCATACCGATTTTGAAGGGCTTCTCACCGCGCATGATGATAAATTTATTCGCCCGACCTCTCCTCAACATGCCAATCACTTAGGCATTGTTGCTATTTATCAGGAACTCTCGCTCGTCCCGTCCATGACCGTCGCGGAGAATATCTTTTTGGGACGCGCCCAAACAGTCGCCGGCATGATCAACATGCGGAAGCAGCAAGCCGAAGCCCGGCAGTTGATCGCGCAATTAGGCTTAGACCTGGATGTCAATCAAAATGTAGAAGCCTTCCCAATCGGGACGCAGCAGATGCTTGAAATCGTGAAAGCTCTGAGCGTGAATGCGAAGGTGATTATCATGGATGAACCGACCAGCGCACTCAGCGGGCCGGAAGTCAGCAAATTATTCGAGGTGATTGCCGCGCTGAAATCTCGTGGCTGCGGCATCATTTATATTACTCACAAAATGGAAGAGATCGAACAGATCGCGGATCGAATTACAGTCTTACGCGATGGCAAGCAGATTGGTTCTGCCTTGGCGGCAGACCTGCCGACGCCCAAATTGATTCAGATGATGGTCGGGCGCGACATTGAACAGCAATTCCCCCGCCATCAGACACACATTGGGGCGTCGCGGCTCTCTGTCAACGCCGTTACCGTGTTCTCAGCTTCCCGCAAACGCGCGCCAGTTGCGGCTGACATCTCTTTTTCAGTGAGGGCAGGCGAAATCTTAGGCATTGCCGGTTTGCAAGGATCAGGGGCAAGTAATCTGTTATTAGGGTTGTTTGGCGCCTATGGCAAAAAAATGATGCAGGGCGACATTCGGCTGAATGGAATTCCCATCCAAATAAGTTCTCCGCAGGATGCCATCGCGCATCGAATTGCCCTGCTCACCAATGATCGGAAAGCCACCGGCCTCGTGCTCTCCATGTCCATCATTGCGAACATGACGCTGGCGACGATGCGCCAATTTTCTCCGTATGGCGGGCTGATGCGCCCAGCATTAGAGCGACAGGCCGCAGAAGAGATGAGCGCAGCGCTGCACTTGCGCGCCGCCTCATTGGAAATGGACGTTTCTTCCTTATCAGGCGGCAATCAGCAAAAAGTGGCGATTGCCAAGTGGCTCCAGGTCAAACCGCAGGTGTTGTTATTGGATGAACCGACACGTGGCATTGATGTCGGCTCGAAACAAGAAATCTATCAATTGATGAATGCCTGGACGGCGGAAGGCATTGCGATTATCTTGATCACGTCGGAAATGCCGGAATTATTAGCAATGAGTGATCGGATCCTCGTCATGCACCGCGGTCGCATGACGGCTGAGTTTACGCGAGAACAGGCAACCCCAGAATTGGTGCTGGAAGCCGCAATGGGGAAAATGAACGGAAATTGATGCTTCGTCACAGCGGGCAAAAACCAGGTCGTTCTTGCCTCTCTGTCAGCAACGAAAAAGGCGTAATCATTATGAGTGAATCGTTTGAAACACCCAGAAAGACATCGAATCTCTGGGGAAACATCGTATCCAGCCCTGGCGGGCGGGCGTTAATCGCCTTGATTCTGGTCATTCTCTTAGGAATCATCTTTAACGCAGACGGGGCATTTTTTAAAATTGCCACCCATCGGGATACTCTTCGTCAGGCCTCCGTATTCGGCATCCTGGCCTGTGGAATGACAATGGTCATCATCTCCGGCGGGATTGACCTATCTGTCGGAAGCATATTAGCCTTGGTGGCAGTGATGTATTCTTATATGACGATTGTATGGCGGTGGCCGTCCGTGATCAGCGTCCTCCTGTGCCTGCTTATCGGGTGCGTCTGTGGGGCCATCTCCGGCTCGTTAATTTCCTGGTTAAAAATTCAACCGTTTATTGCGACGCTGGCTATGATGACATTTGCTCGCGGCCTGGCAAAAACGGTCAGCGGCAATCGTAAAATTGCCGTGACGCTGCCAGAAGTCACAGATCGCACGGTGCCGAAAATCTCCGAACTCATTGATAGCCATATTTTAGGCAGAAACCTCTCTGTGGTTACAGTCATTTTATTTGTCTGCTTTATCGGGGCGCTGATTGCGCTGTCAAAGCATCGCTGGGGACGGGAACTCTACGCATTAGGCGGAAATGAAGAAGCTGCACGATTGTCGGGCGTGCCGGTGAATTGGTCAAAGTTTTTCGTGTACGTCGCATGCGGCATGTTTTCCGCAATCGCTGGCATCTGTCAGGCGGCGCAGGAGCAACAGGGCGACTCGGAGGCCGGGACTGGCTATGAACTCACGGCGATTGCGATGGTCGTCATTGGCGGCACAAGCTTGGCCGGAGGTCGCGGCGGACTCCAACTCACGTTATTGGGAATTCTGACTATCGGGTATTTACAGAAAGTGCTCAGCATTAACGCTGTGCCGGAGGCTAGCCGGTTAATGCTGACTGGCGTCATCATCGTTCTGGCGGTGCTGACACAGCGCAGAAAATAGGCGGAGCAGGTAGGGGAGAAGGGGGCGATATGACTCGAACGGGATCGAGCGAAGAGGTCGTAATCGTAAAAAAACTGTACGCAGTTTCATTTTCTGACATTCGTCGCATTGACGACATCACATTCACATTTAGGAGGATACCTTGTATGAAAAAAGCGTTCGTTCTTGGAATTATCATGGGCATAATCTGTTCAACAGCGTTCACCGCAGCGGCGAAAGATAAAGAAGGACGGTTTGTGATTGGCATGAGCCAGTGCAACTTGAATGAACCCTGGCGCATCAACATGAATGCGGAAATCGCGAAAGCGGCGGAGAAGTATGCCGATAAATTGGTGGTGGTGTATAAAGATGCACAGGCCGATTCGTTGAAACAACGCTCTCATGTCGAAGAATTTGTCATTTCCGGCATCGACCTTCTGATTATCAGTCCCTTTGAAGCCGTGCCATTGACCGAGCCTATCGCCAAAGCGTATCAGGCCGGCGTGCCGGTTATTATTCTGGATCGCCGGGTCATGGGGGATCAATATACCCAATTTATCGGCGCGGATAATAAAAAAATCGGCAAATACGCCGGTGAGTGGATTGTCAAAACCCTCGGCGGCAAAGGGAATGTCATTGAGTTAAAGGGGATGATGACCAGCATTCCGGCGCAGGATCGCAATAGTGGCTTCCGTGAAGGAATCGCAGGCAGCGAGTTGAGCATTCTGTTCGAGGTGGATTACAACTGGATGGAAGAAAACGCCCGCAAAGAAATGGAATCTGCCCTTTCGCGCTTCGATAAGATTGATGTGGTGTACGCACATAATGATCCGGGCGCACATGGCGCATATCTCGCCGCGAAAGCTGCCGGACGCGAACAAGAAATGAAGTTTGTCGGGATTGACGCGCTGCCGAACGAAGGCGTTGCCTATGTGCAGCAAGGCATTTTATCTGCCTCGTTCCAGTATCCGAGCGGCGGCGATGTCGCCATCGAACAAGCGCTGAAAATTTTGAACGGCGAACGCGTTGAAAAAGAAATTATCTTAGGCTCTCGCATTTTCACCACAGAGAATGTTGCAAATGGCGGTGAAGTCCTGCCATAAGGCAAGCGACTTCTCTCCTTCGGGTACGATTAACGCGGGCATTTCCAGAGCAAACGAGATGCCCGCCCCTATCACAGCAAACCTTCACACCTCAGAGAGTAGCGCCAGCCCCCATTCTTCCATCTTAAGGACTGAATCAATGATGAATTGAGATTGACACCGTTCAGTTCTTCGCATAAAAACGTCCTGTGAAAGAGAAACTCTTGATTTGACACAGAGATCGCATCGTTAGTCACCTGAAATTTTCACTTCAAGACAAAGGAGATTCTTATGAATTATGCTGTGCCTATCAGTGACGATATTTTTTGGATTGGCGTCAATGACCGCGAAACCCATTTGTTCGAAGCGCTCTGGCCGCTGCCTGACGGGGTGTCATATAACGCCTATATCATCTGCGATGAGCATGTGGCGCTGATTGATACGGTTAAAGTCAATGCCTCGCTTTCGTATCTCGACAAAATCGAACAGGCGCTGCAAAGAACCGGCAAAACCGTCGAATACCTGATTATCAATCACATGGAACCGGATCATTCCGGATCGATTAAATTATTATTGAAGCAATTTCCGAATCTCAAAATTATCGGCAACGCGAAAACCGCCGGATTTTTAGAAGGATTTTACGACATCACCGAAAATTTGCGCATCGTAAAAGACGGCGATACGCTTGACCTCGGCAAGCATCAACTCAAATTTACGCTGACGCCGATGGTACATTGGCCGGAAACCATGATGACCTATGATCTCCGCGATCACGTCCTGTTTTCGGGAGATGCGTTTGGCGGGTTTGGCACGCTTGACGGCGGCATTTTCGACGATGAAGTCAATATTGCGTTTTATAAAGACGAAATTCGCCGCTATTTTTCCAATATCGTCGGGAAATTCGGCAAGCCCGTCTTGAATGCCATTCAAAAAGTGAGCGGCCTGGATATTCGCGTCATTGCCTCGACGCATGGCCCGATCTGGCGCACTCAAACCGCACGGATTATTGAGGATTATCGCCGCTGGAGCGCGCATGAAACCGAGGAAGGCGTGGTGATTGCGTATGGTTCGATGTATGGCAACACGGAGCGCATGGCGGACAACATCGCCCGCGTATTAGCGGAACAGGGGATTGCGAACATCCGCATGTTTAATGTCTCGAAAACGCATGTAT
This sequence comes from uncultured Candidatus Moduliflexus sp., assembly GCA_964565315.1. Classification (GTDB taxonomy): domain Bacteria; phylum Moduliflexota; class Moduliflexia; order Moduliflexales; family Moduliflexaceae; genus Moduliflexus. The sequence goes on along the minus strand of CAZMEO010000018.1, from coordinate 6,307 downwards.
CCTATATTCTTAATGACATCTGGCGTTTCAAAGGCTTAATTCTCGGAAGCTGCACCTATAATCTCGGCCTGTTTCCGCCGATGGCCGCGCTGATTCACACATTGGAAAACAAGTTGATGGAACACCGCGCGCTCGGCATCTTCGGCACATATAGCTGGAGCGGCGGTGGTGTCAGCGCATTAACAGAATTTGCCAAACGAGGGACATGGAAAATGGTTGAGCCGGTCGTGGAAGCGCATTATGCGCCCAAAGCAAAAGACCTCGACCAGTGCGTCTTGTTAGGGCAGAACATGGCGGCAGCAGTGAAAGCATGAGTGGGCATCATCTGTAAAAAAACGTCCCATCGGTTGAAGCCGCGGTCTCTATTTCACCGCCGTTCAGAGCAAAGCCTGCCCACAAGCTGCAATGAAAAAGAGACGGCGGTTTCCACAGCATATCCAGGTTTAATTGGCCGGGAGACGCTCCAATTGCGCTTCGAGTTCGTCTTTGACCAATTGGCGGTATTCGAGGAAATGTTCCATGTAGGCGCATTGACTGATAAAACTCAGCAGGCCGCCGCGATTGTGGCGGAACATCTTCCAGAGATAGCTCCAGAAACTCCAGCGGATGCTGCGCTGCACGCCCTGCCGCCAGAAGACGGTCAACAAGCCTTTGATCTCCGCCCATTCGACCTTTTTCGGAGCGCGCTTCTTTTTCGGGTAATGCGCCTGACCGAGCAAGCAGTAGCAGCGATAAATGCGGTCTAAAAACTGCTGCGGCTCGTATAATTGCCAGAAACCGTCGATATATTCACGCGCAATCTCCTGCACCGGGCGCGTCGGCGTAAAATTCATCAGCGTGGTCTGGTTGATGTCCGCCGTGCCGAGCAGGCGGCCTTCGCGTTGCAGCCGATGCCAGAGCGCAGTATCAGGCAACACTTGCAACATGCTGAAAAACGCTAATGGAATCGCTGAATCTTCGACAAACCGGACGATACGCTGCCCCGCGCCGGGCGTTTCGTTGTCGAACCCGATAATAAAGCCGGACATGATGCGCAAGCCGGAACGCTGGATTTTTATCGCGGATTCTAAGAGCGAATTCCGCATGTTTTGATACTTCTTTGTCAGCGCCAAACTCTCTTCATCCGGCGTCTCGATGCCCAAAAAGACCGAGCCAAAATTGCAGGCGACCATCAAATCCATCAATTCCTGATCCGCTGCCAAATCAAGCGACGATTCGGTATTGAACGAGAACGGAAACAGATGGTCTATCATCCAGGGCTTGAGCGCTCGCAGCAATTCTTTGACCTTTTGTTTGTGACCGATAAAGTTATCGTCCACCACGAAAATCATCTCGCGCCAGCCCAAATCATAGAGTTTCTGCAATTCGGCCAATACTTGTGCCGGGCTTTTGGCGCGAGGAATGCGGCCATTCAGCACGATAATGTCGCAGAATTCGCATTGAAACGGACAGCCGCGCGAAAACTGCACGGACATCGCGGCGTAGGCTTGCAAATCGAGCAGTTCGAAGCGTGGCACCGGCGACGTGGCGATGTCGGGATGCTTGCCGAGCGAACGGAACTCGCCGGAGGTTGCGCCCTGTTTCAGCGTGTCAATCCAGAGCGGCACGGTGATTTCGCCTTCATCTAAAACGAGAAAATCTGCGCCAGCCTGACGGCAATCGTCAGAAAAGGCGGTCGCAAACGGGCCGCCGACCGCGACTGGCTTGCCGCGCCGTTTGGCTTCGCGGATGCGGGCGAGCAAATCAGGCTTTTGCGCGATCATGCCGGACAACAGAATCATATCAGCCCAGCCCCAATCGTCGTCTGTCATTTCTTGCAGGTTGCAATCAATCAGCCGCATCTTCCATTCTTGCGGCAGGAGCGCGGCAACGGTGACGAGTCCGAGCGGCGGAAGAAAGGCTTTTTTTCCAATGAGTTGCACGGTTTTATCGAACGACCAGAAACTTTTGGGGAACAACGGATAGACTAACAGAATATTCATATATCGAGGGAATGACATCAACGAGCGAAGGAACACCGGTTCACGCGCCGCCATGTCGGATTATTTTTCATCCATCTTTGAGCGGCGCGGAATGCTGTCAACAGGAATCTTGCCTTTTTCGAGAATGCCAACAAAAAATCCCTGTCAGGAGATAGGACGCAAACGCCGCCATCAGGCCGACGCCGAGAAGCATCACGATCATGCCTGCCAATCTCCTCCTCCATCACGCTGCTGTGTCGCGCATAGGTCATCTCCTTCTTGTGCTTGTTATTTAATAGGTCAATCTCTACGATAAAGCCCCGCTCGCGCGAACCTGTCAAACCACGAATTATTGTCCTTCAACGCCCCTTCGGCAGGCTCAGAACAGGACTCAGGACGAACGGAGCGAACGAATGGCGCCGTCTCGCCTTAACAGCGATCCAAAAAATTTTCCAGCACGAAAATCTTGCGCCGCCGAAAATAGACCGGGCTTTCAACCAGCGCCGTCGCTTTCAAATTTTCCACCCCGGAGACAAACCAGGGATCGCGGCAGGCAGGCACTTGCCAGACCCATGCTGGAATGCTGACGCCTTGTTCCGCGCACAAATATTCGATAGTCGAGGCGAGCAGCGCGTCAAACCGCTCATCCTGCCCGCCGAGCGGCTCTTGCAGGCTGGCTGGCGACTTCATCCGTCGAAATTCGTCCACGAAATCCATCAGCGGAATCTGCCAATGCGCCGGGTTCGCTGTCATCATCTGTTCAAGCTCGCGAAGGGTCATTGTGTCTCGAACACCTCCTCCAGAAAAAATTGCGTGGCCGGTTTGATGCGCTGCCGGGGATAATAGCGCTCAAGGATCGCGAATGCCTCATCGGGCGAACGCAGCCCCAACACGCGGATCAAATAGCGGAGATCGGCGTTATCCGTGCCATCCAGACGAGCCGCCAGCGCTTTCATCGCAAAGAGATAGTCCGGTTCGGCCACATAGACCGTCAGATGCGACCAGACCGCAAATACCTCGCGCTCATGCTGCACCACAAATCCCTTCACGCCGTCATTCAGCCAATCTTCCGGCAGATGAAATTGCGCCGCCACTGCGCTCGCGGCCTCGCGGATGACGCCGGTCGGCTCGAACACCGCATCCACGTCTTTCGTGCTGGGACGGGCATGAAACACCAGACACATGACTGCGCCGCCATACAGACAGATTTCGCCTTTCGCCTGCCGCGCCTGCAATTCATCATTCAGAGCGCGTAAATACCTCAGCATCTCTTCTTGCTGCATCGTGCGTTCCCTCCCTTGCCAGCCACGTTCTCGATGCTACCGGGCGTCTGTCAATCAAAAAATATCCTGCCTCCGCTCGCGCTGAGCGTGTCGAAGCGTCGTGCTGAGCCTGCCTCCGTTCGCGCTGAGCGTGCTCCCGTTCGTGGTGAGCTTGTCGAACCACGAACTTGCCCTTTAACACGCCTTGTCCTTCGACAAGCTCAGGGCAGGACTCAGGGCGAACGTGGTCATCATAGCTCCGGGGACGTCAACTCCATAGTACCGGCATTATTTGGCGTCCTTTCAGCTTGCGATAGTTCAATATCTTGCCGTAAGAGTTCCTGTAATTTCTCAGCATCTTGAATAATATTCTCAGGGAGATGTTCTCGATAAAACAGATACTCCGTCAGATGTTTGTATGCTCGTTCTTTGTATCCACTCTCCCAAGATTTGAAGCGTTCATAGTGATCGAGATAATCGGCTATTTTTTGACTGTACATCTCCTGATAATCTCCAACTTTAATCGAAGAAATGACTTTCTTAACTCCTGGCATATGTTTGGTTAACTGCTCGGCGAGAAGAATATCCTCTTCTCGCCGTAATGTTCCATATAAAAAAATAACACCGTTGTTTCCAGGATATGAATAAACAAAATCAATCATGGGAATCTCCACGTGAGTTTGCAACATCTCTTTGCACTGCTTGGCGAGGTACCACTCAGTCCCAGACATTAATTCTCCAGCAAAATTATACTGGATATAGAAGTAAAATCCGATCATGATAATTCCGATCAAAATGACAATACCGAGTAAGGTATATAGTAACGTATATATCCAATGCCGCCTTTTTTTATGCATAATAGAGACTCCTTGTTAACACCATTATCTTTATTCGTCTGCTTCTGAACCCTCAACAAGCTCAGAACACATCTGGACAAACCCAAAAAGTAGAATGATAATCTTAGAATTCACCACATTGGAAGGTTCGGCCACCTTCTTTTTTCCTTCAGAATTTTGATAATATAACCAATTAAAAAGCCAACCCTCAAAATAAATTGAAATACAGCTTGCCTTCTAATTGACATCTCGCCAGACAAAAACCAAACGAATGAATTAAAAAGCAGCACCAGAGAGATTATCAGATAATGTGATGTGTTTATCTTCATGTGATTACCTTTATTTCATGAGATTATTCACCACCGTCGCATTTTCCACCTGCGCCAGGCCGAAGGCCGCGTACTGCGCCGCCAAGACCACCGCGCCCGTCGGGCTGACCAGCTTTTGCGGTGTGCCGAGATGGTCGTTCTGGTAGAAGTAGTAGTCGCTGCCCTGCTTCAGGAAGAGCGGGTCGGTCGTCCAGGTCGAATCGGGCTGGTAGCCGTAACTCCTGAGTTCAACGCCGCTGCCGTCGTCTTCCGTCACATCCGCTCGCGGTGAGCCCGTCGAACCATGAACGGTGTCCTTCGACCCCCCTTCGACACGCTCAGGACAGGACTCAGGACGAACGGGAGCAGACCCCTGTCAGGGTGTTGCCCCCTGGCAGAGGTGACACGCCGCCATCAGGCCGACGCCGAAAAGCGCCACGATCATGCCTGCCAATCTCCGACTCCTCCACGCTGTCATGTCGCGCATACGTTCTCTCCTCATGTTATCCGTGTGTGGTCTGTTGTTTGTACGTCAAGCTGCCTGATAAACATCCTGTCACTATCACGGGGACACACCCCCGTGCTACCACAAACTTCGCCTTTTGACAAACGCAGAACCAATTCAAAACTAACGAACATCGATCTTAACGTATTTTTGAATATCTAATTCATGGGCCAGAACATGAAATTAATTTTCTTAACAGCAATAATGTTCCAGAAAGTACCATAAGACCACCCAATTCATGATCTTCTTTGATGGTTTGTTTGTAAGCTTGAAAGGAACATGAATAGCCGCCAGCGAGATATTGTATCACTTCCAAGTTACCTCGTATCTTATGATTGCATTTGACAGGGAATATCGTTGTCTGGTACGGAGAGAAATCCTGAATCTGCTGAACGAGAGAAGGAGAAGCAAACTCTCCTATGAATTCATTATCTTTCGTATGAATAACCAGTAATTTGCCTATAAAAAAGCCTATAATTCCTTTCATACAGACTGAAATTTCTCCAACAGGAGTAGTTACGTCATCACAGATGCGATTGATCGTCGCACGTGTTCCTAAAAAATTATTTATTTCGATAGTTGCAACTAACTTCTTCGTAGCATCATCACGGATATCGATTTGTTTAGGAAACAGAACTCGAAACAGCCTTCCTTTTACTTGTGCGACCATAACACTACCGTTCGTTGTATTGATTTTATACGATGAGAGTAGAGTTGAGCTTGTAATGCTGAAATTAAACATTCCTTTCGGAATATATGTAGCCATGTTGCCTTCCTTAATTTTATGGGGCTATTTGAATACTAGTAGCTATTGTGCATCTAACATAAGCTGCTTGGACTTTTATCCCCGCACCAGCACTAATTCCAATACGATTCCGCCAAATTTGAAGCCCTCCTCCTCCCAAAGGAGTCTGAATACTTATCTGAATCCATTGAGGGTGACTACCTACTAATTCCTCACAGCACTTAGCGTTACTATTTACAATGGCCGCAGTTAAACCTCCCCCTATGCCAACTTGGAAACCAATACTCCAACAGATTAATCCAATTCCACAAGATACTGAATCAGAAGAAAGCTTTAACGCGGTTCCTCCAACAACCGAGACACCCCATACAAATGAACCTCCGCCACTCCCAACTGTGATGAACCAAACAGCTAATCCTAAGTGATCCTGAAAATATAGCGGATGATTTTTGGCATAAGTAAAGATATTTATTCCACCATTCAAGCCAATCGGGTCTGGCTGCATATATCGTCCTATACCGGGTTCATAATACCGCTGGAAATTATAGTGCAGCCCGGTCTCGGCGTCAAAATACTGCCCCGGAAAGCGCAGGTTGTTCACGACGGCTTCCGTCTCCACCTGCGCCAGCCCGAAGGCGGCGTACTGCGCCGACCAGACCACCGCGCCCGTCATGCCGGTCAGCTTGTGCG
>CAZMEO010000017.1:25084-26605 GCA_964565315.1 uncultured Candidatus Moduliflexus sp. | reverse complement strand
GGTCCAACGGGAATGTCCTGACTTTTAGCGTAGTGAATGAAATCCCACACAATCAGGAAATATCCGGCGTAGCCCATTTTCTGAATGATCGCCAATTCAAGATCGAGCCGCTTCTGGTATTGTTCGCGAATCTGCGCGTGACGCTCTTCCGGTTCGTGCTTGAAAATCAGCGCAAGCCGGTCTTCCAAGCCTTCCCGCGCAATCTGCGCCATGTACGAATCGAACGTATGTCCTTCCGGCACTTCATATTCCGGCAGGATGTTTTCGCCGAATTTGAAGGCGAATTGGCATTGTTCCGCGATTTTCAGCGTATTCGAGAGCGCGTCCGGGTAATCGCCGAAGACGGCGGCCATTTCCGCCGGGGATTTGACGTAAAACTCGCGGGAATCGTATCTCATCCGCTGCGCGTCGTTCACGAGCCGCCCCGTGCCGATGCAGAGCAGCACGTCATGCGGCGTGGCGTCGGATTCGTTCAGATAGTGGCAATCGTTCGTCGCGACGACCGACAGCCCGACATCTTGCGCGAGCTTCAGCAAAAACGTGTTCGCGGTTTCCTGCTCTTTGATGTGGTGATATTGTAGTTCGAGGTAGAAATTTTCTTTGCCGAAAATGTCGCGGTATTGCCCCGTAATTTCGCGGGCTTTGGCCTCGTTTTCGTGATTGTACCAGTACGGAATCGCGCCTTTCAGACAGGCGGAGAGGCCGATCAAGCCTTCGGCGTGCTGGCTCAGGAGTTCCATGTCAATGCGCGGCCTGTAATAAAATCCTTCTAGAAAGCCCGCGCTGACGAGCTTGATCAGGTTTTTGTAGCCGACCTCGTTTTTCGCGAGCAGCACGAGATGATTCGACGCGCCAGAAATGCCGTGCGTCGAGCTTTTGTCGAGCCGGCTTTCCGGCGCGACATAGACTTCGCAGCCGATAATCGGCTTGAGGTCACTGTATTTGGCTTTCTGGTAGAATTGCACCGCGCCGAACATATTGCCGTGATCCGTAATCGCGACCGACGACATGCCGAGTTCTTTGACTTTTTTCATCAGCTTGTCAATGCGGTTCGCGCCGTCTAACAGGCTGTATTCGGTGTGCAAATGCAGATGCACGAATTCTGGAGTTGCCATGTAAAGAATAGCACACTGATTGGGCTGATTTGACTGATATTCACTGATTTTTTCTCAGTGCGAATCAGTCAAATCAGCCCAATCAGCGTGCTATTACGCTTTCGGCTCGGTAGTCGCTATTATTTCGTGAACAGCAGCATTTTTTCGATGGCAGCGCCTTCAGCGATGACCGCGACGATTTCCATCGTGTACGCGCCATTCGCGCCGACAGTTTCGCGGATTTTCAGGAGTTGCGCGGGCGTGGCGCTCTTTTCCACGATTTTCGGATAGGCGGCGACAAAACGCTCGATGGCATACCCGCCGATTTCCAATTTTTTGACCACCGGCTCAGCGAGTTTCCAGGCGTCATATTGTTTCGCCTCGACCGCAAACCAGCGATCTTCGATCAGCACGGTTTCGCCGTTGA
>CAZMEO010000017.1:20806-24984 GCA_964565315.1 uncultured Candidatus Moduliflexus sp. | reverse complement strand
TGTTTCGCCTCGACCGCAAACCAGCGATCTTCGATCAGCACGGTTTCGCCGTTGACTTCTTTCGCCGTCGGCGCGGCCTGTTTATGCACTTCGGCGTAATACACGTCTTGCAAGTATGGACGAATCTCTTCTGACGTGATCAATCGCGCAAACGCAAGCGCGTCTTCAGGCGAAGCAATTTCTTTGACCGCTTGCGCAAAATCGGCGGAGGTTCGAATCGTTATTTCATTTGCTTGCAGCTTTGCCTGCAACGAGCGATGTTTACCGAGCGGCATGGTCATTTCCTGCGCGGCAAATAATTCGATGCCGTCTTTCAGCAGCGGCGAAGCGATTTTGATCGGCGTTTCTCGAATTTCTGGTGTTGTTTCGGCTTTCTGCGCGGAACAACCGGTGGCAAGCAGGCTGACGCTCAACATCAATACCATAAACGTTCCTTTCATGCGCTTCTCTCCTTCTTTTACAAGAACAAGACCTCGCAAGTTTTTACACCCTGTGAGGTCTTGAACACGTCGTTATTTCTGCGATTGCAATGCTTCCCGCGCTAATGCAAATCCTGGCAATTCGACCAATTGACGCTGCGTTTCCGCGTCTAAATCACCGGTAGCGCGGTCATCGATAAACACTTCGCGCTCTGCTGGAATCTGCTTCGCGCTGGTGCTGCCCGGATCGTTATCAATATCGGTACTCCCGGCAGGGCGGCTATACACGATTGCCATGTGCAATTCATCGTAAATGCTGAACGTCCCGCCATATTCGCCGGTTTTCACCATGACAGACGGCAAACCGCCGAGACTCGGCTCAGAAGTATGACGGAAGCCGAAACCATGCCCGCTTTCATGCGCGATAATTTCTTCGAACGAAATATTCGCCGGGTTGCCATATTTATAGAACTGTTCGCTATCAAGTATATACAGCGCGACTTTGCTGATAGCGTTCGTAAATGGCGACGTAAAATCGGGGTCGGTGTAGGTCAGGCCATACGCCCCCTGACTTCTCAGCGTATCATCGAAGGAAATCACAAACCCGTTATTGGGCACATCATTAAAACTCATTTGGCTTGGAAAATTCGCCGTTTGAACGGTAATATTCGAATACAATCCTCCCGTATAGATAGGAACAACCTCTTTTAAGACGCGCGTCACTGTGTCAATCGTCTTCTGGTCAATTTTGCCATCAATGGCCGAGGCGGCGTTTGTGTTGATATAAAATGTCGGCGGCGTCGAGCTTGTCCAGCGATGCGTCTGAAACAAATCCCCCTCTTTCGGATGATTGCCTCGCGCTAATTCTCGATAAAACCGCAGGTTGAAATTACTGCCAGTTTCAATGGCGTCAAGTACGACGGCTCTCCCTTCTGCCGTATTTACCATTTGCGTCCGACGATACACTTTGCTCCCGGATACGACGACTGCCAGATTGCCTTCACCAACGCCATTCAGTTGAAACGTGCCATTCGATGCGGTCACGGCTGATTGCGAACCGACTGTGACCGTAACGCCGGACAGCGCGTTTCCGTAAATTGTTCCGATCACTTTTCCTGACAAATTCCCCGTGCCGGGGTCAGACGTGCCAGGATTCGAAGGATTCGTTGGATTGTCGGAATCATTATCTCCATCGCTGCTGCTTCCGTCATCGCAGCCAACAAGAGCAAGCATGATAATAAAAATCGGAACCAATAATTTAAAAAACGCATGTTTCATCACAAACCTTTGCATAGAGACACTCCTCCATAAATTGTTTTACGTTGCATTCCCAACCAATAAATTGGGGAATTGAATGTTCAATAGGCTGCCCACTCGTCTCACAAGGTGGCGCAGTCATAACATCAATACGAGACGCGGTCAAACAGGCCATGACAGTATGGATGTGATATGAGCCAACGTTCCCTGATAACGAATTCTTCTAAAAGAATAGGTCATTTTTCGCGGAATCACAACTTTTTTTTGCAGGAAAAAGAAAAATCTACGAGATGGCGCAGCATCGGAACATGGCGTTTAGGCATAAACAGGATAAGCCGCGCAGATGTCTTTCATCGGGCAGACGAGGCAGAGCGGCTTGCGCGCCATGCAGACGGTTGCGCCGAAATCCATGAGCGCCTGATTGTAATCGTAGGCGTTCTCTTGCGGCACTAATTCGGCGGCGAGTTCCCAGACCTGCTTTTCTTCTTTTGATGATTCGGAGGCGTTTTTGCCGAAAAAGACGCGCTGCAACACGCGGTCAACATTCGTATCAACGAGCGGCACGGCTTTATTATAGCCGAAACAGGATACCGCGCCCGCCGTATATTTTCCGATGCCTTTCAATTTTTGCAATTCTTCCGGCGTGTCGGGAATCGTGCCGCCGTATTCGGCCTGCACTTCCCGCGCAATCATCTGCAAGCGCACCGGACGGATATTGTAGCCGAGCGGTTTCCAGGTTTCTTTGACTTCCTCAGTCGGCGCATCCGCCAAACGTTCAACATCCGGGTATTTTTCAAGAAACTCGTGATATTTCGGAATGACGCGATCCACTTGCGTCTGTTGCAACATGATTTCGGAGACTAAGACATGGTAGGGATTGTCGGTGTTGCGCCAGGGGAGATCGCGGCCATATTCCGCATACCACGCCAGCAGGCGGCGGCGGAATTCATCGCGTTTTTCGGCGGTGGCGCTGCGGCGTTTCGGCATGTCGGAACAAGTTGTCAGACACGTCGAACGTGTCTGACAACTATCCTTTATTACGCCTGCTCTTTGCGCATGTGCGGGAAAAGAATGACTTCTCGAATGGACGGCGAATCGGTCAGGAGCATGATCAGGCGGTCAATGCCGATGCCTTCGCCCGCGGTCGGCGGCATGCCGTATTCTAAGGCTCGCACGAAATCCTCATCCATCTGGTGCGCCTCTTCATCGCCTTTTTCATGTTCCTCTGTCTGTTTTTCGAAACGCTTTTTCTGATCAATCGGGTCGTTCAACTCGGTGAAGGCGTTCCCCATTTCCTGACAGGCGATGTAAAATTCGAAGCGTTCGACGAATTCCGGGTCGTCAGGTTTGGCTTTGGAAAGCGGCGAAACTTCTGTCGGGAAATCCATCACGAAGGTCGGCTGCACTAAATGCGGCTCGGCGACATGCTCGAAAATCGCCATCAGCAGCTTGCCTTTGCCAACGTTCGTATCCAACCCCAGCGAACCGGCGATGCGGCGCAGCGCGTCTTCCGATTCCAAATCGGCGGGCGTCACCCCTTCAGCATATTTCAGAATGCCATCTTTAATGGTCAGGCGCGTCCAGGGTGGTGTCAAATCAATTTCCTGTCCCTGATACGTCAATTTCATCGTTCCGGCGACTTCCTGCGCGATTGAGGAATAGAGCTGTTCGGTCAGCGGCATCAAATCGTTGTAGTCGGCATACGCCATGTAAAACTCCAGCATCGTGAATTCCGGGTTATGGCGCGTGGAAATCCCTTCGTTGCGGAAATTGCGGTTGATTTCGAACACGCGCTCGAAACCGCCGACAATCAGGCGTTTCAGGTAGAGTTCCGGCGCGATGCGCAGATAGAGCGACATGTTCAGCGCGTTGTGATGCGTAACGAACGGTTTCGCGGTTGCGCCACCAGCAATCGGCTGCATCATCGGCGTTTCGACTTCTAAAAAATCGCGCGACAGGAAAAACTGCCGGATCGCAGAAATCGTTTTGGCGCGTTTGATAAAAATGTCTTTGACGTGCGGATTGACGATCAAATCGACATAGCGCTGACGATAGCGCGTTTCGACGTTTGTCAGGCCGTGCCATTTTTCCGGCAGCGGGCGCAGCGATTTGGACAATAATTTCAATTCCGTCACAAGCACGGTCAATTCGTTCGTGTTCGTGCGGAAGACGCGCCCCGTAACGCCGACGAAATCGCCGATGTCAAGGGATTTGTAAAATTTGAAGCCGTCGTCGCCAAGCTCTTTCGTGCGGGCGTAAATCTGGACGCGGTCAGTGCCGCTTTGAATGTGCGCGAACGAGGTTTTGCCCTGAATCCGCATGGACATGATGCGCCCGGCAGTGGTCGTCATGTATTCATTCGCTTCGAGTTCTTCTTTGGCTTTGTCCGCATACGAGCGGAGCAATTCCGTAATATTGGCGGTCACATGAAAGCTGTTGACATACGCCGGGATATTATTCGCCTCTAATTCGGCAAGTTTAGCAATTCGTTGTTCTCGTTGA
>CAZMEO010000017.1:16385-20706 GCA_964565315.1 uncultured Candidatus Moduliflexus sp. | reverse complement strand
CGGGATATTATTCGCCTCTAATTCGGCAAGTTTAGCAATTCGTTGTTCTCGTTGAGCTGTGGTTTCTAACATGGTTCGTCCTTTTCTGATATATTCGAAATATTATGGCGTTTCGCAAATATTTTAACGCAAGCGGCGCAAAAGGCGCAAGAGACGCGAACGTCAAGAAAACGTTTGCGCCTCTTGCGCCATTCGCGTCTTTTGCGTTAAAAACTTCGTGATTTACGCCCCTTTGGTCGCGAAGAGCAAGTAGGCGCGCATGAAGGCGTCCAGATCGCCGTCCATGACTTCCGTGACGTTGCTGGTTTCGTGGCTGGTGCGGTGATCTTTCACCATTTGATACGGGTGCATGACATACGACCGAATCTGGCTGCCCCAGGCAATCACGCGCTTTTCGCCCTGTAATTTTTCCTTTTCTTCCGCCTGTTCCTGCTCTTGCAATTCATACAAACGCGCCCGCAAGATTTTCATAGCCTGCGCTTTGTTTTTATGCTGCGAACGCTCGTTCTGACATTGCACGACGATGTTCGTCGGCAAATGCGTGATGCGAATCGCTGACGACGTTTTATTGACCTTCTGTCCGCCCGCGCCGCTGGAACGGAAGGTATCGATCCGCAAATCTTCTTCGTCAATTTCGACTTCGATATCGTCGTCAATTTCCGGGATCGCCATAACCGACGCAAACGACGTGTGCCGCCGCTTGTTGGTGTCAAACGGCGAAATCCGCACGAGGCGATGCACTCCGCGCTCCGCCTTTAAATAGCCAAACGCATATTCGCCCTCGACCATAATCGTCGCGCTTTTGATGCCCGCCTCATCGTCGCTGAGCATGTCCACGATTTCGGTTCTAAAGCCGCGCCGTTCGCACCAGCGCAGATACATCCGAAAAAGCATCTGCGCCCAGTCTTGCGCTTCCGTGCCGCCTGCTCCGGCGTTAATCGAAAGAATTGCGTTGCCCTGATCATGCTCGCCGCTGAGCATCTGCTTAAATTCCACATCGTTGATCGCCTGATCCAGTGAATCCGCGACCGACGCAATTTCGGGAAATAACGACGAATCATCGGCTTCTTCGCACATTTCGACGAGCGTATAGAGATCGTCATGTTTTTGCGTCAGACCGCGCCACATCTCCAACTGGCGCTGCAACGTCTTTTTTTCGCGGATGACGTCTTTCGAGGCGTCCTGATTATCCCAGAACGAGGCGTCTGCCATCTTTTTTTCAATCTCGTCCGAGCGGGTTTGACAGCTATCGATGTCAAAGATACCTCCGCATCGCTTCGATTTTTTCGGACAATGTTTTCAAGATGTCTTTCGCCTGATAGAGTGAGGTAATTTCCATGATATTTTCCTTTTATTGAACAAGAACAAAACTATCAGGCACCTTCAAAGTGTCTGACAGCTTATCAATTCAGCATCTTCGTCATATCCCAAACGAACACGTTGTCCGTTGAAATCAAAATCTTTTTCATGCGTTTCGCCGTATCCATCCGAGTCCGATTGCCCCAACCGCCGCCGCGCAGCAGAGCCACGCGAAGACATCGCCGTAGCGCGTGTAAAATGTGGTGACGGTTCGCAGCGGAATCTCATGCACAAGCGCGGCTTCGACATACGTCTCGCTTTGTTGAAGAATGCGGCCATACGGATCGATAAAGCCGGAAATGCCGGTATTTGCGGCTCTGGCAATCGCCGTCCGGTTTTCGATGGCGCGAAACGTTGCCATTGAAAAATGCTGCGCCGCCGCCGGACTGCGCCCATACCAGGCATCGTTTGTAATAATCACAAGAAAACGAGCGCCGTTGTCAACAAATTTTCGCACAAGGTTCGGAAAGGTGGATTCGAAACAGATCACCACGCTGAACAACGTGTCGTTCGCCTGCATGACTTCCGGCACAGTTCCGGCCTGCACCTCGCCAATGGCGGTCGTAATCCGGTCAATAAAAAACAACAGCTTTTTGAACGGCACGTACTCCCCAAACGGCACAAGCTGCATTTTGTTATATTGCCCTAACAGGCCGCCATTCGGGGAAAGCAAAAAGGCGCTGTTGAACGAGTTATATTCTCGCGTCCCTTTGATTGGCGTCACGTGCAGGCCGCCAAACAGCAGAAATGTGTTGAGTTTGCCGACGAAATCAATCATCTGCTGCTGCGGTTCCACATCATATAAAAAGAGAAATGGCACAGCCGTTTCCGGCCAGACGATCACATCCGGTTTTTCTGCCGCAATCTCAGTCGAAAGCCGGGCATACGTGTCGAAAATATGCTGTTTAAAGGCGCTATTCCATTTGATCGCCTGATCAATATTGCCTTGTACGACCCCAACGTTGAGCGAGTTCTCTTCAATTGAGTTTGTGCCAAACAGCACGAACGCGCCATAGCCGACACTCACAGCAACCGCGCATCCCGTGACAATAAGCGCGTTTCGCTTCATTTTCTGCGAGACTCTTGAAAATATTGCGGTATATAAGCCCGCGTTCACCAGCATGACAAGAAACGAGACGCCATAAACGCCTGTTGTATCGGCAATCTGCGTCACAATGGGCGTGAGATACTGGCTGTACCCGACATAACTCCAGGGAAAGGGGAACAGAACGTATGCCCGCGCATATTCGAGCGCCACCCAGAGCGACGGGATAATCAGTATCAATAGCAGCGAAGTTTGCCGCCAATCGAGCCAACGGACAAGCCATGCAAATACGCCGCTATACAGCCCAAGAAAGGACGCCATCAGCAACAGCGCAAGCACGCTTAACCACGCCGGCACGTTGCCATAGCTGACCATTGCCACGACCACCCAATAGACTGTGCCAAGCGCCCCGATCAGGCCGCTGAACCAGCCGAGAAAAAACGTCTCTTTCAGGCTGGCGTCGCGAATTGCGAGCAAGAACGGCACGAAGGCCACCCACGCCAGCATTTCGAAATTGAACGGCGGAAAAATCAGGATAAAACAAAGCGCCGAAAGCATGGCAAGCCCTATTTTTTGCCAGCGAACGAGCGCTTTTTCCGATACTGTCGCCTGAGTTGGTAACGCGTTCGAGATAATTGTTTCCATGCTGTTGCGATTATTGCGCGAGTTGGGCGCGTTCCCAGTGAATTTCCGCGTCAGATTGGCGCAGGTAAAATGGCGTCAGCGCCGAACAATCATCTTGTTCGCCTGCCAGCAGCCGGTCGCAGCCAAGTTTCGCCACGAGGCTTCCGCGCGGCAGCAGATGTGCGGCATCCGCAAAGATCGCCGATTCGCCGAGGGTTGACGCGATTTCGCGGCGATACGGCATGACGCCATCGCCGAGAAAAAGCGTTGGTTCATGGATCCCTTTCAGAAGATTTGCCGGAGTGATGACCGCATATTCAGATACGCGCTGCACCTTCGCGCCACTGTTGCGGTAACAGGCGGAATACACCTCTTTTTTTCTGGCGTCGAGCATCGGACAAATCAAATAGCTCGCGTAAAAAAATTGTGACGAAAGCGCATCTAATGACGAGATGCCAACAATCGGCTTGCGGATGCTGTACGCGAGGCTTTTCGCGGTCGTGACGCCGATGCGAAGTCCGGTAAACGAGCCCGGCCCGCTGGAAACAGCAATACCGTCAATTTCTCGAATTGTCAGCGACGCAGCGCGTAACGTATCGTCAATCGTCGTAATCAGCCGTTCGGCGTGCGTGATTTTCGTATTGATCGTTTGTTCGACGATAAGCTGCTGTTCGGTGATAATCGCCACGCTGCCGGTCATTGTTGATGTTTCGATGCCGAGAATATACATGGGATTGACGACTGTCAGAAGGGCGAGGTTTCTGTCAACAAAAAGGGCGTATTCGAGGAAAAAATTTCAAGAGGAAATACCTGTGAGGTTTGAGAAACCTCACAGGTATTCAGCGTTGCTATTGTGATGGTTTATCCGCGTCGTTCTCGCCGCTTTCTTCGCGCACGATTTCGATTTTGAATTGCGCAAGCAGCGCCGCCATTGCGCCAATCGCGGCAATGACCGGCAGGAACAGCGTCAACGCCCCGCCAACGGCTGCGCCCGCCACAATCGGCACTTCCATCAACACATCGCCGCTCGGTTTGCGAATAATCAAGCGGGTGGCGCTGCTATCCTGAATCAATTCTTTGACCTTCTCAACCAATTCGCTGCCGGCAACTTCGATTTCTTCTGTCCAGGTGCGCTTTTCTTTTTTCGGTTCGTCACTCATCTTCGTTGCTCCTTTTCAAAAGTAACTTCTTCAAACTACAGTGTGTTATCTATCGGTAAATACAGCGCTGCGAAAAACATTCCGCCTGCAAGAATTAAAGAACCACGAATTCGACCTACCCAAACAAATTATT
>CAZMEO010000017.1:2590-16285 GCA_964565315.1 uncultured Candidatus Moduliflexus sp. | reverse complement strand
ATTCCGCCTGCAAGAATTAAAGAACCACGAATTCGACCTACCCAAACAAATTATTACACGTTTCTTGAAAATGTCATCCCCGCTTTTCAGCTTCAGAGATCAGGCTGTTGACGTAGGATTCGAGCCGCGCGTCGGTTTCAGCTTTCAATTGCAGCAATTCCGCGTCGGAAATGCCGACCGGCACGTCTTTGCGAATCGCACCGTAATATTTGATTTTCGGCTCTGTGCCGGAAGGGCGAATCGTGACGCGGGTATGCTGATCATCGGAAAGCACGAAGATCAGCACATTGCCTTTCGTTCCTTCGACCTGTCGGATGACTTTGCCAGTTTCAGGGGCAATTGCGACGCCGACTAACCGATCTACGACTTCAATCACGCGCTTTTCGCCTAACTTCAACGGCGGCTGCTCGCGCAGAATTTTCATCATCTTTTTGACGCGAGCCGTGCCTTCCGCGCCGGGAACGTACATATTTTTTAACAATTCCGCAAAATAGCCATGTTTCCGGTAGAGTTTATACAAATGATCGATCAGGCTTTCGCCTTCAGCTTTCAGTTCCGCCACCATTTCCGCTATCGTGATGGCGGCGATTGCGGCGTCTTTATCGCGGACAAACGTGCCGCGCAAATAGCCGAGGCTTTCTTCCGCGCCGAAGATAAATGCCTGATTTGCGGGCAGATTGCGAATCACTTCCGCGATATATTTGAATCCGACCAACAGGTTGCTGATTGTCGCCATGCCGAAACTTTTGGCAATGCGGGAAACCATGTCTGTCGTCACTAACGTTTTGACCACGACGCCTTGCTGCGGCAGCCGCCCCTGTTCTTGCAATTTCGAGAGAATGAAATCAGTCAATAACGCGCCGACCTGATTGCCATTCAACAACACCCAATTCGTTTTGCCGTCAGCGTTCACATGTTTGCAAAACACGCCAAGTCGGTCAGCGTCGGGGTCGGAGGTCATGCCGAAGTCGGCGTCAATGTCGCGGGCAAACGCCATAGCGCGTTCCGAGGCCGCAGGAAGTTCCGGGTTTGGGAAATTCGCGGCGACATTCGGGAAATTCCCGTCCGCGCTCATCTGCTCTTCAACAAGATGCAATTGCTCGAATCCCGCCGCTCGCAACACCGGCAGAATCGAGGTTTGCCCCGCGCCATGCAGCGGGCTGTACACAATCTTGACATTGCGGTTGCGGCTGAGCGACAAATTCACGACCGCTTGCACATACGGAGCGTCAATGTCTTGATCGATTTTTTTCAGCAGCCCTTGCCGTTCGGCTTCGCCCAAATCCATGCGTTTCAGCGTCGTCACCGCGTTGACTTCCTGAATAATCGCAGCGTCATGCGGCGCGACGATCTGCCCGCCGTCTTCCCAATAGACTTTGAAACCGTTGTCGCTCGGCGGATTATGGCTGGCGCTGATGACCACGCCCGCCATCGTTTTCAGTTCCCGCACCGCGAACGAAAGCTCCGGTGTGGAACGAAAATTGCTGAACATGTACGTATTGATGCCGTTGCCGGTCAGGACGCGAGCGGTCACATCCGCAAATTCCCGCGATGTCAGGCGCGTATCATACGCAATCACGACGCCTCGCGCTTTGGCCTCTGCGCCGAATTTTTCGATATACGCGGCTAACCCTTGCGCCGATTCGCCAATCGTGCGGGCGTTGATGCGGTTCGGCCCAACGCCGCACGTGCCGCGCCGCCCGCCCGTGCCAAATGGAATAATCGTGTAAAAATTGTCTTCTAATTCCTTGAATCGTTCGCCTTCGACCAGCAAGGAAATAGCCTCCCAATACTCCTCAAATTCCTTTCCAGTCAGCCATTTACGGATATTTGCGACAGCGGCAGCGCTCAGATGCTTTGCGGCTTGCGCTTGCGAGAGTTTGTCCAGAATGTGTTGCATAGGAATTTCCATGAAGAGAATGGGAACTGCAAAGTCGCCTTATGTTATTTATTCGAGACGCGCAGCACCCATTCGATGATCTGTTTGGCTTTATTGACATCCAGAGGCTTTGAGATAAAGTGTTCCGCGCCAGCGCGCAACGCTTCTTCGATCACTTCCTCGTGTGGGATGCCGCTGCTGAGAATAATGAGCGTGTTCGGATTCGCAGTCATCATTTTCCGCACAAGGATGATGCCGTCCACATCCGGGAGCGACAAATCCATCGTGACCGAATCGGGGGCAAGACGTTCGTGCATTTCAAGCGCTTCCGCGCCAGACGCGGCTTGACCAATCACAGTGACGCCGATCTGCTCGACAAGCTTCACCAGGCTGCTGCGGGCAAAACGTGAATCATCAACAATTAAACATGTAAACGGTGTTCCATCTTTTTTAAGCATGGTTTTTCGCCTTTTTTATCCGAATACGCTGCGAATCAAAGCCGGGACATCCAAAATTAGCACGACTTTCCCATCGCCAAGCTTGGAGGCGCTAGAGGTGATTTCCGACCGCATGATATTTTGATCTAACGATTTGATGACGAGTTCTTCCTTTTCCATCAGCGAATCTGCGACGATACCGACAATTTTCCGTTCAGATGAGCGCACGACAATCACGTACATTTTGCTGTTTTCGCCGTATGTCGGCTCAGGAATGCCGAGAATCGCGTGCGGACGGATGAGATTGACGACCTGATTCCGCAATTCGAAGACTTCGCGGTCGCCGACATACGAGATTTGTTCCGGCGAAATCCGAATCGCTTCGACAACGGTAGAAAGCGGAATCGCAAACATTCGATTTCCGACGCCGAAGACCAACGCCTGAATAATGGCGAGCGTCAATGGCAATTTAATGATAAAGACCGTGCCTTCGCCTAATTTGCTGTCTAATTCGACCGAGCCTTTTAAATTCTGCACGGTATCGCGCACGACCATCATGCCGCTTTGCTCGCCGCTGCCCGAGTCCGATGGCGAACCGGACGGCGTCATGAACAATAATCCAAACGCGTCGGCTTTCGACAATTTTTGCAGCTTTTCAGCGGACAACAGGCCATTTTCGTAGGCTTGCCGTTTCAGCTTTTCGAGATCAATGCCGCGTCCGTCGTCTTCGACCACAATGACGATTTGATTCCCTTCGCGAAACGAGATGAGTTGAATTGTCCCCTTCGGCGGTTTACCCAACTGCTCCCGCACCATCGGCGGTTCGATGCCGTGATCAATCGTGTTTTTAATCAAATGAAACAACGGCTCATTGATGACGTCAACTAACGTTTTATCAAGGTCAGTGTCTTCTCCGATGACTTCGAGCTTGACATCTTTTCCGCCTTTTAAGGCTAAATCCCTGACCACGCGCGGAAATTTGCGAAACACCACGTCAATCGGCGTCATGCGGACTTTCATGATGTTTTCTTGCAGATTCAGCAGATTTTTGCGGATGCCGTCGCTGGTTTTTTGCAGGTGATTCATCGGCTTTAACGAAAACTGCGTCCCGGACAGCGTGTCCCGCACTTCATTCAACCCCCGCGCAAGCGTCGAGCCGCCGATAATCAGTTCGCCGATGATATTCATAATATCATCTAATTTTTTATAATCCACCCGCAACGTTCGCGCTTTCGAGCGGTCGCCGAGCGTAAAATCTTCGCCGGAGCCGAATTCTTTCAAATAATCCGGTTCGTCCTTCTGCACCACTAAGACTTCAGGCACGCTGAACGGCGTGATTTTGACCGAGGAGACGACAACCGCCACGTTCGCGATTTCCGACAGGCGGTCTTTCTCCAGATCGGAGACATAGAGGATGTGAACTTCGGGGGTGGCTTTAAGTTCTTTGCTGCCTAATGGCGGGATGACTTTGGCGATTTCACCGCTTAAGCCCAATTTGCGGACGATAATAAACGCGCCGGCAGATTTCATTTTCCATTCGGGATCGAATTGAATATCGAGCCGGAAAATCTGTTTTCCTTTTTTTTTTGCTTCGCGCAGTTTCAGGGCTTCATAGCCAGAAATTTCGATTTCGCCGGGCGCAGCCACCTGCTCGACCGTTTCTTCCATTTGCGGCGAAAGCTGGCCGATTCGCTGCTGAATGCCGGAAATATCAATCGAACTGCTGCGATTCTGTTTGTAATCCGCCACGAGGTTTTTCAACAGATCGTTGGCAAAGTAGATTAACGTGAGAATCCCTTTGGAAATCACCGCATTTTCATCAACGGAAAGGGTTTTCAGATACCCTTCGATTTGCTTGGCGGCATTCGTGATTTTTTCGAATCCTAAAAATCCCGCATTCCCTTTGAGGGTATGGTATGCGCCGGTAATGGCGCGGAGCTTGCTTTTGTCTTGCGGACTCGCTTCCAGCGCAATCGCGTCGTTATCAAGTTTGCGCAGAATTTCATCCACTTCGTCGAAAAAGATGGTGAGATATTCCTGAAGCTCTTCATCTTCCTCTTCCGCAGCGGCTTCTTCAATCAAAACAAGCGCGGGGTCAACATCGCGCAAAAACGCGGTTGAGTAGAGATCGCCTTCCGGCGGGGTCGTGGTGATAACGCCATTTTGAAACAGCAGTTCTCTGAAAGAAAGCAGGCCGATTTTGAAGAGGTTATCCATCGTCATCGAATATTTGTTCAATGACAGGATGTGCATCAATTCTTCTTTTTTCAGCGACAACGGGCCAGCCAGAATTTTTGCTGCTTGTTCGAGATGGTCGTTGATGAAGCGGGTTGCCGTGCGAAAGGCGCGAATCAGGGCTTTCACGGTTTCGGGATATTTTTCTAAATTCTCCCGAAATGTCATCAGCACGCTCTGATCAACGAGCCAGTTAATATCGCCTTCATTCTCTGGAATTTCGGAACGAGCGCCGGAAAAAAAGAACTTCCCCCCAACCGCTTCGGCTTTGCTTGTCCAGGGTTCCCAGCAGGCCATGGCATCAATCTCGCCTTTTTCCATCGCTTCTAACTGCTGCGCGGGAAGCAGATGGATAAACTGCACGGAGGAGAGATCCAGCCCGAATTCTTTCGCCATGCCCTGAATTGAAATATACACCGCCGCCCCTTTTGCCATGCCGATACGTTTGCCGAGCAGATCTTCAGGCGATTGAATATTGGCAGAGGTGCGGACGACGATTTGCTGCGTCCCGGAAATATCAGCTAATGGCGCAACAATTTTCACGTCCACGCCTTTTTCTTGCAGCACAAGCGTTGTAATCGGCGTCTGCGTGAAGGCAAACGGCTTTTGTTTCGCTTTCATCACTTCTTCCGGCATAATTGTGCCGGACGAAAGGAGGCGATACGTGACGTCTAAGCCTTCATCTCGAAAGAAGCCTTTTTCTTTCGCTAAAATAAGCTGCCCGGAGATATTCGGGTCGCTGACGCCATATAACTCGATTTTCGAAAGTTCGGGTTTTCCCTTCGACATGCTGGGAAGCGAAAGCATTGCCCCCTGAAACGCTGGCAGGGCTGAATACCCTGCCAGCGTTGGGTTCAATCCTCGCGGCTATGCTAAAATAGAGGCTACTGAATCACGCGCCCTGATTCGATGCGTTGATTTGGCTCAATCACCCTTCCATGATTAATAAAGACATTTTTTCCGATGTGAGCGTGGTCGCCGATTCTGACCTCTTTTCCAATGACTGACAGATCAGTCCCCGACGTTTCTCCGACGCCGATTTCCGCGCCGGCGCCAATCTCAACGCCTTTATCAACAATCACGCGATTCAACACAGACCCGCGTCGAATGAGCGTGCCATTCATAATGATCGAATCCCGGACAATCGCGCCTTCTTCCACCATAACTCCCGGCGAGAGAATGCTATTTTCAACGGTTCCGCTGATTTGGCATCCCGGGGAAACCAACGCATGTTTTACGTTCGATGTCGGCAAAAATAAGGCCGGGGGTTGCCCCGAAACGTTGCTGTCATCCAGGTTCGTGCGCACGTTCCATTTCCACATATCCAATGGCGCCGGATCATCGAGCAAGTCCATGTTGGCTTGCCAGTATTCTTCGAGCGTGCCGCAATACGCCCAGTAACCGCGAAAGGCGTAGCCATAAAATTTATCGCCAGCCCGCAGCATGGCAGGAATAATGTCATCCGCAAAGTTATGTTTGCTGGCGGGGTTCGCGGCATCTTCCGTCAATTTTTTCAACAGGAATTCGGTATTGAATACATAAATTCCGGCAGAATAGAAATCGCCAGTAATGGTTTCCGGCTTTTCATGATAGGCGGCGACGCGTCCATCTTGTTCAAGCGTTAAAATGCCGAATCGGTTGGGGTTTTTGGTGGGAAGCGGATTACAGACCAATGTGCAGTCAGCCTGCCGTTCGCGATGATAGTTCAGCACATCCTGATAATTCATGGAATAGACATTTTCACCGGCGAGGATCATGACTTCAGATGGTTGACGGTCGCGAATAAAATTGAGGTTCTGATAGACCGCATCAGCGGTGCCGCGATACCAATCCGAATCAGTTTCCCCTTTGTAAGGCGGCAGAATTTTGATCGCGCGGGTTCGGCCATATAAATCCCATGAGGCGCCGCCGCTAATATGATCAATTAACGACGCCGGACGATATTGCGCTAAGATTCCAACATGCTCTACCTCTGAATTCATTAAATTACTTAACACAAAATCGATAATACGATACATGCCGCCAAATGGAATGGCAGCTTTCGCGCGGCGTCCCGCCATAATACCTAAGGCGCTGAATGCTCCTCCGGCCAGAACCATTGCCACAATCTTTTTCATAATGCCTCCTTTTTCCTTACGCTCTCTTCGTTGTCGCCTCTCCTTCACAGCCTCGTCGAAAGAAGTTACTCTTACGCTTGGTGTAAAGGTATTATGAATAAGTAGATATGTCAAGGAAAAATCGTGAATCGTCTGCGATGCCTGTATGATGGAAACTCCTGTTTCTGTCAAGTTTTCAATCAGGGATTGAACACGCAAACAAGAGTCCTCCGCCTTCACAGGTTTTCGAAGATAGCGGGATTAAGTCTTGACAATTTTTCAGCGCGTTTATTTTGCTGGATTGGATTGCTATTATCTTTTTTCATTGAGCCTCTCGGCAAACAGGCACGCTGATCTGTCAGATTGCGCGTTTTGCCGGGGAAAGGCGAGGTATTTCATGAAACGATTTTTGGCCTGTCTTGTTGGTTTACTCTGTGCTGGATTCGTGGCATTTTTGTTTTACGGGAAGGTAAATATTCCTCAGCTATCCCCGTTATTGCGGCAAATTGAGTTGCAAACCCTTGATTATCGCATGCAGTACAGCATTGCGCCAGAGGTGTCTCCCGCGATCAAAATCGTGTTGGTCGATGACGTGTCTGACTTAAGCAACAAACTCGCGACGTTCATTCGCCTGGTTTCGCTTGAAAATAACGGCCAATTCAAGCCTAAAGTCATCGGCTTGAACTATCGTTTCGATGCGGCGGTCAATGAGGAATTGGTGAGCATCGCATCAGCAGCCAACAATGTGTATTATGGCTATTCATTTCTTTTTGATCCGCAGCAGACAACGCCAGAAGCCGAAAATCAGGATATTCTCCCGTTCCGCTTAGAATTGACGGACATCGGTGAAACAGGGCAAAAAGTCTTCGAAGCGCAGCGCGTCGAACTTCCGGCGCATAAATATCTGACAACCGCCCGCAGCATTGGTTTTGTCAATACGTTGGCCGATACGGATGGCGTCTTTCGCAGAATTCCCCTCTTTTTGATGTATCAAAACCACTGGTATGGCTCGCTACCGCTGCTGATGGCGATGGATTATCTCAAGATCGAAAGCGTGGACATGACCTTTTACCCCGGACAATACATTGAGATCGCCAGAGAAGACGGCGGATTTACAAAAATTCCAGTGAATGAATACGGGGAGTTGCTGATTGATTTTGCGCATACTTCTTCTCAAGGCGCACTCGCTCCTTATCAAACATTTTCGATGGAACAAGATATTTTGGCGAATATGTTCGATCCTGCGGCGCTTTCCAATGTGTTGGCATCATTTAAAGATGCCATTGTCCTGGTCGGATCAGGCGGCAATCAACCTGTGCCTGTGTCGAATTCTTATCCGCTCACTGGCATGCTTGCGAATTTTATCAATAATATTGTCACCGATCATTTTCTCATGGAATTGCCCGCCGCAATTCGTATCGGCATTGTCATGTTTGTCGGCGCGTTGAGCGGATTCGTGCTTGGTTCGCATCGTGTTGCCTCGAAATTCATGCTCGCGCTATTCTTGTGCCTGCTCTACGGCGGCATTGCGTATGGTGCGTATGCGCAATTTCACCTGATTCTTCCGGTGTTTCCGCCTGCGCTTGTTGTCGCCTTGACCTTTCTGCTCACAAGTCTGCTGATCCATCGTTCTCGTCACCCGAAAAAGGAACGCAGCATGATTGACGCACCTCGCCCAAAAGCCGAAAGCGCCGAGAAAAAACGCAAGCCCGCCAAAACTCAGGCAGACGATGTCCAGCATTTAGAGCACACCTTGACCGAAATTCGCGAGGATTTGGATCGCAAAAGCTATCGCTTACGCTCGAAAATTGAGGAGCTGCGACTGACTCAGGAAGAGATGGACGCCCATCATCACGATCATAGCGGCCAGATTGCGTCGCTGCAAAAAGAAATTCGCGCCAGAGAGATTGAAATCAAAGGATTATTAGCCAAAGAAGAAGAGCTCAGCCGCCAACTTGAAAATCTTCCGAGCCAGGATAACGAAGGGTTTATGTTCAGAGACGCCAGCGAAAAGATGATGCGCGTCTTCGAAAAACATGGCGTGGTGGCGCGAAGCCAGGCGTTGCTGCAAGCGTGTTACCGGATTGAAAAGCTGAGCAAAAGTTCGATTGCCGTCCTGATTCAAGGAGAACCCGGCACAGGCAAAAATGTGCTTGCCGACATTATCAGAGAAATCAGCACGCGCCATAACCGCCCGATGCTGCATATCGTATGTGACGGCGATATGGATATGTTAGAAGATGATTTATTTGGGCATCGCAAAGGCGCGTTTCCCGGCGCGGACGATCATCGCATCGGCTTGCTGCGTAAAGTCGATGGCGGGACGCTGGTGCTGGAAGAAATCGGAAATTTGTCGTTAGAAATTCAAACGCGGCTGATTCAGGCGGCACGCGGGAAGGCTGTTCGTCCCTTAGGCGAAGATGTGATCTATCCGTCAGACGTACGGATGATCGCGACGACCACGAAAGATTTGCGCGAGCTTGTGTCGCAAGGCAAATTCCGCGAAGATTTGTATCGCTATTTTTCCATCTATCCAATTCTTCTGCCGCCGCTGCGAGATCGGAAAGAAGATATTCCCGGCCTGGTCGCCCATTTTGTCAAGGTGTTCAATCGCACACACAGCAAAGCGGTCGAGCGCGTCCCGGATGAGACGATCAATCTGCTGATTCAATACGATTGGCCGGGAAACGTTCGGGAACTTGCGGAGGTCATCGAACGGGCGGTGATTGAGGTGCAAACCGGCGAAAAGACGCTCTCAGAAGAGATGATTCGTTTTGATCGCGACGTGTTTACGGGAGGCATCAGCGATCCGGGCATGTTAAATTATCTGATCGCCTTATTGGATGAAGATCGAGAGCTTCCGGCCTATCAGCCGCTGCGAGAGAACGTGCTGGCAGAAATTCAGCGCGTCTATTGTACCCGCTTGCTGCGCCGCCATCATGGCGAGATGAAAAATGCGGCCATTGAAGCCGGCTTAAAAGCAGAAACATTTAAAAAGATGTTAACGGAATTACAGATCGAACCTGACAATTATCGCTATTGATTCCAACCAATTTCCTTCATGACGCATCATCAGGAAAAATTCCCTGTGGTGCGTCTTGCTGTCATCTTTGCCCAAACGAGACGATTTTCATTCTTTTCCATTTAACCACTTGAATACGGGAGGTGTCTGAGTGAAACAAGAGACGGGATTTCATTCAGGATTCATTGCCATTATCGGGAGAACAAACGTTGGAAAGTCCACGTTTCTGAATCGCGTCCTTCAACAAAAAATTGCGATTATGTCGGATAAACCCCAGACCACGCGCAATAAAATCATGGGGATTTATCACGGCGACCAGGCGCAAATCATTTTTCTCGATACGCCGGGTTTTCATAAACCGCAGCATCGCCTGAATGAATATATGATTCGAACGGCGATCAACACCATCGAAGGGATTGACGCGGTGTTGTATATCGTTGAACCGGAAAAAAAGATCGGGCCAGGAGATCGGTATATTCTCAACCTGCTTCAAGGGGTGAAAACGCCCGTGATTCTCGGCGTCAACAAAATAGACCTCGTGCCGCAGCGCGAGGAATTGCTTCCCATGATTGCGGCATATTCCGAGGCGTTTCCGTTTGCCGAAATCATCCCATTTTCTGCGTTAGAAGACGAAAATGTCGCGCATGCAATCGCGACGCTGATTCGCTATTTGCCAGAAGGCCCGCAATATTACCCGGATGATATGGTGACGGATCAGCCAGAGCGGTTTATTGTTGGAGAATTGATTCGAGAGCAAGTGCTGCGGACGACCAGAGAAGAGATTCCCTATTCGATTGCGGTTGTTGTCGAAGAAATGCGGACGCGGGAAGGCAAGGAGTTAGTCGATATTACGGCGACAATCTATGTAGAACGCCCGTCGCAAAAAGGAATTTTGATTGGGAAATCCGGGGAAATGCTCAAACGAATCGGCTCGTTTGCGCGGCGGGAAATCGAGCAAATCCTTGGGTCGAAAGTCTTTCTGACGCTTTGGGTTAAGGTCCGGAAAAATTGGCGCATGAATGAACAGGATTTGCAGATGTTAGGATATGCCAATCCTCAAAAACAGACATCATAGACATCGTTATCACGCAACATGCACAAATTCTTACAAGTCGATGTGAAATTGAACATTGAACGGTTGCCTTTGATCTATTCATTAGGCGATTTGACCTCCATTCGAGAAATTTTTACGCCAGAGGATGGCGATGTGGGACGTACGCAACTCCCGATTCTCCCGCCGACTTCTGGCATCATTTCGCTCAATAATGAAGATATCGAGGGCTATCTTGTAGAAACCTCGTCTCCGTTGCTGGTGACGCTCAGAGAGTTTTTTCAGGGGATTGACAGCCTGATCGAATCGAAACAACAAGCAGGAAACCGTCAGCACAACGATATTGCCGAGAATTTCGCCGCGCTCCGACGAAATTGCATGAACCGCCTCGGAGCGCGCTTAGTCGAAGTCATCAAACAAGAACGACGTTTAGGAATCTATAATCTTTTCTGGCTCACGATTTCGAAATATGTTGTGGGGTTGTTAGATCGCGTGATTGCGACTCGAAACGGACGGCAAACTAAACGCAAATTAGAGATGCTGCCGCTCATCGCGCAAACGTTTCTTGACACGATTCAGCATGTCAAACGCCATTTGCAAAAAGAAGATGCGCACCATCACCATTATTCTCGGTATATTGACGAAATGATGCTTTCTCAATTGGGAGCGGCATTCAATCATGAATTTTCTCGTTCAGTGATTACGGAGCAGATTCATGTCATGTTTCCCGAACTTTCCAGAACGAATCTGATGCAATGCGCTCAGATCATCTTTCAGCCGGGCAACGAAAAATATCATATTACCTATGATGAATTTGTCACGGTTTATACTGGCATCCGCGCTTATGTTGACAAACGTCTGCATGGCAAAGACCCGATGTTTTGCGAAATGGCGGCGAACGTGATGAAAATTCCCAGCCGAAACGTCTTAAATATTCCCATAGAAGCGATCCTGTTTCATCCGGGCGTCATTTCCATCTTTGCCGAAGAAATTCGACAATTGCCCGTGAAAAGCCCCACGCGCAAAAAACTCTTGTTCAAAAGCTCGGTGCCTCAACTTGGCGATTTGTTTGCAGAAGGTTCGTGGGAATTTGCGATTGCTGATTACCTGAATTTTGCTAAGGATTTGCGACGTTCCGAAATCATCATCACCCTGCGCAACCGCCTCGCGTTTTTTACGTCAACCCATGCCAGCAGTTCCCTGTCGTCATCTTCTTCAGAAAGCGGGGGGGGAGTCGCCGATAAAATCAGCTATCGGTTCGAAAAAGGCCGGGTGCTTCAGGATTTGCGGAATGTGACGTTGATATTTCTCGATTTGCGCGGCTTTACGGAACTGTCTGCTGGAGACATCAGGGATCAGGAACTCAAACAGTATCTCTATACATTTTTCGATCCTGTCGTCAATATCATCAACCACTTTAACGGAGTCATTAAAACGTATGCTGGAGATGGCATTCTGGCATCATTCGGCGATTCGAAAGATCACGTTCTTCAAGCCATTCGTGCGTCAATAGAAGTCAAAAAATTTTTTACCATCCTGAAGAACGAACATAAAATTCCGTTCACTGGAATGGGAATTGGAATTCATACCGGTTTAGTCGAAGAAACGTACTTTTTTTCGGATTTGGAATCGCCGAATCTCAACACAGTGATCGGCTTATCAGCAAATCTTGTCGGGCGGCTTTCATCGGGAAAAACGGAGAAAAAAATACCAGTTGATCCGCAAGCGCTCAAAGAACTTCGAGAATATTTTGAAGCGCATGATCCCACGCTCGCTGCCGGCTCGGGCGCATTAGCCATTTTCGAGGACCGCTTGCAACAGGCTGTTCAGGCCATTCAGTCTCAAAAAGATCGCGCCGCCGACCATACGCACCAGTCCCAATTGAGTGTCAAAGTCCAGTCAGGGGTTCTGAATAATCATGGAATTGCGTTAAGCAATGATACCTTCACGCATCTCCATGCCATTCAGGAACTTCGAGAAGAACAGGTCGCAGAATCGGTGCATTATACCTTTTTCGATACCGCGCTTCAAGAAGAATTCGTACTTATCAAAGCCGGAGATGCCCTTTTTAAAGGATTAAAAGGAAAATTTCCAGTCTGGGGGATCTATGCTCGGCACGAATTGACGTGAGTCAAGTTATAACTGCACGGCCTGCTTCAGAAGCACCACTTCACGTTCTGTCAAGGATCGGATTTTTCCCGGAATCAACCCCATTATATTAAGCGGCCCGATTTTTACTCGCCGCAATTTTGACACGGGATAGCGTACCTTTTCGCACATTCGGCGGATTTGCCGTTTTTTTCCTTCGGAAATCGTCATCAATAACCAGGCATTTTTGCCAGTAATTTTCAAAATCTTGACGCGAGCAGGTGCGGTTCTTCCATCTTCCAAATTGACGCCATTCGCCAAAATATCAATAATCTTCTTCGGCGGTATGCCATGGACTTTAACTTCATACGTCTTCGGAATTTTGAATTTTGGATGCGTTAAACGATAGGCGAGTTCCCCGTCATTCGTCAACAGCAGCAAGCCTTCGGAGTTAAAATCCAATCGCCCGACAGGATACACATGATAAGTACGCATCCTGGTATTTAACAGATTGAGAATTGTCGGACGGTTTTTTTCCTCATCCGGTGTCATGGTTGTCAAGACGCCGCGCGGTTTATACAATAGAAAATATTGATGGCTTTCGGGCTGTTCAAGATTCATTGAGAGCAGCTTGCCATTCACTTTGATCGCTGATGTATAGGGATCGGCTTTGGCGCTGACATCAGTAACAAGCGTTCCATTCACTGTTACGCAGCCGTCAAGGATAAGCTGCTCGCAGGCTCGCCGCGACGCGATTCCGGCATGGGCTAATATTTTATGTATGCGTTCTTCCATAGGTAATACTCAGTTATGACATTGATAAAGAAATAAGAAATGCGTAATACAACGCTCTGTATTACGCATTAAATTCGAAAAAGCGACAACCA
>CAZMEO010000017.1:0-2490 GCA_964565315.1 uncultured Candidatus Moduliflexus sp. | reverse complement strand
ACTACAGGCGTCGCTGTTTGCCCGGCAACTGGCTGCGCTTTTTGAACAGGAGAGGCTTCTAACACCTTCGACGATGAATCGTTTTTACTTGAGATAATCGCTAATGACAGCGATGTCAGCATAAAAACGATTGCCGCGATTGTTGTGACTTTATTGAGAAAATTGGCAGGCCCCGCGCCACCGAACAATGTTTGACTTGCTCCGCCGAACGCCGCGCCCATATCTGCACCTTTTCCGGTTTGCAGCAAGACAATTGCAATCAGAATCAGGCACATGATGACATGAATAGTGGTGACTAAAATCAATAGCATATCTTTCTCACTTACCGTCTAATATTTGATAATTTTTTCAAACGAATCCACCTTCAAGCTTGCTCCACCAACGAGAGCACCGTCAATATCAGGTTGAGCCATCAATTCAGCCGCGTTGTCAGGCTTGACGCTCCCGCCGTACTGAATTCTTGTTGCTTCTGCCGTGGTCTGTCCGAAGATATCGTTCAGCAGTTTTCGAATAAAAGCGTGAACCTCTTGTGCTTGCGCGGGAGTTGCAGTTTTTCCTGTACCAATTGCCCACACTGGCTCGTATGCAATAACGACTGTTGCCATTTGTTCCACAGAAAGATTTGCTAATCCGCCTTCAACCTGACGTTTAATCACCTCAAATGTCTTGCCGGCTTCACGCTCTTCTAATGTTTCTCCAATGCAGACAATCGGCTTTAATCCCTCGGATAATGCCGCGAAAATGCGCTTATTCACGGTTTCATCGGTTTCGCCGAAATAGGTGCGGCGTTCAGAGTGACCAATGATGACATAGGTGCAGCCGACCGATTTCAACATCGGGGCGGACACTTCGCCTGTAAACGCCCCACTCTTTTCCCAATACACATTCTGGGCGCCTAATCCGATGCGGCTGCCTGCAAGCATCTCTTTGACCGCATGCAACGAAATAAATGGAGGACACACCACAATCTCGACATTCGTTACGTCTTTCACCAGGTCTTTTAAAGACTGTACCAACGCTTTCGCCTCTTCAACCACAGTGAACATTTTCCAGTTTCCTGCAATAATTGGAGTTCTCATACTTGTTTAAGTCCTTTATAATTGGTTTGAAGCGATTTTCTTCATCCTCATGAACAGAAAATCGTTTCAAACGTTATGACAGAGCGTTACGCATGATTATTTATCTGTGAGTGCCGCAACTCCTGGAAGTTCTTTTCCTTCTAATAATTCCAATGACGCACCGCCGCCAGTAGAAATGAACGACATTTTTTCACTGACGCCAGCCTTTTCAATTGCGGCAACCGTATCGCCACCACCAATAATCGAAACGGCATCAGAAGCAGCAATTGTTGAGGCTAAATTTACAGTTCCTTTGCTAAACGCCTCCATTTCGAATACACCCATCGGGCCGTTCCAAACAACTGTTTTTGCGCCTTTCAGGGCATCAGCAAATAATTGAATAGAGGCCGGGCCGATATCGAGACCTAACCAGCCAGAGGGAATGTTTTCAACCTTGACAAGTTGAGAATTGGCAGTGGCCTCAAACTTATCGGCGACGATGCAGTCAATCGGCAACAACAAGCTCATTCCCGTCTTTTCCGCCTGCTCCAAAATATCTTTTGCCGTACCAAGCAAATTATCTTCGACCAGCGAACCACCGACTTCTAAACCTTTGGCTTTAAGAAATGTAAACATCATTCCGCCGCCAATCAGCAGTTTATCTACTTTTTTCATCAAATTATTGATAACTTGCAATTTTCCCGAAACCTTTGCTCCACCAAGAATCGCCACCAAAGGACGTTCAGGGTTATCAATCACTTTTCCGAAATATTCTAATTCTTTTTCCAGCAGCAAACCAGCCACAGCAGGCGACAGGTATTTGGTCACACCTTTATTTGAAGCATGTCCACGATGCGCAGTGCCAAAGGCATCATTTACCAGGCAATCAAGTCCATCAGCAAGTTGACGAGCAAATTCGGGATCATTTTTCTCTTCTCCCGCATAAAATCGCACATTTTCAAGTAGCAGGACATCACCAGATTTGGCCTCACGAATAGCCGTTTTGACTGATTCCCCGATGCAATCGTCAAGAAATTTCACTTCTTTTTTCAATAGATCCGCCAGTCGAACAGCGACAGAAGCCAAACTGTATTCAGGTTTCCGTTCACCATCAGGACGCCCAAGATGAGACGCTAAAACCACAGTTGCGCCCTGTTTCATCAGATATTCGATGGTTGGGATAGCGGCTCGAATTCTGGTGTCATCCGTAATGTTTTTCGTTTTTTTATCTAATGGAACATTAAAATCAACACGAACCAAAACTTTTTTATTAGCGAAATTAACATCTTGAATAGATAGTTTCCGTGGCATAGAGTCTCCCTCTCTTCAGCTAAAAGTTATCGCGAATAACTATACAGAAAGCGTTACGGTCTTCAAATATCAATTTGAGAGATAACATGAATGAAGGGGAAAATAGTCAAGCTTTTTTTAG
>CAZMEO010000016.1:19357-26617 GCA_964565315.1 uncultured Candidatus Moduliflexus sp. | reverse complement strand
TGACATCGTCGGCGTCCATGCGAGCTAAGTATTCGCCGCAAGCACACTCAATGCCTGTGTTTAACGACGCCACGATTCCTCGATTTTTTTCATGCTCCACCAGGCGAATTCTCTGATCAGCATAGGAACGGATCAGATCGCGACTGCCATCAGTCGAACCGTCGTTCACAATCAACAACTCAAAATCGTCGAATGTTTGACGCAGCATGCTTTCTATCGCGTCTCGCAAAAAACGCTCTCCGTTATAGACAGGCATCAATACGGTTACTTTCGGCGGCATCGGCGGATTGTCCATGTTAAAGTGTTATCCAGTGTTCAGGGAAAATATCGTGCGATTGATTCGGCGTTGTCTGAACATTAATCCAATGTTGTGGAGCAATCACGATTTTTTGGGGAGATGATGCTAACCACGCACCCCACCAGCTAAAACTGCTGTTAGCGATAATATGATGCTTGCAGCACGTCATCACGCGCAAATCGTCAGCATCGGTCTGTCCGTGATGTTCCATAAACAGCACGGATTCCATGCGCGGGAAATGCGCCTTCACCCACTCCATGTCATCTGAAAAGACAAAAAAGCGCGGAGACGCCACCTTCTGCGCAATCATCTTCATGGCCTGCGTGTAATACTCTAATCCACACACGCCATGAAATCGGGCAACGACAGGATTGGAAACATAATCCCCCCGCCGGACATGGACGCTGACCGATTCGCCTTGCGAGACAAGGCGCATCATCGCCAGCAGTTCTTGCGATGGAGACGGGCGAAAGACAAACTCTTGCCGAATCGTCTGTTCTATCGGCTTAAAATAGTGCTCGCTCTGCCAATAGCCGTCTAAGAGCACATTTTTTCCACGCCGGAATACCGACGCATCAAAGCAAAACGCCTGTTGTTCTGCGACAAGACGATATGGGCTGCACAGATAGCCGAAGAGACGTTCCTTTCGCGACGCGGTGTGGTAAAAATGCCGCACACGCTTTACATCATCGGGAGTGACGAAGTCGGCCTGAATATGAAAGACTTCCAGCCCATAGGTTCGAGAGGTAAAATGGTCGTATGGCGTTCGATCAAGCAGCACGCGTACGTCCAATTTCAAGGGCGTCTGGTAAATTTCCGCGAGATGCCGCCCAAGCGCATATTGAAACATCTGATTGCCTAAACCGCCCGTCAATTTGATAATGATCACCACATGCCTCATTATTCGTTCATGTGACGCAACGTCACATCAGTTACTAACGACGAAATATGCGTTTTTTTATGCCGGTCATAATTCTTTTTGGCAGGAGGCGTAATGATTGTCGCAAAGCCGTATCATGATAAAATTCTGGCATTGTTTTCCATGCAGGACAATGTAAACAAGGAGGCGCGTCAATCATATTAGCTACATGTTTTTGGCGTTCTCGAAAGATTTCATCGCGCCAAATATCTATCAGCGGACGTTCATCTACGCTGGAACACTGCGAACGTTGTTGGTAATCATGACAACAATACATGACCCTTCCTTCTGCGGAGATAGCCATTGTTGTCCATAATAGCCGACATGGATAGCGGCGGTCTTGAGTGCTTGCCATCGGCGTTCGCTTCTTGCCGAAACGCTCATCAAGAGGCAATTGTCCCGCCCAGTCATCTAACGGAATAAAATTTACTTGAACATCTGGCGACCAAAAATTTATTACCCCATCCAATTCGGGAAAAGTGAGGTCTGAAACGATACAATCAATCCGGATGTGTGTTTTTGCCTTGAGTTCCTGTCTTATTCTGATAAAATTTCGAATATTTTCAACAACGGATTCATAATTCGCTCCGACTCGGATTTGTTCATAGGTTTCTTTCGTCCATCCATCAAAAGAAAATGTAATTCCGTCTAATCCTTGCCGAATGAGTGCGTCCGCTAATTCTGGAGTCATTTTCGTGCCATTCGTTGTAAAATCGACTGAATGTCCACGCGATTTAGCGATTTTTACAAAATCAAGGAGATCGTGATTCAATAACGGTTCGCCTAACTGATTGAGCCATAATTGACGAGGTTTCTCAGATATCTGTTCGATAATTTTAGTAAAGATCGCTAATGTCATCGCCTGATATGAGCGTTTATTCATTGTTGTTATCCCTTTTGGCACCGGACACATCGGACAACGCAGATTACATCCCATGACACTTTCGATAAAAATCAAATCGGGCAATTTCTCAAGTTCAGCCACTCGTTTGTTAAACAATATTTCGTGTGTTGTCATATCTGTTTTTTAAATAGCAATATTCCATAATAGGCTAAAGAGCGAACAGACAATGCCTGTTTACACAACCTGTAAAACATGAAATGCCCTGGCAGATGAGAATCGCGAACACAAGGATTTCTCAATGTGAGAATAGAAGAATAGCCATATTATTGATGCCCGCATGCAAGACATCGTGATGGTTATGAAACATCTTCTGCTCTCATACATGAATAGACGTATTGATAAACCGCCACTGGGGATAGGGATACATTATGCCCTGATTAACGGCATACCGAGAATTGGTTACGACGATTTTATAGGCTCTTTCATGCCATTCAAGTTTATTCATTATGTCCTTTTCTGACCAGGTAATCGAACATTCATAAATGTTGGGACGCACATTGAGTTTGTCGATAATGAATTGCACCTCACCCTTTCCCTTAATAGAGGCTATTCTTTCTGTTTCTTGATTCGAGTAATTTTCAAATATTAGAGTGCCATCAGGATCAAAAAGCGAAATTGTAAATATGGGATCGAACACTGGCCTGGCAGCATCAAAACGGATATATATTTGAAAACAATCACCTGTTTCAAATTGAGTGGTCGCAAGATTATCCCGATTCAAAAATTCAATGTTGGTCAGAGAAACGGTTTTGTCAAAATTGATTACATTTTGAATGATCTGATTTGTGTGATATAATTTTTGGATTTGAGCCGTTTCATAATGATTACAAATATCCCAGGCTTTTCCATCTTCTTGTATTTTCCCAGCATCTAACCAGATCACCCGTTCGCATGTATTTCGAATAAGCTGCATATTATGCGACACCAGGATAAATGTCCCACCTTGCTGATAATACGCGCTTAATTTTTTCTGGCATTTCAGGGAAAATGCAAAATCTCCGACGGCCAGCACTTCATCCACTAACATAATATCCACTTCGGCATGAATCGCAATCGCAAATCCTAACCGTACCGTCATTCCCGATGAATATGTCAACACCGGCGCGTCAATAAATTCGCCGATTTCCGCAAAATCGATAATCGCCTCAAACTTCTGTGTAATCTCTTTGCGAGACATCCCTAAAATCGTCCCATTCAGATACACATTCTCACGGCCAGTCATGTGTGGATGAAACCCGACGCCAACAGCAATTAATGCGCCCACCCGTCCTCTCACGGAAATGAAGCCGGTATCCGGAGGAAATATCCCGTTAATCAGGCGCAAGAGCGTTGACTTGCCGGAGCCGTTCACTCCTAAAAATCCTAATTTTTCTCCTCGTTCAACCGTAAAACTTACGTCCTGCAATGCCCAAAATTCATCGTCGCGAAGCCTGGCATAATTCGGCGTTTTCCCAATCAATTCCTGCCCAAGATCAGCAATACCATACAACATGCTTCGACGCAAATTGCGACAAAACTTTTTAGAAACGGCGTTGACTGAAATGACAGCAT
Source organism: uncultured Candidatus Moduliflexus sp. (assembly GCA_964565315.1). Classification (GTDB taxonomy): domain Bacteria; phylum Moduliflexota; class Moduliflexia; order Moduliflexales; family Moduliflexaceae; genus Moduliflexus. The sequence goes on along the minus strand of CAZMEO010000016.1, from coordinate 22,945 downwards.
CTTTCGACATGACACCCTTTCGTAGCTGTTCACGTGATTGACTCTAATTCATCCGCTCAATAAGATGGATTTCGGCGATATAAAACACACGCCATGATAAGAAGAACAAAATGATGGAGAACAGGGTACATAGAAGATATGCAGGCGGATGATAGAGTGTGCCATATAAGATCATATCCCGGCTGGAACAAATAAGATAGGTCATCGGATTCCAGCGAATCAACGTTTGCACAAGAGGATGGGTAATTGAATCAGCATAGATTACGGGAGTTAAAAAGATCAATGGAGAAAGAATCATTTTGAGAATGCGGTTGATATCAAGCGAAATGACTGCAAGCATCGAAAGAGGCAAGCCAATTGCCGCCGCAAGAAGAATCAATGGGAACATCACGAACGGAAGAAAAATCACCTTCCAGTGAGGAATAATTCCAAACCCTAACAGGACGACGATATTTATAAAAAAACTAATGCCAAAATAGGCAAGTTGCTGAGAAAGCTGTTTAAACAGCAGCGATTCATGTGGATAGTTGACTTGCATAATAAAAGACGCGCCCGCAGATAATGTTTGCGTTGCGGCCTCTGTGGAATCCATAAAAACCCCCCACATCAGACTTCCGACCAGGACATACACTGGATAAGGAATCCCAACATTCCCTGGCTTCAACATCCCTGTTTGTTGTAAAAAAACCCATGAAATAATCCCCATGACAGGAGAAATCACCATCCAAAATATTCCCAAAAACGACTTCTTATAACTCGCAAGAAAATCGCGTTTAAATAATTGCCAAATCAATTCACGAGAGCGATAAATATTCCACATCATCACACGCCAGGTTTCAAAAAAACCAAGTTTATGACGCTCGTGGGGCATATAAATTCGTTCAGACATCTGTTGAATATTTTGCATGATTGTATGAGCAGGCAGCCAATCCTTACGTGTTGGATGGAGTATCGAACAACCGCTTATGCCCAGGAAAGGAAAAACGCTGTCAGACTCCGTGAAGATGTCTGACAGTTCGCCAATAACATTCGATGTTAGCACCAATTATTATCTGTTTATAATGCGTATTTCCAGCTTTTATCCGTTATACTCCGCGCTGCTGAATGCTAAGAGCGGGAAGAAGATAAAGGGCAAGAAAAAGAGCCCTAACCCATATCCAGCGCCTTTGCCGAACCTTTCCGCAAGTTTCAGACAGTTGATCAACCAGACAATCGGAGAGACGAACGGAATCAAGAACCCGATAAACCACCAGAGCGGCATCCCGGCGATGTCGAGCAATACGATATTGCTGTAAATCGGAATGATGCTCGCCCATCCGGGCTTGTTGGCTTTGGTGAAAATTTTCCACATCGCGATGATCATGATCAACACGAACACGCCGATAAAAATGAGGAATGGCACAAGCATCCCCATCAGCAAGCCTAAACTTTCGATTGGAATCGGCGGCATCTCTTCGTCGGTTGGCGATATGTCAACTGGCTGGGATTCCGGCGCTGTTTCTGCGGGCGTTTCGGCTGGCTGTTCCTCTGGCAAAGTGTCCGCAGGCGGCTGCTCTTCTTGCGGAGTCTCGGCAGGAGGCTGTTCTTCTTGCGGAGTTTCCGCAGATGGCGGCTGCTCCGTCACAGCGATCTCTGCCGGTTGTTGTTCAGAGGTCGGCTCTTCGGCCTGATGAGAAACTGGAGTGGCAGCAGAAGCAGGAGTTAACGCTGGCACGGCAGCGGCAGGCCGCAGTTGCGGATTTTCGGGATCAGGCACGAATCGAAAGCCTGCGTTTTCGGCTTCCTGCGCCGTGCAGAATAATTGTTCTCCTGAGTCGGCACGCACCTGAATTTTCTCATACAACCTGTGACCCGGCACAAGATAGAATTTTTTCCCGTCTTTGCCGATAAGCCCCTTGATCTTGCACTCACTCTCCGATTGCGCAAACACCGCCTGCGCCGCGAATGTCAGCAATATCAACATCACAGCCATTCTAAGCGTTTTCATGCGTTTCCCCTCCTGTAAAAATTCATAATCATCGTTTCGCCACACATCAGGTCGCTATTATTTAGCTATAGCAAGTTCATCGCATTTTGTCAATAGAATAGTGATTTATTATTGACAGATGCCGGTTGCGCTGAAAAAATAGCTTTACAAGATGGTTGATGCAATATTTCTAACATGCGACAGAAAACGAATCTTTATCGTCTTGAATGAGGGGAAATAATATGGCACAACAACGAGAAATGGCAACGCTCGGCGCAGGCTGCTTCTGGTGCGTCGAAGCGATTTTTCAGGACGTGCGCGGCGTGGAGCGCGTCATCTCCGGCTATGCGGGCGGCACAATCGTAAACCCGACTTATCAGCAGGTCTGCATAGGGAAGACCGGCCATGCGGAAGTCGCGCAGATTACGTTCGATCCTTCCGTGATTTCGTATGACGACATTCTGTATATTTTCTGGCGCACGCACGACCCGACCACATTGAATCGACAGGGCGCAGACGTGGGGACGCAATACCGCTCCGTGATTTTTTATCACACCGACGAGCAAAAGGCGATTGCCGAACGGTCGAAACGAGATGCGGAAGCCGCAAACATCTGGCCGAATCCGATTGTCACGGAGATCGCGCCGTTGACGAACTTTTATCCGGCAGAAGCGTATCACCAGAACTACTTTCGTCTCAATCCGAATCAGCCGTACTGCCGGGCAGTGATTGATCCCAAAGTACGGAAATTTCGGAAAGCGTTTCACAATAAATTGCAGTAATGAAAATAGGAGTGCAAAAGCAAGCTTTTGCACTCCTGTTTTCCGCTATAATGAAATCAAATACGACCACCTACCTGGGTCGGCTGCTGGCAAGCCGCTATCAGAAACTCTACTTTTCGGCGGCAGCGATGCTGTTCGCGTTGCTCGTCGGCGCAATCCTGATTCTGTTGAACCGTCAGAACCCGTTTATCGCCTATCACGCCTTGTTCGCCGGGGCATTCGGCGAGCCGTACCGCCTCGCGAACACGCTGCAACGCGCCGTGCCGCTGACTCTGACTGGCCTGTCGGTCGCAGTGGCGTTTAAAACCGGCGTCTGGAACATCGGCTCGGAAGGGCAATTGTATCTCGGCGCATTTGCCGCCGCCTGGGCAGGTTTCACCTTCACATCGCTTCCGGCGCTGCTGCTGATTCCATTGATGCTGCTGTGCGGCATCATCGGCGGCGGCATCGGCGGCGCAATTCCGGGCTGGTGCAAAGCGCGTTACGGCATGGATGAAGTCATCACGACCATTATGCTGAACAGCGTCTTTATTCTGCTGACCAGTTATCTCGTCAATTACCCGTTCAAAACCACGCAAGGTCAGATGGGCGCAACGGAAAAAATCGCCGAAGTCGCCCGATTTGCGCGACTTGTCAAATTGTCGAAGCTCAACAATGGCGCGTTTTTGACGATTGCCGCCATCATGATTATCTGGTATCTGCTGCAAAAAACCAGCGTGGGCTATGAATGGAAAATGCTCGGTGAGAACGCCCTGTTTGCCAAGTATATCGGCATTTCTCCGGCGCGTCAGATTCTTGTCGTGATGATTCTGAGCGGCGCGTTGGCCGGAATCGCCGGGG
>CAZMEO010000016.1:13200-19257 GCA_964565315.1 uncultured Candidatus Moduliflexus sp. | reverse complement strand
CAATTCGTTGTCGTTTTTCATAAGGAGTTTCACATGTTTCTGAACGAATTTCTCGATGCCAAAGTATTCAGTTCCATGATTCGCATGGCGACGCCGATTGTGCTGGTCGCGTTAGGCGGCGTCATGACCTCGCAGGCCGGGATTTTGAATATCTCGTTAGAAGGAACGATGCTTCTTTCCGCGTTTTTCGCCATTCTCGGCAGCTATTGGTTCAGCAACGCCTTTGCAGGCGTGATGTTTGCGCTGTTAGCGGGATTAGCGATGAGCGCGTTATTCAGTCTGTTCGTCATCAAACTCAAAGCCGACGAATTCGTTATCGGCATTGCGCTGAATATTTTGGCGGGCGGCTTGACCGGCTCTGGCGGACTGACCGGTTATTGTTCCCAACTCTTTTTCAAGACCAAAGGCTCGATTACCAGCGACCGGATCGCCGGCCTTCCGTCGGTTCATCTTCCTGTTCTCGATTCCATCCCGTTTGTCGGCGAAATGTTGAATAATCATTCGCTGTTTATTTATCTCAGTTGGCTGCTCGTGGCGGTGAGTTACTATTTTCTGTATCATACAAAATGGGGGATGTGGATGCGGGCTGCCGGAGAACACCCCGAAGCGCTCGAAACCTCCGGAGTCAGCGTGCTGCATGTCCGCTACGTCAGCGCCGCGCTTTGCGGCGTCTGCTGCGCGTTGGCAGGGGCGCATCTGTCGTTGGGCTACCTCACGATGTACGCGCCGAACATGTCTGCCGGGCGCGGCTGGATCGCCATTGCCGCCTCGATTCTCGGCAAAAACAATCCGCTCGGCGTCTTCGGCGCGTCCCTCATTTTCGGCGCGGCAGACGGCACGGGGATGCGGCTGCAAGGAATGGGACTCCCTTCGCAATTCGCGCTGATGATTCCCTATCTCGTCACGATTCTCGTATTGTTCATCGTTGCCAAACGCCGCTTGAAAACCGCCTGACGCAAACTTCACGCCAGACCTCCAAGGTTTTTAAAACCTGGGAGGTCTATTACTCAGCGACATTTTTATTGACAAAACCTGCAAATTTCGCCATTTGTGAGCGTGACGTATCTACGAAGCAGAAATATTCAACAGTGAAATATCAGACATCTTAGAAAAGATGTCTGATAGCTGAATGATTGGAGAAGTTATTATGAACGCGTATATGAAAAAAGTGCTCTGTCTGGTTGCAGTCGTGTTATTTGCGTCAATGCTGCTGGTTTCGTGCGATGACGACGATGATGAAGGAAGCCCGCGCAATGGCGCGATTCAAAATAAGACGCCGTATCAGGTGCGCATCAACTTCAGCGGCATCAAAATCGTTGAAGTTCCAGCCAATTCCGTTGTCGGCGAAAGCTCGCTGGAAGAAGGCAAAACCTATCAGATACAGACAACGATCCTCGATAGCGCAGGCAATGCGCTTGAAGTCATCAACACGTCCGCCTATATCGATAAAGACGCCGATGACCGCGAAATTGACGACGATACCTATAGCTGGTTTATCCGCATCTGGGGCGAATCCGTGCCATTCACCGTCGAATCCGCTTCGTAAAACGGTACACGCTAACCCTGTCAGGGTTCAAAACCCTGGCAGGGTTTTTTGTGTCAAATCACTATGAGCGACACGCAGCTTTTGCAGGAACTTGAGACATTACGCAGCGACATCCGGCGGCATAACAAATTGTATTATGTCGATGATAATCCAGAAGTCTCCGACGCCGAATACGACCGCCTGATGCGGCGCTTGCAGGAAATTGAAACTGCGCATCCCGAGCTGGTCACGCCAGATTCGCCGACGCAGCGCGTGGGGGCGACGCCGTTGAAAGAATTCGGCACGGTGACGCATAATGTGCCAATGCTCAGCCTCGCGAACGCGATGGACGAAGAGGAATTGAAAGAGTTCGATCAGCGCGTCAAGCGGGCACTCAGCACAACGGCGGACATTGAATATGTCTTCGAGCCGAAAATTGACGGATTAGCGTTCGAAGCGATTTACGAAAACGGTGTTTTTGTTTCCGGCTCGACGCGCGGCGACGGCGTGACCGGAGAAGACGTGACGCAAAATCTGAAAACCGTGAAAGCAATTCCGCTGCGCCTCTCGCAAGAACTCGACGCCGATGGCAAACCCGCCTTTCCACTTCCGGCGCGGCTCGAAGTGCGCGGCGAAGTCTATATGGACAAGGCCGATTTCGCTAAATTGAACAAAGAGCGCGAGCAAACCGGCGAAACGTTGTTCGCGAATCCGCGCAATTCCGCCGCCGGGTCGCTGCGCCAGCTTGACCCGACGACGACGGCGAAACGCCCGCTCAAAGCCTTTTTTTATGCGCTCGGACAGGTCGAAGGGATGTCGTTTGCATCGCAATTCGAGATGCTCGCCATGTTCCGCAACATGGGCTTGCCGACGGCGTTCCATTATCGCTGTCAGGGCATCGAAGAGGTGTTGCAACGCTATCACGAACTGCATGAGCGCCGCGACACGCTGCCGTATGAAATCGACGGCTCAGTCGTCAAAGTGAACAGCTTTCAGCTTCAGCAGGAATTAGGCATGATTTCCCGCAGCCCGCGCTGGGCGATTGCGTTCAAATTTCCAGCGACGCAGGAAACCACGAAAATCAACGATATTATCGTGCAAGTCGGGCGCACGGGCGCATTGACGCCGGTCGCCGTGTTAGAGCCGGTGAACCTGCGCGGCGTGCAGGTCAGCCGCGCCACGCTGCATAATCAGGATGAAATCGAGCGCAAAGACATCCGCATCGGCGACACGGCGGTGATTCAACGCGCCGGGGACGTGATTCCCGAAGTCGTCAAAATCATTGACACGAAACGCGCGGGGAACGAGCAGAAGTTCGTCATGCCGACGCAATGCCCCGTCTGTCAGGGCGCGGTCGTTCGTCCGGCGGGCGAGGCGGTGCATCGCTGCGCCAATCCCGATTGTCCGGCCAAGCAAATCGGCCATTTGGAGCAGTTTGTCTCAAAACGCGCCATGAATGTGGATGGCGTCAGTTCGAAACTGTTAGAATCGTTCATTAATAATGGTCTAATCAAAGACGCCGCCGATTTGTATTTCCTCACGAAAGCGCAATTGCTGCCATTGGAGCGAATGGCTGACAAATCTGCGGACAACGTCATTCAGGCGATTGAAAAAAGCAAGCAGCCGGAACTCTGGCGGTTCGTCTTCGCGCTTGGCATCCGGCATGTCGGCGAACATACTGCGAAAGTCCTGGCAAAACATTTCGGCAGCCTCGATAAACTGCGGCAGGCAACGGAAGCGGAATTGACAACGGTCTATGAAATCGGCGTGGAAGTCGCGAAAAGCGTCGCGCAGTTTTTCCAAAAGCCAGAGACGGACGCGCTGCTGAAAAAATTCGCCGCCGCCGGTATCCAAATCGTCAATCCACAGAGCGCATCCGGAGCGCAGCCGCTCACCGGAAAAAGCTTTGTGTTGACCGGCACGCTCACCGCCATGAGCCGCGACGCGGCGAAAGAAATGATTGAAAAAGCGGGCGGACGCGTGGCGTCAAGCGTCAGCAAAAACACCGACTACGTCGTTGCCGGAAACGATGCCGGATCGAAACTCGCGAAAGCCCAGCAGCTTGGCGTGAAGGTGTTAAGCGAACAGGAATTTCAGGCATTATTGCAATGATTCCTGTGCTGCGGCAAATCCCTCTTCTGCGCGAGGTCGAAAAGGCTCGATAACGCCTTTTCGACCTCGCACCTTTTCCGACCTTACCGAGAACGGCAAACGCCCACCTGACATGTTCCGCTTTGAATCACGTCCCCGGACATCCAGAAATGACATTCGCTGCCGTCAGGCAAAATGCCTTCCGGCGACTGGCAGGCGCACGCTTCTTTCGTCTGCCCGCCGCATAAACGGCAGTACGCATCGAATGACGACCAGCAGGTATTATCTGTCGGACAGCGAAATTCACCGCTCTCGCAGGGCGCAGAACATGCGGAGAGCAATTCAAGCGTCGGGCTGAAATTCCAGCGCGAGGGATGCGTATCGCGCATGATGCCGCGAAATCTGACAGTCGTGTCAGTCATGCTGACGGTTTCGCACCCGCCTACGTCGTTCGCCTGACATTCTACGCCCGACAGCGATGACGACACCGTCAGAAGCGCGTCATGTCGGCAATCATGGCGATTCAAACATGCTTGCGGCACGGGAATCTGCGTCGCCGCAAGCGTCAGCGTCCCTGCGATAAACACATCCTGCGACACTACAGGCAGCCGGTTGGAATAACCGCCAATCGGCGTCCACTCGATTTGCGTCAAAAATCGAACGAATTCGTCGGTTGATCGCACAATTTGCGGTTGTCCACAGGCTGCGCCATTATCATTTGGATTCGAGTTGACAGCGGCGCATCCGAGACAAGCCAGGATAAGCGGAATGATACTCCAATAACACCGATTTTTTAAACGAATCTGAAGCATATTCTCTCCCCTCGTAAGTGGTACATTGTTTCATGAGTTTTTAGGAGTGCAACATATCGATTTCGCGCGTCACATCAAGATGCAACACTCCTGAGTCTCTTCAGAATTCATGAGTCCTCCTATCGTCAAGGGAATTTTCTCAGATATGGTCAATTAAAACTTGACAAGAAATTCTATATTTCATCTTATTAGCACTCATCCGAATGACCAACAATAGATATTATTATAATTCTCAATAGTCAAGGCGGGACTGACGCGCATGGAAGCCGGAAAAGTTCATTATAAACCGTTATACCTTCAAGTCAAAGATGTCATTATCAAGCGCATTGAAAACGAGGCATATAAAAATGGGGAAACCATCCCGCCTGAATCCAGCCTTGCAGAGGAATTCGGCACCAGCATCACCACGATCCGCCAGGCATTGACGCTGCTTGTGGATGACGGCATTCTTGTCAAAAAACAGGGACGGGGAACGATTGTTTCACGGCAAAACACCAAACTGACCTTTTTTTCCTGGCTTCCAGAAACGCCGCAAGGCGCTCAAATCTTGCAAAATGCCCTCACGTTGTTTCATGAAAAACATCCCTCCATTACGGTCGAGTGCGTTCCCTCGCAGTATAATCAAGCCCGAAAAACCCTGATGAAGCTGATTTCCAGCGGGAACGCGCCGGATGTTGCGCATATCCAATCGCACTGGACAAGCTATTTTGCTTCTGTCGGCGCATTAGAGCCGCTTGAGCCACTTGTCGAAAAAAGCAATTTAGATAACCGTTTTTATGAAAAAGATTTAGCGGGCGGCATATATCGCAATAAGCTCTATTCATTGGCCTGGGGCTTATGTCCGGTGGCGCTGATTGCCAATAAGCATCTTCTGAAAGCTGCCGGAATTGCCGACATCCCCTCGCCGATGACGCTTGAGACGTTACAGGAGGTCTGTCAGCAGATTGACCGCGTATATGAAGGCGAAGATAAATACTGTTATGCGCTCAATTCGAGCGTGGATCAGGAATCGGATTTTCTGACACTGTATTTCTTTCTGTTAGCCTTTGATGGGACGATCATCAATGAGCAGGGGGAAGTCGTGCTGAACTCGCCTGAAAATATCGAAGCGTTTACCTGGCTGCGGAATTTCGTCAATTCCGTGCGCGTCTTCAAATCGAGCGTGCATGATATTCGCAAACGCTTTGCCAGAGGGGATATTGCGTTTATGTCCGACGCGCCCTGGATTAAATATCAATTAGAAGAACATACCGGCCAGCCGTTCGATGACAATTTCATGGCGCTGTTGAATCCCGTGCTGTCTTCTCAGGCGAAATCGCGCTCCTGGACGTATAATCACGCCCTTTCCATCTGTGCCCAGAGCGAATATAAGCCGCAGGCTGCCAAATTGATTGACGCGCTGACGAATGACTATGAAATCAGCAATCTCTATTATTCTCAGGTCGGCCACCTGCCGAATAACCGCAATTATCTTGCTGATCCGCTGTTCGAACCTCCATTTTTTGCGACATTCAAGCAGCAGTTGACGCATTCGTCTTGCATTCATGCCGAAAATGCGTTTTTTTCAAAAGCGATGACATTTTGCACGGACGCGGTCAAAAAAATCTTATACGAGCAGGCCGATATTGA
>CAZMEO010000016.1:1697-13100 GCA_964565315.1 uncultured Candidatus Moduliflexus sp. | reverse complement strand
TGACATTTTGCACGGACGCGGTCAAAAAAATCTTATACGAGCAGGCCGATATTGAACAAGAATTAGACGAGAAAGAATATTATTTGAATATGTTGTACAGCGATTGATTTGACAAGAGCGCTAACGCTCTGTTTTATACCTCCGAACTCTGAGTACGATCTCGTCGAAACAATCGGCGCAGTTTTTCAAAGAAACGATGGCGGACGAGATGGACTTTTTGAAAATGAGTGGGATATTTTTGTTCAAGTGGGTGGAGCAGTTTTTTGATCAAGGCGCTCTCTTCGGATAAAATCAGTAGGCCAACGGCAATAAATAAAAACCCCTGCAATATCGGCAAAAAGCACCCAAGAATGCCTAAGAATAAAAAAAACCAGCCAACGCTTATTTTGATGATTCGTTTCATAAGATTGTAACGCAACACGACCGCAACACGACAATGTACAGACAAAAGACAAACCTTGATTCGATGTGTAAACAAACATACGTTGCGTTGTAGTATTTGCGTTGAAAGTCAAGAAAATTTTTTACATAGACCGTTTCAGAGCGTGAATAATGCAAAGGCGAGATTTTTCAATTAAAAACTTGACAATTTTTTACTATTTTTAAAAACAATCATGCGAATGACTACTAAAAAGAATCCTTCTTATAAAGGAGGTGGTGCTGCGGGAGAATGAATTTGTATGTAGGATTCGAATTCTTTGCAAAACAATCATCAACTATTGAGGCACGAATGACGAGTTGGCATGTTTTCATGCGCAACTCACAGACATCAAACACAAGGAGTTTCTCATGAAAAAGTTACTGTTACTCACAGTCGCATGTTTCTTGTTGTCCGCAATCATGGCTGGAGAAGGTCAGGCCGCCGATAAAATCGAGATCGCGTTAGTTCCGCCAGCTATGGTGAGTCCGTTTTATCAAGCCGTGATTCAAGGGGCTGAAGAAGTCGCTAAAAAATATGGATACGAATTACAGATTTTAGCGCCCGATAGAGAAGATGATGCTGCTGGCCTGTTGAATATTGTTGAGACGATGATTTCAAAGAAGGTCAATGCGATTGCCTTATGCGCAATGGACGAAGAAACGTCGGTGACGGCTGTGCAGAAAGCGAACGCCGCAGGCATTCCGATTGTCCTGTTTAATACGCTGGTCGAACTTCCGGCAGGCGATGTGTTTGCCTATGTCGGATACGATCAAAGAAAAGGCGGCGCGCAGGTCGCGGACTATGTCCTGAGCAAAGTGTCAGGCGATATCAAAGCCGCGATTATTGAAGGGCTTCCAAGCTCGTACACCACTGAACGCGCTGGCGGGTTCAATGATGTGGCCGCCAAGGAACCAAGACTCAAGGTGGTTGTTTCTCAGGCCGCCGACTGGGAACGCGAAAAAGCGATGAATGTTGTCACCAATGTCCTGAGCGCAAACCCTGAGATTAATGTAATTTTCGGTCTCTCTGATGAAATGGCGATTGGTGCTGGGCAAGCCGTGAAAGCCGCCGGAAAATCAGACGCGATTTTGATTATGGGGTTAGACGGCAACGAAAGCGCCTTCGACGCCATCAGAAAAGGTCTGATTTCAGGGACGTGCGACGTGAATCCGGTTGGGATTGGCGTTGCCACCATTGAAACGATTTACAAAGCACTGAATGGCGAATCGTCACCAAAAATGGTTGTGACCGACACGATTATTGTCGATGCAGGCAATGTAGCAAAGTAAGGGATCATTGACGCTTTCTGAAGCTATTGAAGTTGACGGCTTCAATAGCTTCTTTTCCTCATGTTTTGCTGCAAAGACAGGCGCATGGGCAGGGCTGTTACATTCTCGTGAAAATGTGTGTCATTGCGAGGAGTGACGGAATTTAACAGTCCTGGAGCGCATGGGAGGTTATTTTGTCCACCATTTTGGAGATGAAAAAAATAAGCAAAAGCTTTCCCGGTGTACAGGTTCTGAAAGATGTCGATTTAGAACTGCGAAAGGGTGAAGTGCATATTCTGCTGGGAGAGAATGGCGCAGGCAAATCAACCTTAATCAAGATACTCTCAGGGGTGTACGCGTTGGATAGCGGCGAAATACTCTTCGAAGGACAGAAGGTTGACATCGCCAAACCACACGACGCGCAAGCATTAGGCATCACGACCATCTATCAGGAATTCAATCTCATTCCATACTTAACCGCCAGTCAAAATATTTATTTGGGCAGAGAGCCGTTATCCCCAACGGCCCGTAAATTGGATCATAAGAAGCTTCAGGAAGATACCGAAGCCCTGTTTCAACGCTTGCACTTAGATATCGACCCAAAGGCAAAGGTTGTTGATTTGGGCGTCGCTGAGCAGCAAATGGTCGAGATCGCCAAAGCCTTATCCGTGAATTCAAAAATTTTGATTATGGATGAACCGACCTCGGCCTTGACCGATAAAGAGATCGAAAATCTGTTTGCGATCATCAAGAACATCCAACGTCACGGCGTTTCGATCATCTATATTTCCCACCGGCTGGAAGAGTTTGCGCAGATTGGCGACCGGGTCACCGTTATGCGGGATGGTTCAGCGGTGAAAACCCTGGAGATTCAAAACAGCACGTTGGATGAAATGATCCGGCACATGGTGGGGCGCGAAGTCGGCGATCATTATCCCAAAGTGCCGACGACGCCGGGCGAAGAGATTTTATCGGTCAAAAACCTTACGCGGGAGAAGGTGTTTAAAAATGTCAATTTTCGCTTAAAATCGGGCGAGGTTCTTGGGGTATGCGGATTGATGGGGGCGGGAAGGACTGAAATCATGAGATCGATCTTCGGCATCGACCCCAAGGATTCCGGTGAGATTTTTGTGCGCGGCCAACACGTCGAGATCAATCATCCGCGGCAGGCCATTCAAGCCGGGATCGGATTTCTGACAGAAAAACGGCGCGAAGAGGGGCTGGTCTTATTGATGGATATTGCGAAAAATATCACGCTTCCTTCCCTTGATGCCATTGATTTAATCTATAAGCTCAATACGCAAAAAGAGAAATCTATCGTCGCGAAGTATATTGAGTCACTCAAGATCAAATGTACTGGTCGAGAACAAAAAACAGAAACCTTAAGTGGTGGGAATCAGCAAAAAGTGGTCATCGCCAAATGGCTCATGAGTAAGTCCAGCGTCTTTATTATGGATGAACCCACTCGTGGGATTGATGTCGGCGCCAAAATCGAAGTGTATCATCTGATGAATTCACTCGTTGCCGAGGGGCATGGCATTATTTTAATCTCGTCGGATCTGCCTGAAGTGCTTGGAATGAGTGATCGAATTTTGGTCGTGTGCCGAGGTGAAATCGTCAAAGAATTCGCACGCGAAGAAGCCACCCAGGAAAAAATTATGTATCATGCAACCGGAGGGGATAAATATCATGGGGCAAAAACGAATTACGTATCTGAACAGTAAAAAAATATTCGATAATATGGGGGCATTTATTGCGCTGATTATCCTCGTCATCATCATGACCTTTCTTTCGCCGGCATTTTTACAGACGCAAAATATTCTCAATATCTTTGTCCATATCTCAACGATTGCGATTATGGGCATCGGCATGACGTTTATCATTTTAACGGGTGGCATCGATTTATCGGTTGGCTCAATCGCCGCGTTTACCGCCTTAATTATGGCGGTCTTAATGAAAGCCGGAGTTCCGGTATGGGCAGCGCTGCTGATCGGGTCCGCCGCCGGAGCATTACAGGGCTGGCTCAATGGCGCCATTATCGCCTTAGTCAATGTCCCTCCATTTATCGTCACGTTGGGCATGATGTCGATTGCCAGAGGAGGCGCGTTTACGATCACATCAGGACAGCCGGTCTATACCTTTCCTGAAGCGTTTCCGGCCATTGCCGGAAATTTTTTAGGCATTCCAATCCCGGTGCTCATCATGGTCGTGATGTATGTGATTTCATGGTATGTGCTCAGCAATACCAGATTCGGACGATACGTCTATGCCTTAGGTGGCAGCGAGACGGTCTGTCAATTAGCCGGTATCAGAGTGAAAGCCGTGAAGCAAGCGGTGTATATGATCTCAGGTTTTTGCTGCGCGGCGGCGGGGGTGATTACGACAGCCAGGTTGGATTCCGCCGTCCCGGTCGCGTTTACGGGAGCAGAACTCGACGCTATCGCCGCCGTGATTATCGGTGGAACAAGTTTAGCAGGAGGTCAAGGAACGCTTGTCGGAACCATTATTGGCGCGTTGATCATGGGCGTTGTCAGTAACGGACTGAACCTGTTGATCGTTCCCCAGGGAGCGCAACGTATTATCAAAGGGGCGATTATCGTGATTGCCGTGATTATTGACATCAAACGGAAAAGAAAATAATTTTTTTCTTCTGTGCCCTGGCGCAAACCGCCGGGGCAGTGAAACCATAAATGATTTTTGCCCTGAAAGGGCAAAGGGATACAGACTGGGGATTCATCCCCAGAGGAAAAGGGGGGGATGTGGTGCGTAGATGGCAGCGATAAAATGACGTTTCAATAAGATGTGCCAGACTGTATCAACAACAACCGAAAGTTACACGCGAGAAATGCAGGCAAATCGCGCATGCGCTTGTCTGCTGCTCAACAAGGAGAAATCGTATGAAACTCGTGAAGTTATTCGTCGTAGCCGCCCTCGTGGTGATGATGATCGTTCCGTCCGCCTTTGCCGCAGACAAAAAATTGACGTTCGTGATGGTGCCGAAAGGCGTGCATCCATACTATGAACCCTGCTTCGAAGGCTTCAAAGCGGCTGGCGAAAAATATGGGATTAACGTGGAATTTCAAGCGGCACCAGAATTCGAAATCGCCTTGCAAGTGAAAATCCTTGAAGATTTGATCGCGCGCGGCGTGGATGGCATCGCGATTTCCGCATTGGATGACAAACCGCTCGTTCCGGTCATTCAACAGGCCATGGACGCCGGCATCAAAATCATTACCTTCGACGCTCCGGCGCCTTCCAGCGCGCAACTCTGCTACATCGGCACGGACAATAAAAACGCTGGCTATGCTGGCGGTCAGAAGATTGCTGAACTCATGGGCAAAAAAGGGAATTTAGCAATCATGCAGGGCGGCCTCGGCGCTCCGAACTTGAATTTACGCACAGAAGGCGTGAAAGAAGCGATTGCCAAAGAAGCGCCTGATGTCAAAATCGTGACCTTGGAAGATACGAACGGCAACCTGGCTGAAACCGTAAACAAAACCGAAGCGATCCTTCGGCTTACGCTGATCTGAATGCGATTTTCGGCGTGTCCGCAGAAATCGCCCAGGGCGCAAGTCCTGTTCTCAAAGAACAGGGCAAGGCCGGACAGGTATTGTTGGCCGGTTTCGACGATCTGAAAGATACGCTGCAAGGGATTCGCGACGGCGTCGTGCAGTTCTGCATCGTCCAGAAAACCTTCACGATGGGCTGGCTGTCAGTGGAAAACTTGAAAGCCGCCGTGGAAGGCAAAGAAATCCCGAAAGAAATCGATACAGGCGTCATCATCGTGACCAAAGACAATATTGATTCCTACATGGACGACATGAAAAAAGAGATTCCGCAGTAACCTGCAACATACGTTCGCAGAGTCCGGGGATCCTCCCCGGACTCTCGACATTCCATGAAAACTATGGCACAAACAACTCAGACGACAAAATCGAAGAATCTCTTAATGGAAATTTTGGCGCAGCGAGAAGCCGCTATTTTTATCGCTCTTATTATCATTTCCCTTTTCATTTCAATCATGGCGCCCCAGTTTCGTACTGCGAAAAACCTTTATTTAATCTCGCGACAGATTTCGTTTGTCGCAGTTGTCGCATTAGGAGAATTATTTATTATTTTAACATCAGGCATTGATTTGTCTGTTGGTTCAACAGTCGGTTTAAGCGGCATGATTGCTGGAGTTGCGCTGGCTGCCGGAATACATCCCATTTTCGCGCTGCCAATCGGCATCATGACCGGCATGGCGGTTGGCGTGTTTAATGGCGCCGTGATCGCGTATGGCCGCATTACACCCTTTATCGTCACGCTCGGCACGATGAGCATGGGGCGCAGTCTCAGCCTTGTCTTGACGAAAGGGAATCCTATCATCGAAATCCCGAACAATTTCTTTTTCTTAGCGCAAAGCGATGTTTTTGGCATTCCCACGCCGGTGATCATCGCCGCGATTATTGCCGCCGTCGTGCATGTTGTGTTGACATATACGGCGTTTGGGCGAAGAATCTATGCGATTGGCGGGAATGAACAGGCAACGGCGCTTTCGGGGATTGATGTCAAAAAAATTAAGCTGATGATTTACGCGATCTGCGGCTTAATGGCCGGAATTGTCGGCGTGTTGTTAGTCGCGCGCTTTAATTCGGCGCAGCCCGCCACAGGCAAAGGCTGGGAAATGGATGCCATCGCTTCGACCGTTATCGGCGGAACGAGCTTGAGCGGCGGCGTGGGAACGGTGCTTGGCGTCCTGATCGGCGCGGTCATCATGGGCGTCATTCGCAATGGCCTCGTGCTGATGCAAGTGTCGGCGTACTGGCAAGATTTCATCATCGGCGGAATCATCGTTTTAGCCGCTGTTGTTGACCGCATTAAAAACAAATAGCGTGGACGGTGAACTATGGAACCATTACTGGTCGAAATGAAAGGGATTTGCAAGGAATTTCCCGGCGTCCGCGCCTTGCAGAATGTCGATTTCTCCTTGAAAAAAGGGGAGATTCTTGGACTAATCGGCGAAAACGGCGCGGGGAAATCTACCTTGATGAAAGTCCTGACGGGCGTGTATCCGCAGAATGCCGGAGAAATTTTTTACAACGGCAAACCATTAGCGCTGAAAAATCCGGGAGACTCCTACGGAGTCGGCATCAGCATCATTTTCCAGGAATTTAACCTTTGCCCGAACATGTCGGCGATGGAGAATATCTTTTTAGGAAAAGAAGTGCGGACGGGCGCGGCGAAACTCATCAGCTATAAAACCATGCGGGACAAAGCCAACGCGCTGTTCAAGCGGCTGAAAATAGACATCAATCCCGATGAGGAAATCCGCAAGCTCGGCGTGGCGCAGCAGCAGATGGTCGAAATCGCCAAGGCGCTGTCGTATGACACGAAACTGTTGATTATGGATGAACCAACGTCGTCATTGGCGATGTCGGAAGTCGAAACGCTGTTTTCGATTGTGCGCGATTTGAAAAAGCAACACATTTCCGTTGTCTTTATTTCTCACAAATTAGATGAAATGCTGGAAATCACCGACCGCATTGTCGTGCTGCGGGACGGCATGAACGCCGGAGAATTGAAGACATCGGATGCCACGAAAGACGACATTATTTCGCTGATGGTCGGGCGCGAGTTGGATCATTTCTTTACGAAGCGCAAAGGCGCTCCGGGCAAAGACGTTGTGTTGAACGTGCAGAATTTTTCTGGCCCGCCGATTACGAAAAATGTCTCGTTCGAATTACACAAAGGCGAGATTCTCGGGCTGGCCGGATTAGTCGGCGCGGGGCGCACCGAACTCGCCAAACTGCTGATCGGCATGGTGAAAAAAACCGAGGGAACGCTGACGCTGAACAAGCAGACTGTCGCCATTAACAGCCCGGTTGATGCCGTGAAAAATGGGATTGCCTACATCCCGGAAGACCGCAAAAATTTGGGGTTAGTTCTGCCGATGACCACGCGCGAAAATCTTTCGATGAGCATTCATCCGAGATTAGCCAAATTTTTTAACCTCATCGACCGCAAGCAGGAGGTTGATATTTGCAACCATTACGTTGACCGGCTGCGCATCAAAATTTCATCGCTCAAACATGTGGTCAACAACCTCAGCGGCGGCAATCAGCAGAAAGTCGTTATCGGCAAATGGTTAGCCGCTACGCCGACCGTCTTGATTCTGGATGAGCCGACGCGCGGGATTGATGTCGGCGCGAAAGCCGAAGTGCATCGTATTATTGCCGAATTAGCGGATGAAGGGGTTTCGATTTTAGTCATTTCCTCGGAACTGCCGGAAATTCTCGGCCTTTCGGATCGCGTCTTAGTCATGCACGATGGCCGCATTACGGCTGATTTGCCGAAAGAACAGGCAGATCAAGAAACCATTATGCGAGCCGCTGTCAATTAACATCGTACCGCCGACGTTCTCGTCGGCATTTGCATCAGAGGCCGCCGAGGACATCGGCGGTACAACGAACAATATTACAAAAGGAGATTTTTATGGCAACATTTGGAGTGATTATGGGAACGCGGGGATTTTTCCCCATCGAATTATGCAAAGATGGCCGGGAAGCGATTTTAAGCGTCTTAAAAAAAGAAGGACATAACGCGGTGATGCTGTCGCCCGACGACTCGCCGTATGGCTCGGTTGACACATACGAACAATCGAAAAAATGCGCGGAACTCTTCAAGAAACATGCAGCGGAGATTGAGGGAATTATCGTCACGCTGCCGAACTTTGGCGAAGAGCGCGGCGTGGCCGATGCGATCCGCCTCGCGAACCTGAATGTGCCGGTTTTGATTCAGGCGACGCCGGACGACCCGAAAAAACTGGACATCGCGCATCGCCGCGATAGTTTCTGCGGCAAGATGTCGATCTGCAATAACCTGATGCAGTACGGTATCAAATACAGCCTGACGACCTTGCACACGGTTGCGCTCGATTCCGAAAGTTTCAAAAAAGACTTGAAAAAATTCGCGGGCGTCTGCCGCGTGGTGAATGGCTTGCGCAAAGCGCGTTTCGGGCAAATCGGAGCGCGTCCGGCAGCGTTTATCACGGTGCGTTACAGCGAAAAAATCCTGGAAAAAGCGGGCATTTCCGTTGAAAGCGTCGATCTCTCCGATATTTTCGGGCAGGTCGGCAAATTGGCGGACGATGACGCCGCTGTCAAGGCGAAATTAGCCGCTGTCAAAGGCTACATCAAAACCGCTGGCATCAGCGATGAAGGTTTATTAAAAATGGCGAAACTCGGCGTGGTGATGGATAAATTCATCGCCGATCACGAACTCGTCGGCACGGCGGTGCAATGCTGGACGGCGATGGAAGAATTTTTCGGCGTCGTGCCCTGCGCGATCATGAGCATGTTAAGCAACTCGCTGCAACCGAGCGCCTGCGAAACCGACATCACCGGCTTAATCGGCATGTACGCGATGGTGCTGGCTTCCGAAAAACCGAGCGCCCTGTTAGATTGGAATAACAATTTCGGCGACGATCCGAATAAAGGCATCGTCTTCCATTGCAGCAACCTGCCGCAGGCATTTTTCGGCGGCGATGCGACGATGGATTATCAAGCGATTATCGCCGGAACGGTCGGCAAAGAAAATACCTACGGCACGGTCACAGGCCAGATCAAACCTGGAAACATGACCTATTGCCGCGTGGCAACCGATGATTATTCCGGCAAGATCAAAGCCTATTTCGGCGAATGCGCCATTACGGATGATAAAGTTGATTCATTCGGCGGATACGGCGTGGTGCAGATTCCCAACATGCAGGGCTTGCTCCATCACATCTGCCGCAACGGTTTCGAACATCATGTCGCGTTAAACCCCTCAAGCGTCGCCGACATTCTGAACGAAGCCTTTACGACCTATCTTGGCTGGGATGTCTATTACCACAAATAAACCCTGATTTTCCAACCCTGCCAGGAGGTTAGCCCCCTGACAGGGTTTTTTAATCTTCTACACAACAACGAGTACACCGTTTCAGTAATTTTTAAGAGTGCATTGTACCGTCACGGGGGCGAGGTAGATACTATGAATGCAGACATTAAAGCGTTTATCAATAGCGGAAAAGCAGCGCTGGGGATTGAATTAGGCTCGACAAGAATCAAGGCGGTACTGGTCGGGGAACACAATGAACCGATTGCGACCGGATGGCATGACTGGTCAAACAGCTATATTGACGGCATCTGGACATACAGCCTTGACGAAGTCTGGGACGGAGTGCAAAACAGCTACAAGAACATGGCCGCCGACGTGAAAGAAAAATACGGCGTGACCTTGACAAAGATCGGCGCTCTCGGATTCAGCGCCATGATGCACGGCTACCTTCCTTTCGATAAAGATGGCAATCTGTTGACGCCTTTCAGGACATGGCGGAACAATATGACCTCTGAAGCGAGCGAAAAATTGATGGAACTGTTTCAATACCCGATTCCACAGCGCTGGAGCATTGCCCATCTGTATCAAGCGATTTTAAATGGAGAAAAACACGTTCCTTCAGTAGATTTTCTCACCACGTTAGAAGGCTATGTCCACTGGAAACTGTCAGGGCAGAAAGTGATCGGCGTGGGCGAAGCTTCCGGCATGTTCCCGGTTGACATTCACACGCTCACGTATCATCAACGCATGATTGACCAATTTGATGAATTGGTGAAAGACAAAAAGTTTTCGTGGAAATTGGCCGATATTCTGCCAAAAGTCCTGGTCGCCGGAGAAAACGCGGGAACGCTCACCGAAGAAGGCGCGAAACTGCTCGATCCCAGCGGCAAGCTTGAGCCGGGCTGTCTGATGTGCCCGCCTGAAGGAGACGCGGGAACAGGAATGGTGGCAACGAACAGCGTGGCGGCACGGACGGGAAATGTCTCCGCCGGAACATCAGTCTTTGCGATGGTCGTGCTGGAAAAGGAATTATCGAAAGTCTATCCAGAATTAGACCTTGTGACGACGCCAACCGGCAAGCTCGTGGCAATGGCGCATTCCAACAACTGTTCGTCCAATTTGGATTCATGGATTGGCCTCTTCAAGGAAGTGACGACCGCGCTTGGCTGTGACGTGGATATGACCACCCTGTACAAAACGTTATACAATAAAGCGCTGGAAGGGGACAAAGATTGCGGCGGCTTGCTGTCGTATGGCTACCTTTCAGGCGAACATATCACGCATTTTGACGAAGGGAGACCGCTCTTTGTGCGATCCTCCGACAGCAACTTCAATTTAGCGAACTTCATGCGCGTCAATCTTCAGAGCGCTCTTGGCGCCATGAAAATCGGGATCGACATTCTGCTGAAAGAAGAGGGCGTGAAGTTGGAGAAGATGTTAGGACATGGCGGCTTATTCAAAACCAAAGGGGTCGGGCAACGTTTTATGGCCGCCGCCGTGAATGCGCCGGTCGCCGTGATGGAAACCGCCGGGGAAGGCGGCGCGTGGGGAATGGCCTTGTTGGCATCCTACCTGCTGAATAAGAAAAATGGCGAAACATTGGAAGCTTTCCTTGATACGTATGTGTTCGCCGCTCAAACCGAATCTATTATTGAACCGGACCCGGCTGATGTAAAGGGCTTTGAGGCGTTCATGGAGCGCTACAAGAAATGCCTCCCGATAGAAAGAGCCGCCGTCGATTTCCTGAGATAGTCCGTGATTTCGTAAACACGCACACAACGGTAGCCCCGCCCTACGTGGCGGGAAATAGGGAAGAACCCGCCACGTAGGGCGGGGCTACTACGTTTATAACAATAA
>CAZMEO010000016.1:0-1597 GCA_964565315.1 uncultured Candidatus Moduliflexus sp. | reverse complement strand
GGAAATAGGGAAGAACCCGCCACGTAGGGCGGGGCTACTACGTTTATAACAATA
Source organism: uncultured Candidatus Moduliflexus sp. (assembly GCA_964565315.1). Taxonomy (GTDB): domain Bacteria; phylum Moduliflexota; class Moduliflexia; order Moduliflexales; family Moduliflexaceae; genus Moduliflexus. The sequence continues at coordinate 1,543 of CAZMEO010000016.1, read as the reverse complement.
ACCGTTTAACAAGAAATAAGGAAATGATCATGAATTTACAGCAATTTGAAGTCTGGTTTGTCACTGGCAGTCAACATTTATATGGCCCGGAAACCCTGAAACAGGTGGCCGAAAACTCGAAAACCATTGCCGCCGCGCTTGGAAAATCAGCACATATCCCGGTGAATATCGTCTTTAAGCCGATCTTAACCACGCCGGATTCGATTTATGACCTGATGATTGAAGCCAACAGCGCCAAAAACTGCGTGGGCTTGATCACCTGGATGCACACCTTTTCCCCGGCGAAAATGTGGATTGCCGGGTTCCGCGCATTGCGCAAGCCGTTCCTGCATCTGCACACTCAGTTCAACCGCGACATTCCCTGGGAATCCATCGATATGGATTTTATGAACCTGAATCAATCCGCGCACGGCGACCGCGAATTTGGCTTCATCTGCACCAGAATGCGGAAAGAGCGCAAAGTCGTGGTCGGTTTCTGGCAGGAAGACGACGTGCAGCGCCAGATCGGGAGTTGGGCCAGAACCGCCTGCGCCTGGGCCGACGCGCAGGGCGCGAAATTCGCCAGATTCGGCGATAACATGCGTGAAGTCGCCGTGACGGAAGGGGATAAAGTCGAGGCGCAAATCCGCTTGGGCTATTCCGTGAACGGCTACGCACTCGGCGATCTCGCGAAATGCGTGGATGCCGTGACCGACGCAGAAATTGACGCGCTCATCTCCGATTATAACAATCAATTTGTCGTCGTTAAAGAGTTGCTTGCGGGCGGCAGTCAGCATCAGTCGTTACGTCATGCCGTGCGCATCGAAGCCGGGATGCGTGCCTTTTTAAAAGAAGGCAATTTCAAAGGCTTTACCACCTCGTTCGAAAATCTGTACGGCCTTGAACAATTGCCAGGAATCGCCGTTCAACGGTTAATGGCCGACGGTTATGGGTTCGGCGGAGAAGGCGATTGGAAAACAGCGGCGCTCGTGCGGGCGATGAAAGTGATGGCTTCTGGCATGAACGGCGGCACGTCGTTTATGGAAGATTACACCTACCACCTCGATCCACGCGGCATGAGAGTGCTGGGTGCGCACATGCTGGAAGTCTGCCCCTCAATTGCCTCAGACAAGCCGAAAGTAGAAGTGCATCCGCTCTCTATCGGCGGCAAGGCTGATCCGGTGCGCCTTGTGTTTAATGTCGGCAGCGGCGCGGGCTTAAATGCGTCGTTGATTGACATGGGGAATCGCTTCCGCTTAATCGTGAATGAAGTGGATGTGGTCACGCCTGAAAAAGACCTGCCGAAATTGCCGGTGGCGCGCGTCCTCTGGGATCCGAAGCCGAATTTGAAAGTCGCGGCGGCGGCGTGGATTTTAGCGGGCGGAGCGCACCATGCGGGCTTCAGCCAGGCTGTCACGGTCGAGCAGTTAGAAGATTTCGCCGAGATGGCGGGCGTGGAATTCCTGCTGATTAACGACAAAACCGACCTGCGGGAATTCAAGAAAGAACTCCACTGGAACGAAATGTATTATCATCTCGCGAAAGGGCTGTAATCGCGTTATTC
>CAZMEO010000015.1:0-26752 GCA_964565315.1 uncultured Candidatus Moduliflexus sp. | reverse complement strand
AAATAATATTACAGTTAAATTTGTCAAGAGTATTTTCAAATTTTCTTCAAATTCCTGATAGTTTTTGTTGGCCTTCTTTTGGTTACACATAATCTAAAATTGCTGAACTATGTGGATTTTTATTGACGATTTTTGGAGATTGTGTGACAACCTGATCGGATTGGTTGTGATATGACAGTTTTATGCTGATATGATAAGGAGATAAGGGGCATTTGTAATTTATAGGAATTATACATGAATACTGAAACAGATTTCTCTGCTAAGGAACCTGCATTAGGATATTATTACCAAATACGGTATGGACTTTATCTTTTGCTTAGACAGAGAGATAAAGATGATATCGAACTTGCCTTTGAACAGCTTGATGATATTGTTCTTCAAAGTGTTAACTCAACTGATCTTTATCAGACAAAATTCCACATAAAGTCTGTTGCCAATCTCACAAACGCTAGTCCCGATTTATGGAAAACTATCAGAGTGTGGAGCGAGTCTATTAAAGCAAAACATATCGATCCGGCTAATACGCTTTTTACTTTAATTACGACAGCAAAGGCAAGCGAATCTTCTGTTGTTTGGGAATTATGCAAACCGACAGAATCTCGTCATAATGAGGCCATCGTAGAACAATTGGAGGAAACTGCGAAACACTCCGAGAGTACCACAAATGCAAAAGCCTATAAAGCCTTTAATAGTCTGAGCAATAAGCAGAAAAAGGCACTGATTAGCGGAGTTCAAATCCTTGATGCCTCTTTAGATATCGAATCGGTAAAACAGAAAACCCTGAATGAATTGAAACTTTCTACGCCTCCAGAAAAACTGATCCCTTTCTACGAAAGATTGGAAGGTTGGTGGTTCTCAAAATCAATTGAAAATTTATTCCAGGAAGGAGCAAATATCTCATTCAATGAACTACAGAACAAGATATATGATATCCAAGATCAATTTAAGTCAGATAATCTCCCCATAGACTTCATTGAGAGAATTCGAGTTGAGGATAAAGATGTTGAAGAGGACAATAGAGTTTTCGTTCGTCAATTAAAACTGATCTCTCTCGGAAAATCTCTGATCAAGAATGCCATAAGCGATTATTATCGAGCCTTTGAGCAACGATCTAAATGGATACGTGAAGAGTTGATTAATCCAGGTGAGGAAACACGCTACGATTCTGAGTTGTTCGATTATTGGGAACCTAAATTTGCCCTTATGCGCGATGAACTCGAAACAAGCGGAGATTCCTCTGAGCAGCATTATAGAGAGACAGGACGAAGCTTTTACCAGAATTTTTATATCAATACATGCCCTCAAAAGTATATCCGAAATCGAGTAACAAATGAGTTTTTGGCAAGAGGAAGTTCTCACATGCTTTCGGATAAAAAACGAATTGGTTGGCATCCAAATTATGAAGAATGTCTGGAAAATTAATGTATGATCCCTTGGAATAAACGTCCGACAATCTCAGCTAATCTATTAAATCCCGCCTTTTGTGGTGAAGTGGTGCGACGCTGTATTCTGGCTTTTCAAAATGAACATGCCCAAGCATCTTTCCCCTATCCTCTTATGTTTTTAGTATTGCCTCTTGTTCTGCATAAAGAAACGAGAGCGGCGTTACCGAAAACTACCAGAAAATCATTTTTTGAGTGGGTGTCAGAGAATCAGCATCTTAAAGTCAACTTTGGAGAGCGGGCGAGGAGTTTAGTTCCATATACACAGGAAGCCTTTTTGTTTCTTCTTCAACACCAATCAATAGAAATTCTGCATAATGGAAATCTTTCAGTGAGGCCATATAGAAAGAAAAATCTATCAGATGAGAATAAAGAGGAAGTTGAAGAGATTTTTAGAAAAGCTGCTTTTTTAGGAAAATGGCTTTCAATATCGGGTGATACAAAGACCATATTTACGGTTTTAGGAGTGAAACCATAATCTATGCAAATACAAGAGATTGTTCTTTATGGAAAAAATCACCAAAAGCGCATTCTATCCTTTCGATTGGGTAAAGTGAATGTCATCACAGGCGAATCAAAAACAGGGAAAAGCTCGATAATTGACATTGTAGATTATTGTCTTGGAAGCAATGATTGCCATGTTTCATTTGGAAAAATTCGTGATAATGTGGTGTGGTTTGGATTGCGACTCAAGCTCCATTCAGAGCAGCTATTCATCGCTCGACAGAACCCTGACTTTTTGGAAGATGGCTCGACCTCCCACCTATATTTTGAAGTCGGTGATCAGGTTGACATCCCTGATTTATCTATGCTTAAGCCTGTTTCAACAGTTTATGCTCTGACCAGCTTTCTTTCAAATAAACTTCATATTTCGCCAAATTTGCATGAACCTCCTTTAGGACAGACACGTCGACCTCTTGAAGCACAATTTCGACATTCCTTATTTTTTTGCTTTCAAGAACAAGGAATCATCGCATCAAAGAAAGCGATCTTTCACAAGCAGGATGAACCATATATTCCTCAAACGATTAGGGATATTTTACCATATATTCTTGGGGCTGTGAGAGAAGATCAGCTTAAGCTTGAACAAGACCTCGCTCGAAAACAGCGAGAGTTGAGAAAAACCGAAAAAGAGCTTGCTGAGGCGATGAAAATAAAGGAAGAAGGTGTGAGCAAAGCGTTTGCGCTTGTTGAAGAAGCAAAAGAATTTCGCTTACTGCCTGCTCTTTGTTATCCAGAAAACGTTGAAGATGCGATAAAACACTTGAATGAGGTTATTCAATGGGAGATTTCTGCTGTAGAAGAAATTGAACCCAATGATGCGCATTTATCATCTCTATATGAGAAGCAACGGGAACTTGTGGGGCAATTACAGGAGAAGACCCAAGAGGTAAAGGCAACCGAAGCGTTTGCACGCGAGGCTGAGGGGTTTACAAATGAATCAAAACAGCAAGAGTTACGGTTGGAATCATTGAATCTTTTTTTTCACGGAGAACCCGAATCAAACGAAATTTGTCCAGTGTGTCTGCAAAAAATGGCTCATATTCCCCCTACTGCTCAAGAGATTAATAAGTCTCTTGAAAAATTACGGAGTAACCTTGAAACGACAACGCGAGAACGCCCCAAATTACGAGCGTATATCAATCAGCTAAAAGATGAAGCCGCCGATATAAAACAAGAAATTGAACGGGTAAATGATGCCATAAAATCGATCTGTCAAGAACGTGACTCTGCTCAGAAATGGAAGGAGTTAAACATCAGAAAAGGAAGGGTTATTGGACGAATAAGCCTTTTTCTGGAAAGCATTAATTTATCAGATGATTTTTCAGAACTCAGTCAAAGAGTTCGTCATTTGCGACAAGAAGTGCAAGATATTGAAGAACAAGTCGCACAGGGTAGAGAAGAACAGCGATTAGAATCCATTCTTAATACGCTCAATGTTCAAATGAGTAAATGGGCGGAACAACTCAATTTAGAATATAAGGACGCTGCAATACGTTTTGATATAAAGAATTTGACGATTATTGTTGATACAGGAAGAGGAGAACCGATCCCTCTGAACAAGCTTGGGAGCGGTGAAAACTGGGTAAGTTATCATTTACTTGTCCACCTTGCTTTACATAAACATTTCATTAACACTAACAGGCCGGTTCCTCATTTCCTTATTTTAGATCAACCATCACAGGTTTACTATCCACCTGAAAAGGATGAGGAATACCTGGGTGATGTTTCTAAAAGTAGTGATGAGCAAGCTGTCCATGCTATGTATAATCTGATTTTTAAAGTTACCAAAGAGTTATCACCAGAACTGCAAGTCATTGTGACCGATCATGCAGATCTTAAAACAGAAGATTTCCAAAATAGCATTGTTATGAATGAAAAATGGCGATATGGTAAAAAATTAGTTCCGACTGCCTGGTATGATGTGGATAGTGGAAATTGATCGGATAAAGATAACTTCTTGACAAATATAAGACATAGAAAGAAGATACTTATAATTCATATATGTGTATTAGAAAATTGTGTATCGAAGGATGACCGCTTGGTAGATGTCCTATGTAATACCAATAATATAGATTCATTTATCAAGAGTTCCAGATAAATAATATGGAAATCACGAATACTTCTGGCATTATAGATGTGAAGGAAGCAACTCGTATTGCGATAGAGACGGCAAAAAAGATATTTGAGGGAGAAAAATTACTCGATCTTGCACTTGAAGAAGTTGAATTAACAGAAGATGATCGCTATTGGTTAATTACGCTTGGTTTTTCTACTGAAATAATCGCTCCAGTGGGAGTTAATGTGTTCGGAGCTTCTATCACTCCTGAATATATCAGGAAATATAAGCTCTTTAAGATTGATACAAAGACCGGTGAAGTTTACTCAATGAAAATACGAGATATTCCAACTATCGCTATCGCATGAAACAGCATATCAAAACATTACTTGCCAAGTATCGAACACAGGGAATCCTTCTCGATACAAATCTTCTGTTGGTTTTTTGTATTGGAACAATAAACCCTCAATACATTCCCCAGTTTAAACGAACACGAGCATATCTTGCTGAAGATTTTATCATCCTTTCTCAGCTAATGAAATGTTTTACAATCTGGACGACAACGCCAAATATCCTTACAGAAGTCAGTAATTTAGCGAACAGCCTGCATGGAGAGTATGCCCTCAAATTTTACCAAACATTTGCCAAACTTGTCCCGATATTCTCAGAAGAATATCAGGAAAGTAAACAGCTTGTAACACGGTTAGAATTATTGAAGTTTGGGCTGACAGATGCTGGAATCATACAATTGGTTAAAGACCGATTTTTAGTTGTTACAGACGATTTTCCGCTGTCCCAGTATCTTCAGGCTCAAGGGATTGATATATTAAATTTCAATCATATTCGAAGTATCAATTGGTGATTGTCGAAAAATAGACTGTGGAATAAGGATATTTGCTGTTAACATTGCAAATGCACCTGACGTGAGGGATGTGCGGTCATTTCAGCATACAATTATCTATCCGTTATAACTTCAGTGATTATGCAATCAGAGTTGCTCCGCTAAAAGCGCCCCTTAAATAACGTAAGTTCGGGAGAAGAATTTTCCTCCTTGACATCATAAAAATCGGAGAGATACATGAACATGACGAGTGTTCTGTTCCCCAAAATTCAGCGGATGCCAACGGAGGAAATACGTATGACGCTTTTAGAAATATTTTGTGATATTGATGATTTTTGCCTCTGGTTCGTTCCCGCCTGGGAAAGCCGAATGTTGCCCCCGGCCGACCGGAATGTTCGTCACCGCCCCGGCCAACTGTGTTTAAGCGAAGTCATGACCATTCTCGTGCTCTTTCATCGTTCCCATTATCGGACCTTCAAGCATTTTTATACCGAGTATGTGTTGACCTCCCTTCGGGGAGAATTCCCAGGATTGGTCAGTTATTCCCGCTTTATCGAGTTCATTCCTGGCACCATCGTCCCCTTCTGCGCCTATCTTCAGCGCCGAAAAGGCGAGGACACCGGAATTGCGTACATCGATTCCACCCCGTTGCGCGTCTGCCACAATCGCCGAATCCCGTCTCACAAGGTGTTTAAAGCCGTGGCACGTCGTGGAAAAAATTCGCTCGGTTGGTTTTATGGATTCAAAGTCCATCTCATTATTAACGAGCAGGGACAACTGCTCGCGGTCAAAATTACCCCTGGCAATGTCGATGATCGGAGCCCTGTCCCAGATATGACCACCGGTCTCTATGGAAAACTCTTTGGCGATCGCGGCTACATTTCCCACCCGTTGTTTGCTCGCCTGTACGAGCGAGGCCTTCAATTAGTGACCAAACTCAAATGCAATATGAAGAATCGTTTGATGCCTCTCGTTGATAAAATTCTTTTGCGGAAACGGGCGATTATTGAAGCCGTCAACGATCAACTGAAAAATATTTCGCAAATTGAACATACACGCCACCGGAGCGTCTCAAACGCGATGGTGAACGTGTTAGCAGGGTTGATCGCCTACACGTTTCAAGACAAATTACCATCACTGAATCTCAGGACAACGACACTGAAGCAATTCACGGCATTACAGGCCAAAACGCCATCTCAGGCGTTCCCGATCATTGCATTTTAGTTATCCCGAATTCACGTTAAATAGTTGATTTTGAGCGATCTTCGGAATAATCAGAATATTTTGATTTGCAATAGATGTTCGGAATCATGTAGATTGCGAAAATATGCATAATTCACTGAATAATTCGACGAGCGACGCGAATTGATAATGCGCGTTCAGGCCGCTGGGATTGGGAAGCGCCCACAGCAGCGAATCTCCGAGACGTTCCGCCTGCCGTCCGCATTCGGCGTGAGGGCGGCGAAACGCGCAGCGATAGGCATCAAGCCCTAACACCGCCACGATGTTCGGGCGGTATGTTTGCGCTTTGGCAAGCAAACGCGCCGCGCCCGCCTCGAATTCATCGTTTCTGATTTCAGCCGCCTGCGCGGTGGCGCGTTCTACGAGATTCGTGATGCCGCAGCCGCAGGCGAGCAACTCCCGCTCTTCAGATGGCGACAACAGGCGCGGCGTGAAACCTGCCGCATGAATGACTTTCCAGAAACGATTGCCAGGCCGCGCGAAATGATGGCCGACCGCCGCCGAATACAACCCCGGATTGATGCCGCAAAATAACACGTTCAAACCGGACGCAATCACGTCGGCCACCGTCCGCCCTGCCGCTGCCGCCAATTCTTCTTTCGTCGGCGTCATCGGTTAATTGGGATAGACAAGATTTTCTGGCGTAAGTACGCACAAGACTTCGTTCAAATATTTCCGGGCTTCGTAACGCGCCATCGGCAAATCCTGGCTCAGATAATTGCCGCACTCAACGGCGGATGCGCCGGGAATCGCGCCATCGAAGTCGGCAATGAATGTAAATAATTCTTTCACAATGCCGATTGCGTCTCCTGAATTTAGATCGCCTTTGAAAATGACATAACATCCGGTACGGCAGCCCATTGGCCCGAAATAGACGGTTTTTTCCGCCCATTCCGCGTGATTGCGCAGAAAGGTCGCGCCGATATGCTCAATCGTATGCAGCGCCGGAACATCAAGCACCGGCTCGGCATTCGGAGTTTTCATGCGAATGTCGAACGTGGTGACATATTCGGCGCCGACGGCGTCTTTGCGGGAAACATACAGCCCGCGTTTCAAACGGGTATGATCAACGGTAAAACTTGCGATGCGTTTCATACATGGCCTTTTAACATGAAGTGTCAGACACGTTGAACTGTCTGGCACTTCGGGATTTTATGATGATGCTAACTGACGTAGCACGTTTAAAAGTAACGTCACGGAATGCCGCGCCGCCGTCAGCATCGAGAGTTTATAAACTTCATGGCTTTCGTCGGCGGTGACGAGGTCTGAAATCGAGCGAATAATCAGGAACGGCGTCTTAAACAGATAACACGTTTGCGCGATGGCCGCGCCTTCCATTTCCACCGCCATGACCGACGGAAATTTTTCCTGAATGTCGGCGATCTGGCGTTGATGATGGATAAACGAGTCGCCGGACATGATTTGCCCTTGCAAGACCGCGATGCCATCCATGTTCGGCAGCGCCGCGCTCGCTAACGCCACAAGATGCGCGTCAGGATAATACGCGGCGGGCATGCGTGGAATCTGTCCGTATTCGTAGTTAAAAATGGTGGCGTCCGCGTCGTGATGGCGCACTTCGGTCGAGATGACAATATCGCCGATCTTCAGCTTTTCTGGCGGAAATCCACCGGCCACGCCAGTATTGATGACATAATCCGGGCGGAATTTATCAATCAACAATGTCGCGCCGACGGCAGCGTTGACCTTGCCGATGCCGCACAGCAGCAAGGCCGCGTCATGGCCGCAAAGCTGGCCGGTATAATAGCGAAACTGCCCGTAACAGGTTTCTTGCGGCGAGGAAAGGCGCTTGCGCAATTCCTGAAGTTCTTCTTCCATCGCCGCAATCATGCCGATTTTCATAAGAGAGACTCCTTGCTTTCTATAAATACCCCGCCGCTTTATACATGAGAATGCCGACATATTCGTGCAGAATCCACGTCAGGCCGCGCATATTACCGATATCAGGAATAAAATCGCCGAGGCTCAGGTGAGTGTTTAACGTGCTGTGAAAATCCACGCCATAGGGAATCGGCTCGACGCCGACCTTGCGGAAACATCCCATTGCGCGGGGAAGATGTGAGGCTGTCGTAATCAGAATGACAGAGGATATGCCATGCTGCCGCATCAGTTTGGCAGTTTCGACCGCATTTTCATGCGTGTTGCGGGAATCCGGCTCAACGACGATCTGTTCGTCGGGAATGCCGAAATCAATGGCAAATTGCCGAAGCATCCGCGCTTCGCTTTTGCTGCGATCTGACAGGCTGCCGCTGCCGCCGCTGAGAATCAGCGTGTCCGCCACGCCCTGTTTCATTAGTTGGATGCCTTCTAATATGCGCTCAGCCCCTTCGCCGAATTCGATCTTCTGCGGCGTGGATTTTTCTAAAATGACCGCGCCGCTCAGGACGATGACTGCATCCACATGCGGCAGCGGATCGGGCGGCGTGTAATACTGCTCAAGGTGGCGTATCAACGCTCCTGGCAAAAATGGCGTGCTGAAGAGAAAGGCGCAAAGCAGCGCAAGCGCCAAACATGTCTGCCCGACGTGCGGTTTGCGATAGAACACGAGCGCCAACAACGTAAACAGCACGATATATGTCAGCGGTTGCAGAAATGGTGCAAGGATTTTGGATAAAATGAAAAACATTGAAACTCCATCGTCTTGATGATTAGTGATGAACCACTTCTTTTTCAATGGCATCTTGAACGAAGCGGTTAAGCGATACGCCTCTCAATAGTGCCTGTTGAGCCGCTTTTTTATGTAATTCCGACGGAATGCGAAGATGCAAACTCCCCTTGTAGGATTTACATGGAATTTTGCCGATGTTCGCGCAAATTTTCACATAATCATCTACGGCTTCCTGAAAAGCGTTGCGAAGTTCTGCGGCAGTATTGCCTTCGAATGTTATTAAATCAGGAATCCCCTCGATCTTTCCAAAAAATACGTCATCATCAGCATTGAAATGGACTGATCCGATAAAATCTTTATAGCGCAAGCGATCATTCATTCGATAACCCCCATATTTTTCAATTCTTCTTCAACATAATCTCATTGATACCGTTTGAGAATTTTTTGAGGATGTGGTTTGTGCAAACGAATAACATGTTTTGTTTGTGGATGAAAAAAAGCCGTTCGTGAACCAGACGTTTTTCCAGTAGAGATTTCATCATACCCAAAGCCTCGCAATAAAATTTTCAGTTCATCATACGTGAAATCTTTCGGTTTTGCAAGAAAGCGATCTAATAATTTTTCGAATTTGCCCATATCGAATATTTCATCCTGTTTACTGCCTGAACGTCCGCACCGCAAGCACGAACGCGGTCTGCTCGATGGGCTGCTGCTGAATGCCGCCGCTGTTGAAACTGACATACCAGGCCGATTGCGCGTCGGGCGTGAGATCGGCGCTCCAGCACCAGCGCGGAGTATCGCCGAAAAATGCCGCTACATACAGGCCGTATTTCGTTTTCTTCGCTTCCAGCAGCGACGCTAATTCCTCGACGGTCGGCAGCCGCCAATCCGAAAATCCGGCATATCGGTCGGCGTTGAGTTGAGCGATGAATCGTGAGGCATCCTGCCAACGCAAGGGCTGCTCCGGCGTCTGCGTCCACATCAAATGTGTGGCGTAATCTGCGACGACCTGAACGCCTTGCGCCTTCTGCGGGGCGTAGTCATGCCGGATGCCACCGGTCACGCTCGGCGCGAGGCCGTATTTCGACCAATCCGCCGGATGATTGAACTGGTTGATGTTGACGAGTCGAACAATCTGCTCGGCGGAAAGGCGTGTCGGCTGCTGGCGCAATTGCAGCATCCGCAGTTCGCTTGCGGTTGCTGCCGGTTGTTCATCCATCTGCTTCAAACGTGTTTCAACCTCGCTATCGCCCGGCGCAACATACAGATAGCGTTCATAAAATAGGCGGGCTTTGTGTGCGTCCCCTTGCTGATACGCCACATCCGCCCAGGTTTTATAGGTTTTGGCGATTTGCGCGATCCGCTTGCGGGCATGGGCGTTGTCCGATTCTTGCTCCAATGCCTGCATATACAGGTCAAAGGCGTTTTCGCCCGGCGGCGTGGTGAATTGCTGCCGGATAAAATAGTCGTCCGCCTGCGCAAGCAATGCGTGAATTTGCCGGGACGAGACAAGCGTCACGCCGTTTTCCGAGACCCAGCCCGGCGTCCCTTCCACATTGATGCGATACCAGCCGTCCCGTTCTTCCAGAACCTCGTAGCGTTCGTCTTTTCGCAGCACGTCGAGAATGTCATACGTGCGCCCCGGCCCGGAACGCAGATTCAGCGTGTCGCCTGTGATGACAAGCGTTTTGGCGTCGGTCTTCGCGCTGCCCGCCATCAGAAATATGAGAAACAGCGCAGCGCGGCAATATCGGAGAAGAGGCAGCGCGTTATTCATGGCTGTTGTCACGCAGAGATTGAACTCTTTCAATGGGCAACTCGGTAATATCGCAAATTTCAGCATCGGTCATTTTGTCGAGTAATTGCCGCGCAATCGCCAGCGCTTTGGCCTCTTCGCCGTTTTTCTTTCCTTCTTCATAGCCGTCCAAAAAGCCTTCCTGCTTTTTGGATTCCCACATGCTGACTTCGTAGCGCTGCTGCTCGATATACGCTTCATACCGGCGACGCGCCGGCAAATCAAGTTTGACGACATCCAATTTTTCTTTGGCTTCGTAGATGCCGCGAGCGTCGAAGTTTTCTCGAATGTCGTCATGCTTCAGAAAATAGACCCATTGATCAAGCGCGTCCGCCACAATGTCCTGAAATTTTTCAATTTTGATCAGATAGAATTCAGGGTAGATGTCGGCGATCCGATGGCAGCCATACAGCGCTTGCTGTTTGGGATTGAGTTGCAGTTCGTCATGCCAATGCAGCCCGTGAAACGACGTCGTGCCGCGATAGACGTAATCCTGTCCGACGCCGAGATCGAAATAGACGATGCTGATGGAATAAATTTTTTTGATATTGCTGTATGGTTCGCCTTCTTTGAGGTAATCAGACAGCAATTTCGACGCGCCGAACAAAATCCGGTGAAAATAATCGAGTTCGGTTTCATATTGCAGTTCGATAATCATCAACTGCCCCTGGCGATTTTTGACCAGCATGTCAACGCGGGTCAGTTTCGCGTCTGCGTCGGTCTTATTGCTCTCGCTTTCCAGCACTTCCTCGATGCGGATGTCTTGCCGGAGCAATTCGCTTAAAAAGCCCTCGACCACGACATAGTTGCTTTTGTCGCGCAACATGTGTTTGATGGCCCAATCAAAGCGGATGTATCGTTTCATAAATTGCCTCCTGAACGTCGTTTTTTCATGCGTTGCGCATTCACCTTGACAGCGCGCGTCTCTCCTGTCAAGTCAAAAACTCCTGATGTTTTCTGCTTTCGCAAACTAATCGCGAAAAAGTGTTGACAACGTGCATAGAAGCAGGCACGATGTAATAGAAAATAGCGGTTTTGGCAGGAAAGAACATGTCGTTTGCGTGATGTCATGAAAAGGATGCGAATGAAATTGGTCTGGCGGCGGTGCAGAATAATGGGAATGCTGGGGTGGATGAGCGGCGCAGCGGCGTGGGCGACGATGGCTGCGAATGCGCCGGAATCTGCCGCGATAGCCGTTGTGACGCCTGCGGCGCAAGAAACCGCCGCCGAATTGTTGAATGCGAAGCAACTGGCTCAGGATGGAAAATTTTCTGACGCATTGGCGCAATTCGACGTGGTGCTGAAGGCGGCGACACAGGCGGGGAATCGGCAGCTTGAGGCCGATGTCATGAGCGAAATCGCCGTGATTTATCGAAAATCAGGCAAGGAGGAGGAATCGCTCGCGTTGCAAAAAGCGGCGGCGGACATCTACGCTGAGCTTGGCGACTTGCCGAATCAGGCGAAAGCGCTGCGGCGCATCGGCGTGTTTTATCGCTATCAGGGGCAATTATTAGACGCAATTGCCGCGCAGGAACAGGCGTTGGCCTTGCTGGAACAGATTGCTGATTCCGAAGGGATGGCGCAAACCCTGACCAATTTAGGCATCGTTTATGGCGAGCTTGGGCGGCTTGCCGAAGCAAAAGCGCAATTCGAGCGGGCATTGGAGATCTACCGCAAAACCGGCAATCAGGAAGGCGAATCCTATACACTGGCGGATTTGGGGCAACTCTTTCTCTATCTCGGCGATTCGCAGCAAGCGTTGACCTCGCTGAATGCGTCGCTGGCAATCAAAACCACGCTGTCCGATGAACGCCGCACCGCGAACACCCTCCTGAATATCGGCACGGCGCATAAAAATCTCGGCAATTTTCAAGAGGCGTTTACGCTCTACTATCAGGCGCTTGACGTCTATAAAACGGCTAATGACCAGCAAGGCGTTTCGATTGCGTCGGGGAATATCGGCTCGCTGTATGAGGAGATCGGCGAGATCGAACGCGCGAAACGTTACCAGATGGAATCGCTTGAGGCGAAGCGCAGCGGCGGAACGCCGTCGCAGGTTTCCGTTGCGCTGACGAATTTGGCGTCATTGGCGATCAAACAAGCTGATTTTGCGCAGGCTGACGCCTATCTGCAAGAAGCGCTGTCAGTGGCGTCCGCGCAGGAAACGCTGTTAGCGCAAGCCCACGTGCGGGAAAAAATCGGGCTGCTGCATCTTCGGCAGGAACGCTTTTCCGACGCCGCGCGGGAATTTTCAGCGGCGCAGCAATTATATCATGAAGTCGGCTCGAAAAAAGGAGAGCTTGACGTGATTCACCGGTTAGGCGAAACGGCATTTCGACAAGGGGCATATCACGAGGCGCTGGCGTTTGATGAAGAGGCGCTGCGCATGGCGCAAGCCCTGAACGATATGGCGGCGCTCTGGAGCATTCATGACGATTTGGGGAAAATTCGTTTGGCGCTGACGCAGGATGATGAGGCGATCACGCATTTTCAGGCGTCGATTGCCACGCTTGAGCAGATGCGCAGTTATTTGCAGATTCCCGAATTGCGACAATTTTTCATGCAGGGGAACACGAATCCGTATATCGATATGGTGCGCCTGCTGTTGGCGCGTCATCAGGATGATGAGGCGTTGTGGTATCTTGAGCGCTTGAAAGCCAGAACCTTTTTAGAGTTGGCGGCAAACGCCGCGCCGCAGTCGCAGACTGTTCCCGCATTGATTCAAGAAGAGCAGCAGCTTGCGGCGAAAATCCGATTGCTGAACGAACGATTTTCTTCCGCTGCCGAGGGAACGTCCGAACAGTACCATGACGTGGAACAAGAGCTTTATCAGGCAAAAGAGCAGTATGAAAACCTGTTGCTGCAAATAAAATTCACGTTTCCAGAATATTATCGGTTGAAAATTGTTGACGCGGAAGAGATTCGTATGCTTATGAAACAAGCGGTCGCGTTCTTAGAGCCGGATGTCGCGATTCTGGAATATTTTTTGGATGATGAGCGCCTGTCTATCTGGGTGATTACGGCAGACTCGACGCGGGCGGTTTCCGTGCCGGTGGCGTCGAAGACGGTGATGGAGGCGGTGCTGCGTTTTCGCAATGAATTGCGCCATTACCGATCATCGAACATCGTCGCGCCGCTGCAAGACCTCTATTCCTGCTTGATTGCGCCGGTCGAAGCTGAATTGGACGGCATCACGACGCTGGGGGTGATTCCGTTTCAAGTTTTGCATTTCGTGCCGTTCGGCGCGTTAGTGAAGCCGGGAACGCAGGGGGAGACGCCGTCATTTTTAATGAAAACGCATGCGCTCTTTTCGCTGCCATCGTTAAGCATGCTGCCGGTGGTGCGAGCGCGAACAGCACGGACGGCACGGCGAGGCGCTCAAAAAGTGCTTGGCATGGCGGATGGGGCGGAAAACCTGCCGGGCGCAGCACAAGAATTGCGAGCGTTGCGCCGTGTCTTTCCGACGTCGGTTGAATATATTGGCAAAGAGGCCACCAAAGAGCGCGTGTTTGCCGAAGCGCCGCAGTACGATATTCTTCATTTTGCAATGCACGGCGTCTTTGATAAGCAGCATCCGATGTTTTCCTATTTGGAATTGGCGTCAGAGCCGCTCTATGCGAAAGATGTGTTCGGGCTGTCTCTGAACGCCGATCTGGTTACGTTAAGCGGCTGCGAAACGTTTTTGCCGCAGCAGATCGGCGCGGAAGACATGGCGGAACTTGTCTCCGGCGATGAGTTGGTCGGCTTCATCCGCGCCTTTATGTATGCCGGAACGCCGACCGTGCTGGCAAGCCTCTGGCAAGTCAACGATACTGCGACGCAAGAGTTGATGAGCGCGTTTTATCAACGCCTTCCAGCGCTCGGCAAGGCTCGCGCATTACAGCAAGCCAGCCTTGATGTGATGCAAGCGACGCTGCAAATTGGCCGAAGAAGGCCGAAGCGCATTTCAATGGCCCATCCATTTTTTTGGGCGCCGTTTGTGGTGGTCGGCGATTGGAAATAACTAAGGAATAAGATATGAAACGTTTAGGGAACATTCTCTCTGTGGTATTGCTGGCAAGCGTGATGCTCGTCCAGCTTGTTCGCGCCGAAGAATCGGAATTGTCGTCGCTGGTGCTCAGCGAGATCGAAGAGCGAATCGCCGGGAAACTGGCATTTTACAGTCTGAAACGCCATCTGACTGAGGCGGGCATCGACGTGCGGCAAGACGACACCTTGACGCGAATCGGCACAACAATCGCCAAATACTCGGATCGCCCGCAGTTGAATTATGCCTTTTATCTGATTGACGGAGACATCGAGCCTCAGGCGCTCTCGCTGCCCGGCGGATACGTGCTGCTGACGAAAAATCTGCTTGAGCTTGTCTGTCGCTCCGAGGATGACATCGCGTTTATTCTCGGCCATGAAATCGCGCATTCCGCGCTGCGCCATTATGCCGATTATCAATTGCAGGATGGGCAGCAGGTGGCGTATGTCAGGCAATTGCTCCAGACGCGCGAGCCAGAGAATGTCGAACAATATAACGCGCAGGCCAATGATGTGCAGCGGATTTTGCTCCCCTATATCATCAACGTCCGGCAGGTCAAAGAAATGGAAGCGGATCAGTTCGGCGCATTATACGCCTTGCGTTCAGGCTATGAATATTCGGCCTCGATGAATGTGTTAAATCGGCTGCGGGAATTGTTCGGCGAAAAATTTGATTTAGAAAAAGACCCGACGAAAACGACGGTCGAGCCGTCTGCGGAAGGCTCAACGCATCCCGCGCTCTCAACGCGCCTTGAACAGTTAGAGCTTTTCCGCCTCAAAGCGGTTGAAGTGAGCAAGCTGTTCCCGACCGGACGAAAAGCGCTTGATGAGGGGAATTACGAAGAAGCTGCCCTGATTTTCGAGTCGCTGCTGTCGCTTTTTCCGCAAAGCCGCACAGCGCGAATCGGGCTTGGCGTGGCGCGGCATTTGAAATACTGGGATTCCAGTTCGCGCAACGATTTTCTGCTCGCCTATCCTGGCATGTTAGAAATCGAACAACTGCAATTGCTGCGCGGTCAGCCTGATTATCAGACGTTGCAGCAGGCCATTGACGCCTATCGCGAGGTGTTGTCGCATGAGCCGGGCAACAAATACGCGGCGAACAATCTTGGGGTGGCGTTTGCCGAGCTTCGCCAGTTTGATGAGGCAGAACAGACGTTGCGCGAAGCGGTTCGCCTGGATGCGCAGGATTTTATCCTTTTTAACCTTGCGCTTGTCTTATATGAACAATATCACCAGACGCAGCAGCCGGAGAAGAAACGTGAGGCGCTCGAATTCTTGCGGCAATATTTAGCAGTTGCTCCGTCAGATCAGATTGCCATCGAGTATTTACAGAAGTTTGAACAGGGAAAGTAAGGATTGTGAAAAATCTCAGAATTTTCAGTTGACCTTTTTGGCGGGAACTTGTAAGATAAGAACAGATTGTGAATTTCACGCGCCCATTCAGGGGGATGAACACATCACAGAGAAAAGGAGAATGGTATGCCTAAGACTCTCGTGGTCGTTGAGGATAGCCAGTTTGCGCGAGCGATCCTCTCCAAAGAACTCAAAAAACATGGCTTCAATATTATTTTCGCCGAAGATGCGGAATCTGGACACATTCAAATCCTCCAGATGGATACGAAACCGGATTTGATTATTCTTGATTTGAACCTTCCGGCGCTCGAAGGGGAAGATTTAGGGATTATGTTAAGCGGCATGGATGAAACCGAAAATATCCCTATCGTGATTTTTTCTGCGAAACCGGAAGAAGAAATCAAGCGAGCGGTGGAATTATCGGGAGCGCGCGATTATGTCCGCAAAGACCAGGATATGAAATCGTGTATTGCGCAGCTTGTGAAAAAAATTAAAGTGATTTTGGAAGATTAAGGTTTCGGTAATTCTTTACACTCGATCCATGAGTCTCTTGCGTGAGCAAGGGGCGTACTACAAACCTTTGCGGAGGGAAAGAACAGTGGCAAGAATTATGTTGGTTGATGCACGCGCCGAATTGCATCAATATATTGCAAAAGTCCTGGAATTGGCTGAACATGAAGTCATCCTCGTGCCGACGTTAAGCGATGCGCTGCAAGATTTGATCAATCAAGTCGAAGAAAATGGCGCGTTTCTGCCGGATTTGTTGTTTGTCGAGTTGGGGAATTTCAGCATAAAAGATGCGCTGGAAGTGCATCGCAAAGTCCGCTCGATTGCCAGCACCACGACCAGCGAAATTCCGATGGTCTTTATTGTCCGGGAAGATCAAGTCCCGTTAATTGAAGAGGAGTTTAACACTGCGCATGTCGAATTCCTCGTGGAACCGACCAATATTGAATCATTAAACGAATTTCTTGATAGTCTGCGTTCGATTCTGGATCGGCTGATTAAATCGAGCGTCGGCGTGTTGAAACGCAAAAACACCACGCTGTTAGCCAATCTGAAAGAGGAACATCTCCCGTCTATCCTGCAAATGTTAAGCCTCGTCAATGCCTCTGGATTTGCGACGCTGACCAATACGACAACCAAGCAGACTGGTTCGATGCACGTTCGTTACGGAGAAATTACGCATATTATTCTTGTTGACCCAACCAGTCGCCCGAAAAAGCGTCTTGAAGGAACAGAAGCATTGCAAACGATGGTCGAATGGACAGAAGGCGTCTTTTCGTTCGGACGCGCGAATCCCGAGAAAATGCCGTCAGGAGCGCCGATGAAGTGGGTTGTGTTACGCTGCGTCAATCCCAAATGATTAAGGGGATAAGAGGTGTATCGTTGTGATTTCCATCTCCGAATTGCGAAAAAATACATTGTTTTCCGGGGTGAAAGTCTCCGAACTGCGTCGCATTCTGCCGACGCTGCGGCAGGAGTATTATCCGCGCAGCGCGGAAATCTGCCGCGAAGGCGAACCCGGCTCGTGTATGTACATCATTTTGTCAGGGCAAGTGAAATTGACCATGACAGAACGCGCTCGCACGGAGACGCTGGCCTATCTCAACGCTGGCGATTTTTTCGGCGAAGCGTCAATCTTATCCAACGAACCGCGCGCCGTGACGGCAGAAGTGGTGATTGACGCGGAAATTTTGCTCCTCAGCCAGCAGCATTTTTACGACCTCGTGGAACGCGATCCGACGGTCATGCATAACGTCATTCGGACAATTGACCGACGCCTGCGCAGACGCACCCTCGGCATGTTTCACCAACAGCCGAAACAGAGCCAAATTGTCGCCGTGTATAGCCCGAAACGGATTGCGATTAAAACGGTTGTCGCCGTGAATCTTGCCATCAGCCTCGGCAAACAGACCGATCAGTCTGTCGTGATTCTTGACATGACGATGAGCAAGCCGAACGTCGCCGAGACCCTATCGTTGTCTATTCGAACCACGATTGGCGACGATGATATTACCGAGGAACGTGTTAAAGAGGCGTTGCTTCAAATCACGTCCGGCGTCGATCTCTTCCCCATGCCTCCCGACCTCCTGCGTGCCGGGAAAATTTCGCGCGAGCAGATTGCCGGAGTGCTGAGCGTCTTAAAAACCTCCTTTCAATATATTGTCATCAATACCTCGGCGGAAATCAGTAATAATACCTTTGAGGCGCTTGATTTATCGGACAAAGTCGTCTTATTGTCGCCGATTGCCGAAGAGCCGCCGGTCGGCATGTTCGATCATCAGGAATTGATTCCGGTCTATTATTTTGTTCCTGAGCAGCCGCAGCCTGACGCGCATTTGACGGAGGCAGCGCCGCTGATCCTGCCGCCGGGATATATTGCGGAACAGCGCTTTTATGAGCGCGGCGAAATTGTGGTCATCGCCGATCCATCGAGCGACGAAAGCGAGACGATCAATCGCATTGCCCGCCATGTGGCGGATATGCGTATCGGGCTGGCATTAGGCGGCATGGCGTCGCGCTGTCTTTCCCATATCGGCGTTTTGAAAGTGCTGGAAGAACATCATATCCCGATTGACATGATCGCTGGCAGCAACGCCGGCGCAATTATCGGGGCATTATATGCCTTCGGCATGAAAGCAGGTGATATTGAACAAGTGATGCTTGATATGAAGCGTCATCTTCCGTTGGTGTCCATGCGGGATTTCAGCCCGTTTCAGGGCGGCTTATTGAGTCAGCGGCGCATTATGAAACTCTTAAGCGAGTATCTCCCGGAAAAGCTGACGTTCCACAATTTGAAAATTCCGTTGCGCGTCATTACGATGACGCTTGATGTCGGGCAAAAATTGGCGTTGAATTCCGGTTCGCTCTTTAGCGGCCTGGAAGCGAGTCTGGCGATTCCGGGCATTTTCCCGCCCGTAAGATACGAGGGGAAATTTCTGGTGGATGGTTCCATGATTAATCCGGTGCCCATCAGCGATCTTTTAGAAATGGGCGCGGATATTCTGGTCGGCATCAACAGCTTTGCGCCGTTGACGCCAAGTTATACCCCGCCGCCGATGAATTACCGGAATCTGGTTGGCTATTCGGATAATTTGAAAATCGTGGATATCATGATCCGTTCCTTCCAAAATCTGCAATATGAAATCAGCACGGCGAAAGCGATGATCGCTGATTTGACGATTGTGCCGGAATTAATCGGATATAGTTGGAACGATTTCAGCAAAGCCGAAGGGATCATTAACGCCGGAAAAAAAGCCGCAGAGCAGGCGATCCCTGAACTCATGAACGTCATCAATAACCACAAAATTTATAGCAAGTTATAAAAAATCTGCTCTTCCTGCGCCGCCAATATCTCCCGACACATCGTTCGATCAGCCTCTTGAATGTGTGAATTGGTTGACAGATAATCTTGCAGCCATGCGCAGCTTCTTTTCAGCAGATGATCCAGGTCAAAATCCCAGAGTTGAATGGTTTGATCGTCGCTGGCAGAGGCTAACAGCGGCAGCGTCGGGCTGCTTGCCACGCTGTTGATTGACCTGTCATGCCCGCGCAGCGTCGCCAACTCGTCGCCATGTTCGACATCCCAGATTTTGAGTGTCTGATCCTGACTGCTGGAAACAAGCACCTTTCCGTTCTGAATGAACGCAAGGCTCGTCAGTGTTCGCGCATGGCCTTTTAATGTGCGGAGTTCCTGACCAGTCGAGACCTCCCAGAGTTTGATCGTATTATCGCCGCTGCCGGACGCCAGTAGGCGGCTGTCAGGGCTGAAGGCGATAGCGCGGACAGCAACGTGATGGCCGGAAAATCTTTGGATTTCTCGTCCTTGTTTCGCATCCCACAGGCGAACGGTTGTATCTTCGCCAGCCGAGGCCAGCCATTTGCCATTCGGACTGAAGGCGACGGCTGAAACGTTCCCCTGATGACCGTACAGCGTGCGCAGCAATTCGCCGGTCGCAGCGTTCCAGATTTTCACTGTTCGGTCTTCGCTTCCTGAAGCCAATAGCGATCCATCCGGGCTGAAACTGATGCTGCGAATCGTTTTTCCGTGTCCGATCAGCATCCGTTCTTCGGTCATGGTCTCCAGATTCCACAGCTTGAGCGACGCTTGATGGCTGCCCGACGCAAGCAGCCGACCGTCCGGGCTGAAGGCGACGCTTCGCACCGCGCCGTGATGTCCTTCGAAGACCTGGAATTCTCGGTGATCGATCAAACCCCAGAGCGAGACCGTTCCGTCTGCATTGCCTGATGCTAACAGCGGGCGCTGCGGATGAAATGCGACGCTTTTTACCAACTGATGACGACTGAGCAGCGCATACGCTTTGCGCGGCTCATGACGCTGCCAAAGCTTGAGCGCATGGTCATCGCTGCCGGACAGCAGCAGGCTGCCGTCCGGCGTGAAACGCAGTTGTCCCACCGAATTGTAATGCCCTTTCCATTGCTCAAGTTCCCTGCCTTCCGCCACATCCCATACGCGAATCGTGCAATCGAATTCATCGCTGCCGGACGCGAGCAGGCCGCCATCGGGACTGAAGGCCACGCTGCGGACGGCGTCGGCATGACCGCGCAGCGTCATGGTTTCCGTGAAGGTTTGAAGATTCCACAATCGAATCGTGCGATCATCTCCGGCGGTCGCGAGCATTGCGCTATCGGGATGCAGCGCAATGTCCCAGATCGGGCCGACATGCCCGCGCAATGTCGCCAGTTCTTTTCCTGAAACAGCGTCCCAGCATTTGATCGTGGCGTCCTCGCTGGCAGAAAGAATCATGTTCGGATCATGACTGTAACGCGCAATGGTCACCGTTTGGGCATGACCGCTCAAGATGCGGGTGGTCGCGCCGCGCTTCACATCCCAGAGCATGATCAGGCGATCTTCGCCGGAAGAAAGCAGCGTGTCGCCGTCCGGGCTGAAATCGAGGCTGCGCACCGCGCCGAGATGGCCGCTCAGGGTGTGCAGCAACGTGCCATCGGCGAGATTCCAGAGCGTGATCGTGCGGTCTGAGCCGCCAGTCGCTAAAAGGCGGCTGTCCGGGCTGACCGCCGCGGCGCGAACGCCGCCTGCATGTCCCCGCAGCGCATATTGCAGGCGGCCATCAGGAAGATGCCAGACGTTCGCGACGCGATCATGGCTTCCCGAAATGGCGTATCGCCCATCCGGGCTGATTGCAAGGCATTCTACCGCTAAAACATGCCCTTCAAGGCGTTGGCGCTCGCGAATCGTATCGACGATTTCCCGCAGATTCAACGTGATTTGCCAGCGGAGAAACGGCGGGGGATTGAGCCGTTTTGCCATCACGCCGCCCCTGATTCCGTGCAGCAGCGAGCCTAACTCGTCATGCGAAAGAAAGCGAACACGGGAACTGTGCAGCAAGGCATTCATCTGGTTGATGTCGGCGATGCGATGTTGCAGCGCCACGTCGTTTCTGAGCAAGACCACGATAAAAAGCGCAAGGCCGCCCAGCCCGAAGAATGCGAGCCGTCCGAACCGCCGCTGCCAGCGGAGGTGATGGTGCGCCCGAAGGCTGGCAGTGATGAAGCGAAGTTCCTCCGCGCCGAATTGATGCAGCCGTTTCATCATCCAGACTTCGGCCTCGGCTAAGGGAAGGCCGCGCAGCAAGGCGCTTTGATCCCCATGATGCTCTTTCCACTGGCGCAGCGTCCCGCGCAGCCGCTCCTGCCACATCCGAAATTCGCGGTCGGTTTCAAGCCATTCTTGCAGGCGCTGCCAGCCCGAAATCAAGGCTTCATGCACCAATTCCACCGTGCCGTCCGGCGCAGATGATGTCGCGGCTGATGTGGTCGATGGCTTCTGGTTGGTGACAACTAAACGCGCGTCAGCCAGTTTGACGGCAACCGCCCAGTTCTCCTCGCCGATTTCGGAACTGCTGGCAAGGCGGCGCGTGTCCTCCGTCCCTTCGCCGGGGCGGACTAACTGCGTAAAAATATGCTGCGCCCGCGTTTGTTCGTCCGGCGTCAGGGCGTGATACACCTGTTCCGCGTAAGCGGCCAGCGCATGTTCGACGCCGCCGACAGCATTGTAGGCGGCGTGAGTGAAGGTGCGCCCCTGGCAATGCTGCCAAAGCTGCGTCAAGGCGAACTGAAGCAGCGGCAAACTCCCCGGCTCGGCGCTGATGCTTTGCAGAATCCGCTCTGTTAAACCATCCTCGATTTCCACGCCGCATGTTCGCGCAGGCGCTTCGATCACTTCCCGCAATTCGCTTGCATCCATCGGCGCAAGAATCAGGCTGGATCGCTGCAAATGCGCGGCCAATGGCGCGAATGAGACCGCTTTGCCTAAAAAATCGGCGCGAAGCGCAAGCAGCAGATTCCCGGCAAGCCGCGACGAAGAAAATGCGGCTTCAAGTTCCATCAATGCCTCAAGAAAGCGGCGGCGCAGCGCATCATCGCGGCACAGCGTATAGAGTTCTTCCAATTGGTCGAACAGGACAAGCAGCGAATGTTCCGGCGCAGTGTGCTGCGTTGCCTCGATCAGTTCAACCAGGCGAAGTGTTCCGTTGCGCAAACCTTCGCTCATGGCATTGATCTCAAACAGGCGCTCAACGTCGTTTTTTTCGCGGCAGAGCATTGGGACAATCGCAGCGGCGGCGGCTCGAAACGGATCATTCCCTGGCCGCGCCGCAATCACAAGGCGTTGTCGCTGCGAACGCATCTGAGGGATCAGTCCGGCAAACAGCAGCGACGATTTGCCGCTGCCGGACGCGCCGATGACCGACACCAGGGCGTGGCGCTGCATGGCCTGAAGCAATTGGGCAATAAATGCCGTTCGCCCAAAGAAAAACTTGACGTCTTCTTCGCGAAAGGCGAAAAGACCTCGATACGGATTGGCAGCAGAAATCGAAGGCTGTGGTGTTTCTCGCGAGCCGTTGGAGGGCGCGAACAACTCGTTGCAGAGGAGCGGCAATTCAGTCGGAAACACGGCGAGAATCGTCTTATTGGCGGCAAAATCGCCGAATGAGGCGCGTTGAAATTCTTTCAGGGAAAGGACGCGAAGCGAGGGATGTTGCAGCAGGCGATCATCGACGGCTTGAAGGTTCGGTTCTGGCGCAATAAATAGGCGATCTGGCTGTGCGTCTTCCAAAAATGCCTGTAACTTCAATTCGAATCCCGACGCTTGCACCGCTTCTAAAAATGGTTGCTTATCTGCGCCAAGATCAAGGCTGCCGGTGCACCAGACGTCGCCGGGAATCTCTGGAAAACGCCAGGCGCGCGACCGGCTGAGCAACGCGAGCAGATAGGCTAAATTTTGGGAATTTCCGAAATATTTTTCGTCCGGTTGGTCTTTGCGTTCGTAGATTTTTCGCGTAGAGGCCGATGATTCCGGGGAGAGGAGTGCTGCCGCCGTATAGACTTTCGTCGTCAGCGTGATGACTTTCGGCGCGGCGGGTTCGTATTCGCCTCCAATTGGCGCATCGTCAGCGGAAAGAGCGATATAGCGCCCGCATCCTAAAAAACGCCGTTCGCGTTCATTGATGTTCGGATAGGCAAAATGCAGCATGGGCATGACGGTGAATCCGTCGCTTCGGTTTGTCAAGAATATTATTCATCGTTCAATATGGGAGGCATCTATGGATGGAACGCAGCGCAGCAACATTCGACCAGGCATAAAAGTGCAGGTCGTGCAGAAACAAGATCAGCGCACCGGCAAGCTGACTGAAGGGATTGTCAAAGATATTCTTACAAAAGCGCCGTTTCATTCGCGCGGCATTAAAGTGCGCCTCGAAAGCGGCATCATCGGGCGCGTGCAAATCGTCGAATCATCATAGTTGTTCGAGAGGAGGCTGATGAGTGTGTATTGCGTCATGCAGAAGCGTTGATCTCAAGCGTGTTTCGTGAATTTTTTGCGGCGATGCTATTTTTTAATTGACACGACGAACGTTCGCCTTATGAAGACTTCACTGGTTTCAAAAACCTGTGAAGTCTGAGAATCTGAAGGCATGAATAATTTTTATGTTTGACAATCTCAATCGCCTCTTAAATGCGGGCGTTTCAGGTTTGTCTGATTATTATGTTCCCTATTATTCCTCGTCCGCTCTCCTGTTCAGAAAAACCCGGCCAATTCGAATTCAGGCCGGAAACCGTCGTTTTCGCAGCAAACGCGCTCCAATCCGAAGGCGCATATTTCGCGCAGCAGTTGGCCGCCGCGACCGGCTTGCCGGTGAAGATGGGAGCAACAGCGCTCGCTGCGCCGCCTCATGCCATCCGCTTAGAGCTTGCTGATGATTGCCAGCACCTCGGCGCGGAAGGGTATCGCCTCTCTATCGCGCCTGATGCGATGAAGATTTCCGCCGCTGCGCCTGCCGGAGTCTTTTATGGCTGCCAGACGGCGCTGCAACTCCTCTCGGCGAATGCGCCGCGAACGCTCTCCTGCGCCGAGATCGAAGATGCGCCGCGTTTTCGTTGGCGCGGGCTGCATCTTGATGTGTGCCGCCATTTTATGCCGAAAGCGTTCATCAAACGCTGTCTCGATCTGTTGGCGCGATACAAATTCAATACGTTTCACTGGCATTTGACCGACGATCAAGGGTGGCGGCTTGAAATCAAACAATATCCGAAATTGACCGAAGTCGGCGCGTGGCGCATGGAGAACGGCGAGCGTTACGGCGGATATTATACGCAGGACGACGCCCGCGAAATCGTCGCGTATGCGCAGGAGCGCCATATCACGGTCGTGCCGGAAATTGAAATGCCCGGTCATGCGGTCGCGGCCTTGGCGGCATATCCAGAATTATCGTGCAGCGGCAACCCGCTTGAGGTTGTCACGACCTGGGGCGTGTTCGACGATGTCTATTGCGCCGGGAACGACCGCGTTTTCACGCTGCTTGAAGAGGTGTTGTCAGAAGTGTTTGACATTTTTCCGAGTCAATATATTCACATCGGCGGCGATGAATGCCCGAAAAAACGGTGGAAAACTTGCCCGAAATGTCAGGCGCGGATTCGGGTCGAAGGGTTGCGCAATGAAGAAGAGTTGCAAAGCTATGTGATCAAGCGGATGGAACGCTTTTTACAGGCCAACAAGCGCCAGTTAATCGGCTGGGATGAGATTCTCGAAGGCGGCCTCGCGCCGGACGCGACCGTGATGTCGTGGCGCGGCGAGCAAGGCGGCATTGAGGCGGCGCGTCAGGGGCATGACGTGATTATGACGCCGCAATCGCACTGCTATTTCGACCATTACCAGTCGGGCGATTTTGCCAGCGAGCCGAAAGCATTCAGCGGACAGCCGCCATTGCCGTTAGAAACGGTGTATGCCTACGAACCGATTCCGGCGGAATTAGCGAACGATGAGGCACAACATGTACTCGGGGCGCAGGCGAATGTCTGGACGGAATACATACCGACAACGCAGCAGGCCGAATACATGCTGCTGCCTCGCCTCTGCGCTCTGTCCGAAGTGGTCTGGTCGCCGAAAGAACTGCGCGACGAAGCGAACTTCTTTTTGCGCCTTCCCGCCCATTTCGCCTATTTCGACGCGATGGGCATCAACTATCGTCGCCTGAAAAAGTAGCAGCGACAAGGATTAAGCTAAGAAAGGAGAACGTGACATCTTCTCCTTTCTTACACGCACTCTATGACGGTACGTCCGAAAGGAACAGCCTGCTTGCCGCCCGAATCTTATCCAAAACTCAGGTCTTTATGGCGTTTCCAGCCACCAACTCGTATCTGGTTCAGGAGTTCCAGCGGGCAGCGTCGGGTTTTCAAGCCGAAAAAGTTTCCGATGAGTTAAGCCAGCTTGCTCGATAAGGTCTTTGTGGTAGGTCAGAAATAACTCCTTAAAAGACCCGTCATTCAGCGCGATAGTCAATCCTCTCTCAATGCGCTCAGCTAATTGAACATTATGCGCATTCACAAAAAAATAGACCGGATACGGATAATACAACGCAAGATGCGAATCAACCATGAGGTTCGGACAGGTTGAGGAAAACGTGTGAATTTCTTGCCACGCTTCATTTATACCGCGTGGAAAATAGTCGAACCGTTTTTTCTCAAGTTTCGCGAACAACAATTCGTATTTAACTGTTTCATCGACAGAGATGCCATTTTGTTTCAGAATGGTCAAATCTGCCCAATCTGCTCCAAACCCTGCTGTATAGCCTGCTTTCAGTTGTTCAAAGGTTTCAATGGTTGAAAATTTGACCGCATCATCCTTATGAATCAAAAGTACCCGGTATCCGAGAATTCCTCGGAGGATGGGGATTTTTATCGGGAGGAACTGGCGCTCTCTCTCAGCAGTTGTTGGTAAGAAGGCAATATCAACCGTCTGGCCTTTTTGCAAATAACTCAGGCCGCGCGCTTGCGTCATCTCCTCGTCCACAGGTTCCAAGATATACGGGCCATCGGTTTCCAGTGTTTTTTCCAGCGCAAGCTTCAGTAACTCAACCCGGTAAAGATAGCGTTGATCAGTCTGAAAATAGCGAATGGAAACTGGCGCTGCATGAAGAACAGGTGCGAACACCACCACTGTTAATATGATAACCGCAATCTTTTTCATAGGCAGGGTCTCCCGATGATATTCGTGTTTCGGTGTAATGACGCATTGAGGGTGTCTGACAGCGATGTTCATAACCTTCTGTGTAATATAATTATTGTAAGGGAGATCGCTTTGTCAAGCATATTGTGAAAAAGAAAGAGACGTGTCAGTTAGCTTACGCAAATTCCAGTACGCCGAATGTGTCGGGCTGATGGAAATTCAACGCCTCGCCGATGGGCGACCAGCTTGCCCAGTGGGGATGAGACGTGTCGTCGCCGCATTTGAAAAAATTCCCGCGCCAGCGCAGCCCCGCTGCCGGACGCAGGTCGCCGAGATACGCTTCGAACAGGCTCAGCGGAAGATTATATTCGACTA
>CAZMEO010000014.1:25956-27869 GCA_964565315.1 uncultured Candidatus Moduliflexus sp. | reverse complement strand
GATCGGTTTTATCCGGCCAGACATTAAACGTGCCGTCAATGATTTCCTGTTTCCGTTTCATGACCATATCGGCCACGTCTTGCGGCACCATTTTGCCAAGCGGCGCTAAATCGACGACGCCGTCTTTCATGCCGCCCCAGTATGCCTCAGCTTTCCATGTGCCATCCTGAACGGCTTTGATCGTTTTTTCATAATACGTTGCCCAATTCCAGCTTGGCGCTGTCAGATGCGCATCCGGCGCAAACTTGCTCATATCCTGATTATAGCCGACAGAATAAATTTTGTGTTCCTGCGCCGCTTCCTGCGCTGCCGGAGAATCCTGATGCTGCGCAAGCACATCCGCGCCCGCGTTAATCAAGCTGACAGCCGCTTCTTTTTCTTTCGCCGGATCATACCATGATCCTGTCCAGACGACTTTCACGACCGCATTCGGATTCACTTCCCGCACGCCTTTCGCAAATGAATTGATCCCGCGAATGACTTCTGGAATCGGATGCGCGGCGACATAACCGAGAATGTTCGATTTGGTCATTTTTCCGGCCACCAAGCCTGACAGATAACGCGGCTCTTCGATGCGCCCGAAGTAATTTCCGGCGTTTTCAGCGGTTTTGAAGCCAGAGCAATGTTCGAATTTCACGTTCGGAAAATCAGCGGCGACTTCGATGGTCGGATCCATGTACTCAAAACTTGTCGTGAAAATAATATCGTATCCTTTTTGCGCGTAGCCGCGAATCACGCGCTCGATGTCCGGGCCAGCCACGCTTTCGGTGTACGCTGCTTCCACGCCCATTTTTTCAAGATGCTGGCGGCCTAACTCATGGGCATACGTCCAGCCATGATCGCCAACCGGCGACACATACACGAAGGCGGCTTTCACCTTCTTTTCTTCGGCCAAGACTCCGGCGCAGAACGCCAACGATAAGACAACTGCTAACAACAACACGAACAATTTACGCATACGTCTTCTCCTTGTGATAATGATATGAGTGTTATTCTCGCTCTCCCCTGCGATACGGTTTCATCAAAGCTTCCGGCGCTCCGATTTTGCGGCGGAAGCTTTCCCGCGCCGAAAAGAGCAGCACCAGAATGGTTGCCGCATACGGCATCATCTGCAACAGATGATACGACACTCCGATTCCTGCGGCCTGAAGTCGGAGTTGAAGCCCTTCAATTCCCCCGAAAAAATACGCGCCGATCAACGCCCGTTTCGGCGTCCAGGCGGAAAAAATCACCAACGCAATCGCAATCCAGCCTCGTCCGGCGGTCATCTGATCAACCCACATCCGCGTATAGGCTAACGACAAAAAACAGCCGCCAAGCCCGGCCAGCATTCCGCCCAGAAACACGCATAAATAGCGAATCCGATCTACCGAAATGCCAAGCGTATCCGCCGTCGCCGGGTTTTCGCCGACCGCGATAATTTCTAAGCCGAGGCGCGTTTTGAACAACAATATTGATAGAATCGGCACGCACGCGACCGCCACATAGACGAGAATATTGTATTGAAACAAGACTGGCCCGATGATTGGCAAATCGCTCAACACCGGAAAATGCAGCGCATCAAACCCGTAGCCGCTTTTGCCGACCATCGAGCTGCCGAGAAAGCTTGTCAGGCCAAGCCCTAACAACACGAGCATGATGCCGCTCACCACCTGATCGGCCTTGAGCGTAATGCAGAGAAAGCCGTGCAGCAGGCTCAGCAATCCGGCGCAGAGCATCGCGACAACGACGCCGATCCAGGGATTCTGCGTATAATACGCCCCCATAAAACCGGACAATGCGCCGACAATCATCAATCCTTCAATTCCGAGATTGGCGACCCCGGCGCGTTCCGTCAAAATCTCGCCAAGCGTGGCGAATAACAGCGGCGTTCCCGCGCGTACCGCGCCGACCAGCACAGAAATCAGCAATGC
>CAZMEO010000014.1:23290-25856 GCA_964565315.1 uncultured Candidatus Moduliflexus sp. | reverse complement strand
GCTGGCACGCCAACATCTTGCTGCATGTTCGAGCCGCCGACAAAGAGCGCGGCAAACAACAGCCCTGACAAAATCACGCCGACCGGATGCCCTTTGCCAAGCATCGCGACCGGGATCGCCGTGTAACCATAACCGATGGAAATATCCTGACGAAGTTGATGATGCAGCGCGGCGACTTCGCCAACGCCGGCCAGCGCCGCCAATCCGCCCGCCACGCCCATGACCAGCATCACAACGTTTGACGTGCTGATGCCGCCATATTCTGCCGCAGCGGGGTTTGCGCCCACCACGCGGATTTCGTAGCCGATTCGGGTTTTTTTGAGAATCACGTACAACACAATCGCGGCAAGCAGCGCAAACACGAGGCCGAAATGCAGCCGCGTTCCTTCGATCAATCGCGGAAACCAGGCGTGACGCGCGAATTTCGGCGACAGCGGAAAATTCGAATAGCCTTCCCGGTCGCGCAACGGCCCATACACCATGAACGCAATCCAATTAAACGCGATATAATTCATCATTAAACTGACGATGATTTCGCTAATATTGAATTTCGCGTTTAAAAAGCCGGGAATCCAGCCCCAGAACATGCCAGCGGCAAATCCGGCCAGCGCCATCAGAGACATTAACAGCCAGCCCGGCAGCTGCGGAAACGACAGCGCCACCACGCTCGCGCCGAACGCGCCCATCAAATATTGCCCTTCTGCCCCGATATTCGAGCGGTTCGCAGCTAACGGAAACGCGACCGCCAGGCCGCAGAGCATCAGCGGAATCGCCTTGACCAGTGTTTCCGACAAGGCATAAATATCGCCACACGAACCGACCAGAATCGAGCGATACGCGACCAACGGATTGACGCGCAGATAGAGCAGCGGAATGGCGCCCACCACTAACGCTAAGAAAATCGTGATGATCGGCATCAGCACTCGAAATATCGGCGCTGTTCCTTCTCGTGGTTCAAGTTGTATGCGCATAAATCAATATCTCCGCAGAGTGAGTCAGTCATGTCCGCCCGCCATCAGCAGGCCGATCTCGCGGCGGTCGGTCTCTTTCGCATTCACGATGCGTACGATTTTGCCTTCATACATCACGGCAATCCGGTCGCTCAGGTGCATCGTTTCGTCCAGATTCTCGGAAATCAAGATGACCGCTTTCCCCTGTCGCCGCTGTTCTAACAGCAGCGTTTGCACGTATTCAATCGCGCCGACATCCAGGCCGCGCGTCGGCTGGCTGGCTATCAGCAGTTTCGGATGGCGGGAAATCTCTCTGGCAAGAATAATTTTCTGAATATTGCCGCCCGAAAGATTTCCGACCGGAATATCCGCCGACGGGGTGCGAACATCATATTCTTTGATAAGTTGATTCGCCGTTTCTCGAATCGCCTGTTGATTCAATAGCCCGCCCCGGTTGAATTGCGGCGACGCCTGATTTTTCAGGAGCAGATTTTCGCGAATCGGCAGCCGCGTCGCGAGGCCGACATGGATGCGGTCTTCTGGAATATAGCCGACGCCGCGCCGGACAATCTCTTTCGGATGGGCGTTCGTGATATTCTGCCCGTCAAGCGCGACTGTGCCGGATTCGACGCGCCGCAAGCCGTTGATCGCTTCGATCAATTCGCGCTGACCATTGCCCGATACCCCGGCAATGCCGAAGATTTCCCCTTCCTTCACAGTGAAAGAGACATCGTTGACGGCTCGCAAGCCTTTGTCATTCGATACGGTCAGACTGCTGACGCTGAGAATTTCGCGCCCCGCCTTTTTAAAAGGCTTTTCGACGTGAAACAACACTTCGCGCCCCACCATCATGCGGGCAAGCTCTTTTTTTGTGACATCCGCCGAGCGAACCGTTGCAATCTCTTTCCCCTGGCGCAGCACGGTAATGCGGTGGCAAGCGCTCATCACTTCATGTAATTTATGCGTGATAAAAATAATGGTATAGCCGCGCTGCGCCATGCCGCTCAGCATTTCGAACAGATGATCAACTTCTTGCGGCGTCAGGACGGCGGTCGGCTCATCGAGAATCAGCAGTTTGGCGTGGCGATACAGCGCTTTTAAGATTTCCACGCGCTGCTGCTCGCCGACAGAAAGTTCCCAGACTCGCGCATTTGGGTTGATTTTCAAGCCGAATTGCTCGCCGAGTTCGAGAATGCGACGTTCAGCGTCTTTGCGATTCAGAAAACATCGGTCGAATACATTGCGGCGAAGCGTTGTAAAAAATCCCGTGCCGGACTGTTGCTCAGGGCGTTCTACATCCAGGCCGAGAATAATATTTTCCAGAACGGTCAAACGCGGAATCAGGCGAAAATGTTGATGCACCATGCCGATGCCGAGGTCTAAGGCGTGTTTCGGCGTTTCATTGGCGACGGGCTTGCGCTCGAAAAAAATCTCGCCGCTATCCTGCTGATACAGGCCGTACAGGATATTCATCAACGTCGTTTTTCCCGCGCCGTTTTCGCCGAGCAGACCATGAATTTCTCCCTTTCTCGCCTCGAAATTCACATGATCATTCGCAAGCAGGCCGGGAAACCGTTTCACAATTTGTCGCATTTCGACTAACGCAGGCATACGAT
>CAZMEO010000014.1:17023-23190 GCA_964565315.1 uncultured Candidatus Moduliflexus sp. | reverse complement strand
TGCCCCATTGCAATCGCCTCGACCAGGTCTTCGTTCAGGCGGAGCGATCTGGCGATGGTGCGGGCAATCTGCGACACTTCCAGCGTATGCGTCAGGCGGGTGCGGTAATGGTCGCCGCGCGGCGAAATCAGCACTTGCGTTTTGCGCCGCAGCCGTGAAAAAGCGCGACAATAGAGAATGCGGTCGCGGTCGCGCTGAAATTCCGTGCGAAAATCGCAAGGAGAAATCGGCGATTTGCGCCCTCGCGTCGCAGCGCTCAGCGTCGCTTTCGGCGACAGAAATTTCTGTTCGTTGTCTTCTAATTGTCGGCGGACGGACATTGATGTAATAAGCACACTGATTGGGCTGATCTTCTAAGTTGTCAGACACCTTGAAGGTGTCTGACAACTATCGCGAGTTCAGTCCAATCGGTGTTCTATTCATTCGATTTCATGCAAGCGTTCCAAAAACAGCCGATCTATCGGCGGTTGCACGGCGGCGACGCTCAGGCCGGGATGCGCGGCGGCGAGCGTCGTGACAAATTCGCGATGCGGTCGCCCCTGCCGATAATCCGGCTCTTTCGACGGATGCTTGAGATAGCGCTCCAACAGCGTCAGGTCATTCTCCACCATGAGCGACGCCGTATAAAACAACAGCGACTTGCTGCGATACATCGAAGAGCCGACGATTTTGCGGTCGCCGAGGCAAATGTCGGAAATGCCGCGCTGATGCAGGTTTTCGACGCCGCAACTGCGCAAAGCGTCTATCATCATTTCATTGATTTGAAAAAAATATTCGGCGAAATGATAGTGATGTTTCACGTGCTTGACGAGCGAGATCACTAATACGCCAGGCGACAGCACGACGGTTCCGCCGCCGCCGCGCCGCCGCAGAATCGGCACGTTGTCTGTCCGGCAACGCTCTTCGTACACCTCAAATTCTGCGGCATTCCCGCGCCCAAGCACCACGCAGGGCGCTTGCGGCTCCCAGGAACGATACGCAGAAGGCGCTCCGGCGCGAACCGCGTCCAGCAAATCATGATCAAGATTGTTTGACATCTTTTTTAGAGTACGCAACTTTTGGGCAACAACGAGGTTCTTATCACACGAAAGATGTTGTCTCGGCTCTTCAGGGATTTTTCTCTTGACATCTTTTCTGGAATAACGATAAGTTTTCTTTAGAAAATTTTGTCAATAGTATTTGTTGGCGTGGGGCGTTTCAGGCCGTTTTATAGATAAAGGAGTTGCGTTATGGGAATGGATGTGTTGCAGTTATTGGAATTTGCCGTCAAACAAGGGGCGTCTGACGTGCATCTCAGTTCCGGCGAGCCGCCGATGTTTCGCGTGCATGGACACATGAAAAAATTGAATGTGCCTGCTGTCGAAAAAGAAGAAGTTCATAAAATGATCTTTGATATTATGAACGATAACCAGCAGAAAAAATTTACCGAGGAGTTAGAATCCGATTTTTCTATCGAGCTGCCCGGCGGCACGTCGCGGTTTCGCGTGAATGCGTTTGTTCAGCGACGCGGCGAGAGCGCGGTTTTTCGACAGATTCCGACGAAAATTCTGACCTTTGAGCAATTAGGGCTGCCCAACGTCTTAAAGCAAGTGTCGAAGGCGAGCAAAGGCTTGGTGCTGGTGACCGGGCCGACCGGCAGCGGCAAATCCACCACGTTGGCGGCGATGGTGGACTTAGTAAATAAAGAAGATTTCGGCCATATCCTCACCATCGAAGACCCCGTCGAATTTGTGCATAAATCGCAGAACT
The DNA here is from genome assembly GCA_964565315.1 of uncultured Candidatus Moduliflexus sp. Lineage (GTDB taxonomy): Bacteria > Moduliflexota > Moduliflexia > Moduliflexales > Moduliflexaceae > Moduliflexus. The sequence continues at coordinate 21,441 of CAZMEO010000014.1, read as the reverse complement.
GCCTCGTCAATCAGCGTGAAGTCGGCCCGGATACGCATAGTTTCGCGCGAGCGTTGCGCGGCGCGTTGCGACAAGACCCGGACATTATTCTCGTCGGCGAAATGCGCGACCTTGAAACCATCTCTCTCGCCCTGACAGCAGCGGAAACCGGCCACTTAGTCTTCGGCACGCTGCACACCAGCAGCGCCCCGAAAACCATTGACCGTATTATTGACGTGTTTCCGGCGAACGAGCAGAACAAAGTCCGCGCCGGATTGTCGGAATCGCTGCGAGCGGTTGTGTCGCAGGCGCTTTGTAAAAAAGCCGACGGTTCTGGGCGCGTCGCCGCGCTGGAAATCATGATCGGCATTCCGGCGGTGCGCAACCTGATTCGCGAAGCGAAAATCCACCAGATTCCTTCGGTGATGCAGACCGGAAGTCAGTATGGCATGCAGACGATGGATCAAATTTTAGTTGATTTAGTCATGAAGCGCGTAATCTCGATGGAAGAGGCGATGTCGAAAACAATGAACCCTGATTTGTTTAAAGATTTCCAGCAGAAGTTTCCGGGCAAAAAGCCGATTTCAGGCGCGAATCGTCCGCAAGGGGCCGCGGGCGGCGCAGCGCCAAAGCCAGCGCCTCCTAAATAACCTGACCGCGACCACGTGAGGCTGTCATGATGCGCACTTTGAACATGAGAAGGAGGGAAGGAACATGGGAATGAAGGTTGAGCAACTCTTAGATTTTCTGATCAAACAGAATGCGTATGAAATTGCGTTAGCGGTGGATGCGCCGTTAGCCTGCCGAACGGAAGTGAATGGCGCGTTCAAGCCGATCAATCAAACCAAGCTGACGATGGACGATTTGAAAGAGGTCGCTGCCCAGATTCTCTCGCCAAAAGATAAAAAAGAACTCGAAGAAAGCGGCAAAGTGGATATGTCGGTGGTTCGTCCGAACTTAGGACGATTTTCCGGCACGGTAGCTCGCAAAGGCAACGGCATCGCCATCAACATTCGGAATCTCAGTATCGAACTCTTATTGGACTACATGGTCAAGCATAATGCCTCTGACGTGTATCTGACGTTCGATTATCCGCCCGCGTACCGCATCGAAGGCATCACGCAAGCCATCGGCGACTATAAATTCACGATGGAAGATACCGAAGACCTTGTGAAACAGATGACGAACGCCAAGCAGAAACAAGAGTTCGAGGAGACTTACGAGGTCAACCTCGCCCTCTTTTATCCGAAACTTGGCCGATTCCGCGTCAATATCTTCCGTCAGCGCAACTGCGCGGGCGCGGTCATTCGTCAAATTAAAGTGGATATTCTGACCACAGAACAATTGAAACTTCCGCCGATTCTAAATGACATCATCATGGCAAAACGCGGATTAGTCATCGTCGTTGGCGCGACTGGATCGGGCAAGTCCACCTCGCTGGCCGCGATGATTGACTACCGCAACACCAATTCCCCCGGCCATATCATCACCATCGAAGACCCGGTCGAATACGTGCATCCGCATAAAAAATGCGTCATCACGCAGCGTGAAGTCGGCACGGATACCGTTTCGTTTAAAGCGGCGCTGAAAAACACGCTGCGCCAGGCGCCGGATGTCATTCTTTTGGGCGAAATCCGCGACACCGAAACGATGGAACATGCGGTCGAATTTGCGGAAACCGGCCACCTGTCGATTGGCACGCTCCACGCGAATAACGCGAACCAGGCGATTGAGCGTATTATGAACTTTTTCCCGATTGAACGGCACGAACAAATCTATCAGCAACTCTCGCTGAATCTCCGCGCGATTGTCTCGCAGCGCTTAGTGCGCACGGTTGACGGCAAACGGCGGGCTGCGGTTGAAATCATGATCAATAAACCGCGCATCGCGGATTTGATTCTCAAAGGGGAAATCGGCTTGCTCAAGGAGGCGATGGAGCAACTGACGACAGATGGACTGCAAACGTTTGATCAGGCGCTATTCACGTTTTATAAAGACGGGGTGATCAGCTTTCAGGAAGCGTTGGTCAATGCCGACAGCGCGAACAACTTGAAACTGAAAATCAAGACGGCGGGCTTGCCGATTCCGGGAGAAGAAAAAACGACGGAATCGTTCTCGTTCAAAGCTCCGGAAGAACATGCGCCACAGCAAGGCGCAGGCCCAGCAGGACGGCGTCCGGCGCCAAAACCTGCGGGGAAATAATACCACTTGTGGGTAAAAAGATCGCATTCGGTGCGCCAGGACTTCCGAGGTCTTCAAGACCTCGGAAGTCTAAAATTCACGATCTATTCGAACACAAGTGGTATCACAACAACACACTGAATGGAATCGGCGATTCGATCCGGTTCGATAGCCTGATTCCCTGAATACGGGAGGGTGTTCTATGAGAGTCATGAAATTGATGTGCATCATCGTTATGGCAATCGGGTGGAGCGGGATCGTAGTTGCAGAAGAAGTCCAGTTCAGCGAAGCGTATCACACTGTCATGAAGACGTTAGAGGAATTGAAGCCGAGCGATTCAATGAAGATTGTTATCGGGACTCAAAAACAGAGTTATGAGATTGGTGAATCTTTTGAAGCTCGTTTTCAATCGGATCAGGCATGTCATTTAGCGTTGATGGATATTTCTACGAACGGCGATATTACATTCCTTACACCAAGTCAATATTTTCAGGACTCGCAAATTGAGGCAGGGAAAGTCTATTCCACTGAAACGGATTTGGGATTGAAGATGAAAGTATCAACGCCAAAAGGCACGGAAGCGTTAAATATTTTTTGCACGAAAGAGCCGTTTGATTTTTTCGAGGCCGATCTGAAGAAAGAGACCGTGTACACCATTCCGGCCAACGATACCGACCGGCTCAAAGATCTGCAACATCGTTTAGAGCAGTTAAACGATGTGGAATGGACAGGATCAAGCGTGACGTTTGGAATTGGCATGACTCCAAAAGGGAGCATTACTCGCGGAGATCTTCAGAAACGCGGCATTTTGAAGCCGATTGACGCCACCGGCAGCACCGGCAGAGCGCTCTGGCCGATTGATGCGACAGGCAGCACCGGGCATAAAGAAGACGACGAGAAACCGAAATCGAACGAGTAAACGCAATCTGCCCGACCGCGAACCTGCCCCTGTCAGGGACGTTCGACGTGCCTGACAGGTTGCTCCCACGCTCCATGAGCATCAAACGTCCATTTCAAAAATATGTCACCTCCTTATTTCTCAGCCTGCTTGCCCTTCTGACGCTCTTGCTCGTCAATCTTCTGTTCCCGCAGCAATTGCGCGAATGGGAAGAAAAAACGGTCGATTATCGCTTCCGCCTGCGCAAGCCTGTGCCGAATTATCCCAATCTGCTCAACATCGGCATTGACGACAAGAGCCTTGATGTGATAGGTGGCTGGCCCTGGGACCGTTCCATTCATGCCAGCATGCTGAACCTTCTTCGCGAGATGAACGCCGCGGTCGTTGACTATGATATAATGTTTCCGCGCCAGGCCAGTCCCAAAGGCGACGCGCAATTTGTCGAGGCGGTGCGTCAGGCAAAAAATGTCATCCTCGCCACCCCATTTCGATTGAGCACGCCATGTTTTGTCCCTGACGAACACGCCGATTTTCTGGCAAAATATCCTCAAATCGGCCATATTCTCGAACCAGTCACGACCCAACAGGACGGGCGCGTCTGCGTGGATGTGGATGCGCTGCCGGAAGAACGCGCAAATTTGATTGACGATGAGCCGTATGAGGTACTAATGAGCCGCGACCTCTTTATCTATACCGGAGAAGACGACCGGGAGCGCGTGGACACGATACTGCGCCAGTTTCGCTATCCGTTCAAGCTGACCGCGCCAGGCGAAATTTATCATGGCAATCGCGCCACCGCGCCGATGGTCGAACTGTCGGAAGCCGCCATCGGCATGGGGCATATTTCGGCGTCGCCGGATTCCGACGGCGTCTTTCGCCGCGTGCCGTTGGTGATTCAGGTCAAAGATCAATTTTTTCCGTCATTAGCCTTTGCGTCCGTGTTGCAATATTTGAAGGTTGCGCCTGAAGCTGTCGAAATCGTGCCGGGCAAATACATCCTGCTGCATCAGGCCAAATACCCGGAACGCGCCGACATGACTGACATTCGCATTCCAGTAGATCACCGCTTGCAAATGCGCGTGAACTTTCCGTCAAATCAAACCGGCTATCCCTATTCCGACATACTGGCAAGCGAAAGCGACCCGGCAGCATTTGACTTCTGGAAACAACAGGTCGAAGGCCGGATATGCAGCATCGGCTACTATTCCACCGGCACAGGCGACATCGGCCCAACCCCGCTGCAAACGCAATATCCGTTAGCGTTGCTCCATCCGGCGATTATGAATACGATTTTAATGCGAAATTTTTTGCATGACGTCGGTTGGTTGGGAAATATCGGCATCACGATAGCGTTGTTAGT
>CAZMEO010000014.1:0-16923 GCA_964565315.1 uncultured Candidatus Moduliflexus sp. | reverse complement strand
TTTTGCATGACGTCGGTTGGTTGGGAAATATCGGCATCACGATAGCGTTGTTAGTCTTTATTTCGCTGCTGTTCCCGAAATTGACGCCGTTGCGCTTTACGCTGCTGCTGCTCATGACCGTGATCGGCTATCTGCTGTTTGCGAATTGGATGTTTCAAACGTTCGGATGGATTCTCGGCATTTTTCACCCGATTTTGACCTCGCTGTTTTTGGCGTATTCGCTCATTATCGTGTATTGGTACGCCACAGAAGAGCGCGAGCGAAAACACCTGCGGTCAGCCTTCAAAACGTATGTGTCCAAACAAATGCTGGATCAAATCCTGGAAAATCCCGCCGCGCTGGCGCTGAGCGGCACGCGCAAAGAATTGACGATCATGTTTACCGATGTGCGCAAATTCAGCACGTTGTCGGACAAAATCGAGCCGGAAGTGATTCACCGCCTGTTGAACATGTATTTTATCCGCATGACGCAAATCGCGTTTAAATATGACGGATTTGTTGACAAATTCATCGGCGATGGATTGTTGTGTTTTTTCGGCGATCCGCTGCCGCATCCCGATCATGCGATGCGAGCGGTGATGACCGCCATCGAAATGCAGAAAGCGGTGCGGGAATTAGGCCCGGAAATCCAGGAAAAACTCGGCCTCGACCCGATTTCGATTCGCATTGGCATCAATACCGGCTATGTGATTGTCGGGAACATGGGATCCGCGGAACGGATGGAATACACGGTCTTGGGGAGCGATGTGAATTTGGCGCAGCGCCTGGAAGCGTCCGCCACGCCCGGTCAGGTCATGATCAGCCATAAAACCTACGCCCATCTGAACGGCGCGCTTCCTGTCAGGGATATGGGCGAAATTCAGGTCAAAGGGTTCGAAAAAGCCGTCAAAGTCTATGAAATCGAATTGCCGTTCGAATAATCTCGCTTAAAACCACGAAACACACGAAACACACGAAAATAAGCCCAGAGTCTATTCTTTTCACAAGAGATGCTCTTGATTTTTTCGTGTATTTCGTCTGTTTCGTGGTCAATAATTACGGAACAGATCACGAAAAAATCGCTTGAAAAGTTGCCGCCGTTCAATCTGGACGCCGAACAGGCCGTCTTAGGCGCGGTGTTGCTGGATAATAACGCCATTTTCAAAGCGTTGGAAATCTTCCATCCGTCCGATTTTTACCGCCCCAGCCATCAGAAGATTTTTCAGGCGATGTTGAGCCTGAACGAGCGCGGCGACGTGATCGATCTGCTGCTGCTGCGCGATGAATTGGAGCGGCGCGGCGATCTCGAACATATTGGCGGCCCGGCGTATTTGGTCTCGTTGGTGGATGTCGTGCCGACCGCCGCAAACATCGAATTTCATGTCAGGATCGTCCATGAAAAGGCGATTGCCAGACGCCTGCTCAATTCCTCGATTGAAATCGCGACGCGCTGCTATGATGATTCGGAAGAAGTCAGCCGCATTCTCGAAGACGCCGAGCAGAAAATCTTTGAAATCTCCGAAGGACAGGTCAAACAGGCGTTTACGCCGCTCAACGAAATCGTCAAGCAGAGTTACCAGAAAATCGAGGAACTGGCAGAAGCCAAAAGCCTCGTCACTGGCGTGCCGACAGGCTTTGTCGAGTTGGATCGCATGACGTCCGGCTTTCAGCCATCCGATTTGATTATTCTCGCCGCCCGTCCCGCGATGGGGAAAACGTCGTTTTGCTTGAACGTCGCGCATCATATCGGCGTCAAAGCTAACATTCCCACCGCAATTTTCAGCCTCGAAATGTCGAAAGAGCAGTTGGGCATCCGCCTGCTCTGCGGCGAATCGCGGCTCGATTCGCAGCGCGTGCGCATCGGCGATCTCGAAGCCGACGACTGGGAACGCCTGACGCATGCCTCGGAAATTCTCTCCAAAGCGCCGATTTACATTGATGATACGGCGGCGATTTCGATTTTGGAAATGCGGGCAAAAGCGAAACGGCTGAAAATGGAAAAAGGGCTGGGCGTGATTATCGTGGATTATTTGCAATTGATGCAGCCGCGCTCGCCGCGTGAAAACCGGCAGCAGGAAATCACGGAAATTTCCCGCTCGCTGAAGCAATTGGCGAAAGAAATTCATGTTCCGGTCATCGCGCTGTCGCAGCTCAGCCGCGCCGTCGAGTCGCGCACGGATAAGCGCCCGCAATTGTCGGATTTGCGTGAATCCGGCTGTTTAGCGGGAGATACGTTGATTTATCATCCACAAACCGGAGAGCATCGCCCTCTGCGAGACATGTTGCAAACACCGTCTTCGGTGTTGAGCCTGAATCAGGCAACGTGGAAAGTCGAACATGCCACCCCATCGAATGTGTTTTGCACCGGAGAAAAGCCGGTGTTTCAACTGATCACGCAAAGCGGACGCTCTGTGAAGGCAACGGCAAATCATAAGTTTTTAACAATAACAGGATGGAAACGGTTAGATGAACTCTCTGTCGGAGATGCAGTCGCGACCCCAAGAACGCTGCCCCAAAAAACACAACCGACCATATCAGTTTCTCAATTGGCATTATTAGGGCATTTGATCGGCGATGGCTGCACGCTTCCTCACCATGCTATTCAATATACAACATGCGATTCTGAATTAGCGCAAACGGTTGTTCAATTGGCTCAAGAGGCGTTCGGTGAGGCAATTACTCCGAGAATCCATCATGAGATTGTTCCGAAACGATCTGGGCAATGGTTTCAAGTGTTTCTAACAGCAAGCGAACATCTCACGCACAGGCAGAGAAACCCCATCGCAGAATGGCTTGATAGCATGGGTGTTTGGGGCTTGCGATCATACGAAAAATGTATTCCTTCAATCGTTTTTCAGCAGCCTTCCCAATCTATCGCCTTGTTTTTACGACATTTATGGAGTACGGATGGTTGTATCGGATTGCCAAGACAGACAGAAAAAAAAGGCGCTCCGATTATTTATTACGCGACAAGCAGCCATCAATTAGCCAAAGATGTGCAATCGTTATTGCTCACGATTTCAATAAACGCTCGTCTATCAAGAATACCACAAACGGGAAAAGGACGCGATCAGTATCATGTCACGATTTCAGGAAAAGATGATATTCTGAAATTTATTCATAATATTGGGATTGTCGGAAATCATCGTCATGAGAAAGTACAAGCTGTCTTAAAATTTTATCGGGACAAAACAGGAAATACGAACCGCGATCTGCTTCCGAAAGAAACGTGGCGTCATTTTGTCGTCCCCGCGATGAGAGATCAAGGAATCACAACTCGTCAATTTCAGGCATTATTAGGGCATGAATATTGTGGGACAAGCTTATATAAAACCGGCATCAGCCGCGAGCGAGCTGCAAAAATTGCGAATGTTCTTAATAATCCGCCGTTCAAACAATTAGCCGAAAGCGATGTGTATTGGGATAAAATTAGTTCGATTACGGCGGCTGGAACGGAATTGGTGTATGACATCACCGTGCCGGAACATCATAATTTTGTCGCGAATAACATCATCGTGCATAACAGCATCGAACAAGACGCGGATATCGTCATGTTCATTTACCGCCCGGATGTCTATTTCGAAGACGCGCCGGAGGGCATCGCGGAAATTATTATCGGCAAGCAGCGCAACGGCCCGGTCGGCACGGTACAATTGGCGTTTATCAAACAATATACGCGCTTCGAAAACCTGGAAACTCATCACGATCATGCCACGCCTGAAAGCGGGAACGTGTTCTAAACGCTATGGAATTTCTGGTCGGCTCGCTCATCTTACTGGTAGGGTTATTTTGCTGCTCGGCGTTTTTTTCCGGCTCGGAAACCTCGCTGTTTTCGATCACGCCGATGAAACTCCACCATATAGAACAGCGCACCCCCGCGACGGCGAAAATCATTTCCAGGCTGTTAGCTCATCCCAGCCGCTTGTTGGTCACGATTTTGATGGGGAATCAGATTGTCAACATCCTCGCTTCGTCAACCGCGTCGGACATTCTGCTGCATCTGTTCGGCGATAAATTAGGCCCGGTGATCGCGACCGTGCTGATGACGTTTCTACTCCTGGTTTTCGGCGAAGTCACGCCCAAAATCATTGCGGTGCAATTTCCCGAACGCTTCGCCTTCGTGGCCTGTCGCCCGCTTTTCGCGCTGTCGTATCTGATTTTCCCGGTGCGCGTGATTCTGACGGCGATTGCCGACGGCATTCTGCGTCTTGCCGGCGGAACGCGCAGTAGCCACGAGCGGATGCTGAACGGACAGGAATTTCGCACGCTGCTCGATGTGAGCGAGCGCGAAGGCGTGGTTGAAACCATCGAGCGTGAAATCATTACGAATCTGATTGATTTCAGCGAGGTCAGCGTCAAAGAAATCATGATTCCGCGCACGGATATGTTTTGTTTTTCCATTGATGATAGTTTTGACGCGATTGTCGAGAAATGCCGGACGGAACTCTATGCCCGCGTGCCGGTCTATCACGATACGATTGACAATATCATCGGCGTCGTCTATGTCAAAGACCTGCTGCCGTTCATTTACCAGCGCCGCGAAGATTTTCATTTGCGCCATGCGCTGCGCGACGCCTATTTCGTGCCGGAATCGAAAAAGGTGCAGGAATTGCTGAAGGATTTTCAGGAACGGCATATCCATATCGCGATTGTGGTCGATGAATATGGCGGCACGTCTGGGCTGGTCTGCCTGGAGGATATTTTAGAAGAAATTGTCGGCGATATTTCCGACGAATTCGATACGGATGAGTCGCAAGCGTGTTTTCCGCTTGAAGAAGGCCGCCGGTATCGCGTGAATGCGATGATGCACATTCACGAATTCAATCAGGAATTCGGCACGGATTTTTCCCCGGAATATTACGGCACGGTAGCGGGGTTGGTGTTAGAACAATTGGGACGGATGCCGAAGCGCGGCGATGTGGCGAGCTTCGACGGTCTGACGATTTCCGTCAGCAAAGTTCGCAATATGCGCATTCTGGAAGTCATTGTGACAAAAGACAAAAAATGATTGCCACCACGAAACACACAAAATACACGAAAAAAATCAAGGCATGCCTCCGATGTCCGGGGATTTCTCCATATTTTCGTGTATGTCGCGTGTTTCGTGGTTAAAAAAATATGTTATTATGGATTGCGGCGCTGATTGTGTTCTGCTGCGTGTTATGCGAAGGATTTTTTTCCGGTTCGGAGATTGCAATTGTCTCTGTGGATAAAATCAAGCTGCGACATCTCGCCTCATTAGGCTCGAAAGGCGCGATGCTTGCGCAAAAAATGCTGCAACAGCCGGAACGATTTTTAGGCACGACGCTTGTCGGCACAAATCTTTCTGTTGTCATTTCGTCCGTCACGCTCACGACCATCTTATCGCTTCACCCTGAGTTCGCGCATCGCGTTGAATTCTATGTCGCGATTCTGCTGACGCCGCTTTCGCTGTTGTTCGGCGAAATCGTGCCGAAAAGCATTTTCCAGCAGCATGCGGAACGCATCGTTCCGACAATTGCGCAGCCTCTGCATGTGGCGTTTAGAGTGTTTTATCCCATTGTGTTCGTCGTGACGGCAATTTCAGGCGGCATGATGCGCGTGCTTGGGATGGAAAAAAAACCGCGAAAGCAAACGTTAACCAGAGAAGAACTCAAATTCCTGCTGCACACCGATCAGGGCGCCATTGCCGACCAGCAGCGCAAAGAGATGATGCAGCGCGTGTTCGATTTCGGCGATACCACTGTGGCCGAAATCATGGTGCCATTAGTGGACGTGCAGGTGCTTGAAAAAGGAACGACCATCGAACAGGCTATCGAACAGATTCATGCGCATGGGTTTTCGCGCATCCCGATTTATGAAGAGCGCGTGGATCATCTGATTGGCGTGATTCATGCGTTCGATCTGCTCCGCGCCGCATCGAAAGAGACCGCGATTGATCGCTTTATTCGCAAAGCCTATTACGTGCCAGGCACGATGCTGTTAGCCGATTTTATCAACGATTTGCAACGCCATCATACGCAAATCGCGGTTGTCGTGAATGAGTATGGCGGCGCGCTGGGCATCGTGACGCTCGAAGATTCATTAGAGCAGATTGTCGGGGAGATTGACGACGAATTTGATACGTCAGACCGCGCGATGTCTCAGCAATTGTCTGACGGAACGTATCGAATGAATGCGCGGATCGACATCGAAGACATCAATCGCATTTTGCCCGTAGAACTGGCTGACGACGCATTTGAAACGCTCGGCGGCTTTTTGCTCTCGGAATTCCGCCGCATTCCCGCCGTCGGCGAAACGGTTGAATACCACGACTTCGTATTTACTATTGAAGAAGCGACAGAACGCGCGATTCTCTGGGTGCATGTCGCGCCGTCGTCTCAGAAGGCGACAGAGTTGGTTTCGTAATCACCACTCTCTGGGGAATCGTTCAAAACCCTCGTTTTTTGCCCTCGAAACTCTCGGTCTGCTTGAGCGCCTGCCCGACGCGCCCTTTCCTTAATACTCCCAGGCTCTTCATGATCATGAGAAAATCAGACAACAGGCCGGAAGAGCCTTCGAAACGCGGATCGTAGAACAGAATTTCCTGAAAAAGTTGCTGGGCTTTGGTCAAGCCGTAGTTCGTTTTTCGCATGGAGATGCTGCCGGGGCTGGTCATGCCGCCGGGCACGAAGCTCATTAACGCGCCATACAGCCATTCGGTCTCTTTTGTCTGCACGATTTCATGTTCCGGCATCGTGCGAATTCCCAAGCCGCCCATATCGCCCATGGCGATATTAAAAAATTGTAGAAATTCGTCGGGAGAATTCTGGCGCATCCAGTTGCCCAATTCCGTGACGCGCACCACGTCGCCGACTGTCATCGTGCGGATTTTAAAGATGAGAAAGCGTTCCAAATTAAATGTCACGCGGGGCTGCATAAAAAATGCGCTCGACATCTTGATTTTCCCCGGGCCGTTATTAGAGTCAACAACGTCCTGTTCCCGCGCTTCATATAGCGTTTCTGCCTGCCAATCCTTGCGATGAATGCCCGGCACAATATGATCTTTCACGGTCTGAATCCAGATCGACAGGACAAGCGCGTCAAACACCGGACGCCCCATGCGTAAGGCGATGCGCGTAAAAATAAGGTCAAGAATGCGCATGATATGTCGATGAATTGCGACGCGGATTTTTTCGCTTTTCGAGAGCGGATGACTGCGCAGCGCGGTGCGAAGTTCTTCTACGGAAGTCATCTGTTTCGGGTCCAACACGCGGCGGCATTTCGGCGCTCTCGTCACGATGTCCTTGATTTTCAGAAACCAATAATGCGGAAAGAGATCAAAAATAATTGCATGGACATGATGCGGAATGGACAAGCTCATTAAAACATCGTATTTGATGCTGCGATATTCTTGAATCAACGGGTCTTGCTCAATCTCTTCAGATAACTGAAAATAGCGTTTATGATGTTCTGCGATAGCCGACGCCGTCAGCGGCGTTAATGAATGATGAGTTCCTGACGCGCTCACGAACGTCAAGTCATATAATCCTTGCAGTTCGATAAAGTAGGAATATAAAATCGCAAAGGCGTTGTTTTGAACTTTCTGGGGCATCTGCTGAAGTTGCGTCATGGTCTGTTGAAACATCAACAGCAGCTCGGCCAGAGATAAATTCACTTCTTCCGGAGAGAACGTTTCGTAATCGGGCAATTGACGCGCCTGCCCATGTGGATCGATCACGGCTCGCATCTGCGATAAGACGCCAAGAATTTTCTCCAGCAGCAGCCGTTTGTTCTCATTCGCGCAAGCGCTATCAGGAGGCTCTTTCGACATCGAATCCACATTATCCCTGATGCTTTTTATCTGGGATTTCAAACGCCACACTCGTTGAATGGCATCAACTCCTTGCAATAGTTTCTTCATACCCATTCCGTCAATACGAATAATACGACTCTTCTTCATTAGTAATACTATCGATTACGCTATATGAATGAAGTCTTCTTATGTCAATAAGAATCTGTTCCTGTTTTTGAATAAGAACGCTGGCGGGAATTCGCATTTCTTCGCTCGTTGAACAATTATCAGGAAAACCAGCCTCAATATGCGTGTTGCGCATCAGAAGTTGTTCAGGCAAGTGATACGGAGTTGCCCGATGATGCGCAAAGATCGTCTGAAAAGAAAAAATGAAATTTTCATACTTTTTTATTGACAAAAAAACCGACGTTTCTATAGGGTGCTGCTTGTACTCAGAAAGAGAGTATCAATACATATTTGAACGTTGTCCCCATCGTCTAGGGGCCCAGGACACCGCCCTTTCACGGCGGCGACGGGGGTTCGAATCCCCCTGGGGACGTTCTTACAAAAAAGGGAGCTTCGGAAAACGAACTCCCTTTTTTTTGTTTTTCAAGAAGAATTCCTGAGCGATCTTTTGTTTCGCCCTTCGTGCCGATCCATGCCATACGAATTATTTGTCAGTCTCAGATATTTACAGGCCAAACGCAAACAGGCATTTATTTCGCTGATCAGCTTTATTTCTATCGGCGGAGTCGCTATCGGCGTGGCGGCATTGATTATCGTGCTGGCTGTCATGACGGGCTTTCAAAACGATATTCGGGATAAGATTCTGGGAACCATGGCGCATATCCTGATTCAAAAACCAGCCATGACTCTTCCAGAAGCCCAATCGTTTCTCCCTCAGCTTCAGCAGATGCCACAGGTGGCGTCGCTGCTTCCCTATGCCAACGGACAAGTGTTGCTCAGTTCGAATGATAATGTCTCCAGCGTGCAGATGATGGGCGTTGACGCTACCAATCCGGTAAGCATCGCGCATCTCGCCGCGCATGTCAATGAAGGCACGATTGACGGCTTGAACGAACGCCATCGCAACTATGAAGACCCGAACGGCCCGGCGCGTGACGGAATTGTGCTTGGAATCGAAGTCGCGCGTTTGTTGGGAGTGTTTATCGGAGATGAGGTGACGGTCGTGCTGCCGATGGGGCGCATTCTGCCGACCGGGCCGGTGCCGAAACTCAAAAAAATGCAGGTGATTGGCATCATCAGCACCGACTTTTATGATTACGACGCGGGCTTTGCGTATATTTCCCTGCCGGTCGCACAGCGTTTCTTTGGTATGGGAGAAGAAATTTCCGGCGTCGAAGTCCGACTGAAGGATGTGTATCAGACCGCGCCGATCTCTGCTGCGCTCAAGCAGCAGTTCGCCAGCCCATTTACGGTGCAGGACTGGACGGAGATGAATAAAAGCCTGTTTTCGGCAATCAATCTGGAAAAATTAGCGATGTTTCTGATCTTGACCTTGATCGTGCTGGTCGCCGCCTTCAACATTATCAGCATGTTAGTGATGATGGTGATTGAAAAACAAGGCGATATTGCCACGTTAAAATGCCTCGGCGCAACTTCGCGGAGCATCATGCAGATTTTTATGCTCGAAGGGCTGATTATCGGCGTGTTCGGAACCGTCATCGGCGCGGCGCTCGGCGTGGCCGTTTCATGGGCGGGAGACCGCTACAAATTCATTCCATTGGATGGCGGCTCATATTACCTTGATCATCTTCCATTCACGCTACAGGCTTCTGATGTCGTGATAACAATCCTCTCGGCGTTGGTGATCTGTTTTCTTTCCACAATCTACCCGGCGTGGCAGGCGTCGAAATTAGACCCGGTGGTGGTGTTTCGGTATGAATAATTCTGCGTGTATTCGCGCTGACGGCCTCAGTAAATCGTTCTACATGGGAACGGAAACGCTTCAGGTGTTAAAAAAAGTCAACCTCACGATTCATCCCGGCGAGATGATCTCGATTGTCGGGGCGTCCGGCGCAGGCAAAAGCACGCTGCTGCACCTTCTGGGCGCGTTGGATCGCCCGTCCGAAGGCGCAGTCTATTACGGCGAGAAAAATATTTTCGACCTGCCGGATGCCGAACTCGCTCGGTTTCGCAATACGCACATCGGCTTTGTCTTTCAATTTCATCATCTGCTCCCGGAATTTAACGCCTTAGAAAACGTGATGATGCCGCTTTTGATTCAACGCATCTCGGCGGATGTGGCGCGTGAAAAAGCGGAAATCGCCCTGCAAGAAGTCGGTTTGCAGGCGCGTGTCCGGCATAAACCCGGCGAATTATCCGGCGGCGAACAGCAGCGCGTCGCCATCGCCAGAGCGCTTGTCAACAAACCGACCGTCATTTTTGCGGATGAACCAACCGGCAATTTGGACACCAAAACCGGCGAAGCGATCAGCGAATTGTTATTGCGCCTGAATAAGGAGCGCAACATGATGATCGCGCTTGTCACCCATAACGAAAAATTGGCGCTGATGGCCAATACCATGATTCAAATGAGTGATGGGCAAATTCGGAATGGAACCCTGGCGTAACCAACCGGTGCCGTTTCCGCCAACCACAAGCACACTTCCGTATGTGGTCAGCAGCCGTGTTCGTCTCGCCCGCAATTTAGCCGCGCATCGGTTTCCCGGCATCACCTCTGATGACGAACGCCGCGCAGTATTGGCGCAAATGCAGCGCGTCGCGGCGTCTCATCCCGCGTTTCAGCAGGCGCGTCTCGTGCTGCTTGACGACTGTTCTCCGCTTGAACGCGCGCGCCTCGCCGAACAACACGTCATCAGCCATCATCTCGCGACGCCGGGAACGCATCGCGCCGCGCTGCTGTTCGACAGGCCGCCCGCTTCCTCCATCCTCATCAACGAAGAAGACCATCTCAGAATTCAAGCGTTTTCTCGCGGATTGCATCTGCAACGCGCCTGGAACGCCGCACAATTTCTTGCGCAATCTTGCGAAGAAATGCTTGACTTTGCGCAATCCGAGACCTATCGTTATGTAACAACCAGCCCGGAAAATTCGGGATCAGGGCTGCGCGCATCGGTCATGCTGTTTGTTCCCGCGCTCATTCTTTCAAAAAGAATCGAAGAGCTGATTGCAGCCTGCATCAGCGCAGGCTATACCGTGCGAGGACGAGATGGCGAAGGAAGCGCCTCAGCGGGATTTTTGCTTCAAGTGTCGTGCCAGCGTCCGCAGGAACGAGATGAACGCCGCATTCTCAGGGAGATGGCCGGGCTGAGCCTGTCTCTTGCAGCCCAAGAGCGACGGGCGCGACAGATGCTCTTGACAACCCGACCGGGGTTGATTCAGAAGCGTTTAGCATGGGCGGGGCATCATCTGCGCACCGCGCCGTCGCTTGATTGCAAGCTTGGTTCGACGCTTCTTGGGTGGTGTCGGTTTAGCGTGGCCGCCGCGATTCCCATGCCGCACGGCATCAGCGTAACGACGAAGCGCTCGCAATATCGGTGGCTGCGAACATTGGACGCCTTGCGGATACGCATTCAGCCCGCGCATATTCGTCAGTATTGTCAAGAACATGTTCAGGAATTCATCGAAAAATCGGCAGATGCCGAGGCGAGTTCCGCTTGGGAAAATTCAGTTCGGGCTGCGCTCATGCGAGCGGTCATCTGCGCGGCATAACGGGGAAGACAGGAAATCAAAATGTTTACACGATTTACAGAACGGGCGCGTAAAGTCATTATGATGTCGAGAAATGAGGCTGGCCGCTTTCGCAGCGACAGCCTGGATTGCGAGCATCTGTTTTTGGGGTTGCTCAAAGAAGGGAGCGGCGTGGCGATTGCCTGCTTGCAAGAACTTCAAATTCCGCCGGAAGAGATGGCGCAAATCCTTGAACGCCGGATTGTGCGGGGCAAATCGCAGCACAATTTAGAGGAAATTCCCTTTACGCTCGCCGCCAAAAAAGCGCTGGAATATTCGGTCGAATACGCTCGCCATTTTCATCATAATTACATCGGCACAGAACACCTCCTCTTAGGCATTTTCCGGGAACGATACAATTTGGCGTCGCGCATTCTTCGCGAATACGGCCTCACCGAAGACAAGCTCAAACGGCAAGTTCTCGCCCTTCTTGAAGCCGCGCAGAAAAAAGCCAAAGAAGAAAAAGACCTGAAAGTCTTGAAGCAGTTCAGCACCGACATGACTGAACTCGCCGCCCTGGATAAGCTTGATCCGATTATCGGGCGCGAAGACGAAATGGAGCGCATTATTCAAATTTTAAGCCGCCGTGCGAAAAATAATCCGATTCTTCTCGGCGAGCCTGGCGTCGGCAAAACGGCCATTGTGGAAGGATTGGCACAGCGGATCGCGCGAGGCGACGTGCCAGATGCCATTCGCAATAAGCGCATTGTTTCCTTAGATTTAGGGGCGCTTGTCGCCGGAACGAAATATCGCGGACAGTTCGAAGAGCGCCTGAAAGCGGTTGTGGCTGAAATTCGCAAATCACAAGAAATTCTGCTGTTTGTGGATGAAATTCACACATTGATCGGCGCGGGCGCTGCCGAAGGCTCGATGGATGCCTCGAACATGCTGAAACCGGCGCTGTCTCGCGGCGAAGTGCAATGTATCGGCGCCACCACGCTTGATGAATACCGCAAGCATATCGAAAAAGATGGCGCGTTGGCGCGTCGTTTTCAAAGCATCCTCGTTCAACCGCCGTCCACAGGCGATACCATTCATATTTTACAGGGCTTGCGGGAAAAATACGAGAATTATCATAAAGTCAAATTACCTGACACCAGCATCACCTTAGCCGTACAGTTGGCTGATCAATACATCACTGAACGATTTTTCCCGGATAAAGCGATTGATTTGATTGACGAAGCCTGTTCGCGCCGGAAAATCGAGAGTTCGGGCTATCCCGACAGCTTTAAGCAATTTGCCCGCAAAATCAAAGACATTAACCGCGTCAAAGAAATTGCCGTGAAGGAGCAGCATTTCGAACGCGCCGCCGATTTACGCGACCGCGAACGCCAATTCCGCGCCAAATACGAGCGGCTCAAGCTTGAATGGCAGCAGCAGCGCGACAAAGCGCGTCCCGCCGTGACTGAGGAAGATATTGCCAACGTCGCCTCAGTCTGGACTGGCATCCCGCTCAGTCGAATCGAAGCGGAAGAGTCGGAGCGACTGCTGCATCTTGAACAAGCGCTTCATCAGCGAATTGTCGGGCAGGATGACGCGGTTCGTGTCGTCGCGAAAGCCATCCGGCGGTCGCGCACCGGCTTCCGCAACCCGAAGCGTCCGGTCGGCGCATTTATGTTTCTCGGTCCGACTGGCGTGGGGAAAACCGAGCTTTCCAAAGCCCTGGCGACGCTGTTGTTTGGGGATGAATCCGCGCTCATCCGTCTCGATATGTCGGAATACATGGAACAATTCGCCTCCTCGCGGCTGGTTGGTGCGCCGCCCGGCTATATCGGGCATGATGAAGGCGGACAGTTGACCGAAAAAGTCCGGCGCAGGCCGTATGCGGTAATTCTGTTTGATGAGATCGAAAAAGCGCATCCCGATATTTTTAATATGCTGCTGCAAGTGCTGGATGACGGGCAATTGACCGACAGCATGGGGCGGATAGTCAATTTTAAAAATACCGTGCTGATCATGACGTCGAATTTAGGGGCGCGACAGCTTGAACGCCGCACCTCGCTGGGATTTCAGCAGCCTTCCGACGAGGAGTCGCATCATCAGACGGAACACTTGATTCAGGCCGAGTTGAAACGCGCATTTAACCCGGAATTTTTAAACAGGCTTGACGCGACGATCACGTTCCATGCGCTTACCAAAGAACATATCGGCCAGATTATCGAGATGCTTCTTGATGATTTGAACCGTCAATTGGCGCAGAAGAATATCCATTTGAACCTGTCGCCCGGCGTGAAAGACTGGCTGATTCAGCAGGGATATGATCCGGCGTATGGCGCCAGGCCGCTTCGCAGAATGCTGCAACGTTATATCGAAGACCCGCTTGCCGAAGAAATTCTGAAAGGCCGGTTTACTGATGATGGCCGGATTGATGTTTTGCTCGATCAGGGATTGCCGATCTTCATGGAACGCCGCCGATTGGTTTCCACAAAAAAAGTCGAAGAAATACTTGACGTGATTTGATGAGGAATGGCTTAACGTTCACGGAATAGTCTCTTTTCGTTTCAGTTGTTGAACCTCGTTGATTTTACGAATAACTTTGCGGAGCGAGTTGCTGTTCCCGCAATGTGAAGTGATAGATTCATGTATAGAAAAAACTGTTATTTTACGCTATGTGTGTTGTTGTGCATAGGACTTGTTCCCGCCATTCCACTCCAGGCCGCCTCCCCCACCATCAGCGCGATTCATATTCAAGGAAATGCGCTGATTCCTGAAAGCACGATTCTCTCACTGCTTCAAAGCAAAGTCGGCGCGTTATACAATGCTGAATTGATTGCGAAAGATATTCAACATATTTATGACATGGGCGTGTTTTCTTCCGTCGAGGTGGAAACTGAGGAGAGCAACGGCGCGTATTCCCTGACGTTTCTTGTGAAGGAGCGCCCTGCTATCAGCCGGATCGAATTCGAAGGCAATAAAAAAATCAAGACGGAACGCATTGAAGAAATTTTGACGTTGCCAAGCACCGACCTGACTGAAATTTTTAATCAGAAATTTTATCCTCAGAAAATCAAAGAGGATGAAGAAAAAATCCGAGAATTATACCATGAAGAAGGTTATCAAAATGTGGTGATTACGTCGAGTCTCTCCCCCGATCCGGACGCTCCTGCTGAAAAAGTTGTGTTGAAGTATGTGATCGAAGAAGGCAAAAAAGCTGCGGTGCGCAAGGTCAGTTTCGAAGGGAATAAGGCGTTTTCCGATGACGAACTTCGAAAGAGGATGGCGACTCGAAAAAAAGGATTCTTTTCGTTTATCAGCGGGTCTGGAAAGTATGAAGAGACCACGTTAAAAACCGACCTTGAACGAGTTAAATTCTTTTACGTCGATCATGGGTATATTGATGTTGCCGTGAAAGATTATCAGGTCGAATATCGCGACGGCTTAGACGTATTTATTACGATCACGCTCGAAGAAGGCGCGGTCTATAACATCTCTCGCGTCGGGGTCAAGGGAAATGTTGTGTATGCGACAGAAGAACTGAATAAGATTCTGACAATCAAGCCTGGCGTGCCATTCAGCCGCACCACGATTCGGAACGATATTTTAAGCATTACGGCGCTGTATGGCAAAAAAGGGTATCTTACGCCGATTTCGGATAATACCGATGGAAAATTATTGATTGATCCTGAAATTGATGTTGATCGCGCCAATAAACAAGTCGCGCTGACCTATTCGATTCGCGAAGGCGTCCCGCATACGCTGGCGCGAGTGACGATTGCCGGAAATGACGTCACGCGCGATAAGGTCATTCGCCGTGAATTAGCGGTGCAAGAAGGCGATTTGCTGGATAGCTCGGAGTTGGAAAAAAGCCAGCGGGATATTTTTAATTTAGGGTTGTTTGAAGATGTTAAATTGTTATTGAATGATGGCGAAGACGCGAATACGGTGGATTTGGACATCAAAGTTATCGAGCGTCAGACAGGTTCATTCAATTTTGGCGGAGGATGGAGTTCGGTAGATAAATTTGTCTTTTCCGGAGATCTTGCGTATGCCAATTTATTCGGATTAGCTCATCAAATCACATTCTCATCCACGTTAGGCAGCACAACGCAGCTTTTTAATTTGAACTACACCATGCCGCGTTTTTTAGATTCTCACTATCTGGTGGGGATTGATGCGTATAAAACCGAACATGACTATGATGCGTATGATTCTGCAAGCGTTGGAGGCGGTCTCCGCTTCGGACGGAAATTGTTCAAGAATCTTTTTGGCACCCTGAAATATGAGTATAAGGAGGTTGATATTTCGGATATCGAAGAGGATGCTTCGAATATTATCAAAGAATCGGAAGGATTAAGCACGACAAGCAGCGCAACGCTGTTGTTACGATATTCGACCATTAATAATGTCCTGCTGCCGACAAAAGGCATGCGAACAATCGCGAGCGGAGAGTATGCCGGTGGCTTTTTAGGCGCTGAAAATAATTTTTATAAGCTTGATGTGACGCACAATATGTATTTTCCGCTCTATCGCGACTTCGCCTTACGTTTGAAGGGGGAAGTCGGCTATATTGAGGAATTTGGCGACAGCGATGACGTTCCGATTTCTGAACGATTTTTTGCCGGGGGCGCTGATACGATTCGAGGGTATGAAGAACGCTCTGTCGGCCCAAAAGATGAAAATGGCGACGAAATTGGCGGAAACGCCATTGCCCTTGCAACGGCTGAGGTCATTATTCCGGTCAATAAACAGCTTCGCCTTTTAGCGTTCATCGATGCGGGCAATGTCGTGACGAAGGACGATACGTATGGGGCTGATGATTTGTTCGATCTGTCGAAGTATCGGACAGGCGCAGGTGTGGGCATGCGCTTGAATACCCCGCTGGGCTTGCTGCGTTTGGATTGGGGCTATAAGCTTGATCACCAGGCAGAAGATAAAGATAATGATGAATTTCATTTTGGGATCGGCGCGTTATTTTAACGCCTGAATCTTGTAAATGTATTAACGCAATACATTATGGCGAAAAAACCTGTCAGACACCTCAACGGTGTCTGACAGGTTTGTCTATAATCTTTTGTGTCAATGCAGGCAGAAACAAGACGTAAACAACGGAGTCAACAGATCATAAGATGCTGCGGGGCGAACAGCCGTAAAACGACGTTCGGCGGCAGCGATGATGAGTGAGGAAATGCAGATGAAAAAAACAGTGTGTTCGATGATAATGATCCTGGCAATTTTGGCAATGAATGGCAACGTTTTCGCGCAAGGAGAAACAGGAAAAATCGGGTTTGTGGACTTGCAACGCGTGATTGATTCTTCTGAACAAGGCAAAACCGCACAGGATGAAATCAAAAAGAAATCTGATGAATTGACCGCGCAGGCGAAAAAAATGGAAGACGATTACAATCAGATGAAAGCGGATTTTGACAAGCAGCAAGAAGTCTTGACCCCCGAAGCCCGAAGCCAGAAACGCGATGAATTGGCTAAATTCGAACGGGATTATACTCGTTTCGTGCAGGATTCGCGCAATGAATTGCGTT
>CAZMEO010000013.1:23582-27886 GCA_964565315.1 uncultured Candidatus Moduliflexus sp. | reverse complement strand
GCGGGTGACCTGTCGAATTTTCTCGCGAGCATAATGTATGAAAAAACAGGGATTCTTTTTTAGTGAAGTCATTCTGACGACAGTGGCCTATCTCATTTTGCTCTGCTGCTTTTGGGCGTGGGGCTATGTGTTTACGTCATATAACTGGGAAATCAGCGCGTTGATCTTCCTGCTGTTTTGCATCGGCGACGGCATCGTCGTCTATCATCTCCGAACGCTGTATCAGGAAGACGAAAGCGTGACGCTGTTCGAATCGCAAATTTCGCCGTTTCGCGCAGCGGCAATGCGCCTGCTTCAACAGCGGCATGTGCTTTCGGTGGAAGCTCTTGAGCAGGGATTCCGCAAGATTGCGGAAGAACATTTCGTCATCGTGCCGCCATCCATGATCAAAACGCGACTCTCGCGGCTGTCGAATATGGCGTTGTCAGGCATGCTGCCAGACCAGGACGCGCTGTCTCGCATGCTGCTTCAGGAAGAGGATGTCAAAGGAAGCCGCGTGCGTTATATCGCCGGGATTCTGGTCATGCTGGGGCTATTGGGAACGTTTTTGGGATTGGTGCAGGCCGTGCAGTATCTTCAGCATTTCTTTATGCAGAAACAGACGATTGATTTTAATGCGCTGTTTACGGATATGCAGCAGACGCTCGGCGGCCTCGATAAAGCGTTCGGCACGAGCATCGGCGGCATCGCGGCGTATCTCGTGTTGGGCTATCTGAATATCGTGCTTGGCACGAAACAGGCGTCTGTCATCACGCGGATTGAGCAGGTGACGGCAGAAGCGATTTTGCCGATTTTCTGGCGATTCCGCGAGAAAACGCAGCAAGATGCGCCGTCGCAGGCGGTGGAAATCCTGCAAACCATTCCGGTGACGTTGACGGCAGAAATCCGCGCCGCGCTTGAAGAGGTGATGCGGGCGACGATTGGCGGCAGTTCGGAAAATCTGAAAATCACCGGCGAATATCTGAAACAAGCCTCAGAAGGGGTGCGAGAGGGGCAGCAGACCTTTACGCAGACCGTGCAGGCGTTCGGCGGATTTCTCAGCAATTTTCAGGATGACGGCGACCGGCTTATCAGCAGCCAGCAGGCGATTGCCTCTGGCGTTCAGCAATTTTCCGAGGCGTTGGCGCAGTTCGAAAAAAATCAACAATTGTTGACCGAGAGCCTCAACATGACGCAGGACTATATCGAGCGCTCGGAATCGCGTCTGAGCCAGATCGGGACGGTCGTGGAGCAGATGCACGGCGTCTGGCATGAAAATCGGACGGCGTTGCAAGAATTAGCGACGGCGATTCAACAAGAACATGCCATGCTGGTTCAAAGCACGACGAAATCGCAGGAATTCCTCTCCATGCTGTCCTCGAATTTTGAGCAATTTTTTCAGGCGATCCAGCACCGCTTACAGGCGCCGATTGAAAAAGACATGGAAATTCATCAGCAATTGCTGGAGTCGTTTACGCTGCAAACGTCACTGATTCATGAAATGAAACGCTTTATTTTCGATGAGCAAAATGGGCTGCGCCTTCTGTCTGCGGGCATGAACGAGACATTTGGCGAGGCAAAATTCCAATTTCACCAATTAGCGGAGCATTTCGAAGAACTGCATAAACGGCTGCATGAGCATCAAGAACAAGTCATTCACATGCAAGACGTGATGATGGCAGCGGCGCAATCTCGCAGAACTTCATAGGATTCACGGTGATTTCAGCGGCAGATTGTTTTTTCTCTTGACATCTTCTGCGCAGGCAGTAGTATTATGTTTACCCTTTTGTGGCTGTCTGGCAACGTGGGCGCAGTGGCATGATGCGCGAACAGGAGGAGCGCGTTGCCATGTCGAAACGTGGGCAGGAGGGGCCTGGTTGTGTTGATGCTTCGAGAATACGGTCAATGTGATAGAATAGAAGGAGTTTGGAGATATGAGTGATGTTGTTTTGACGGTGAATGATGCCAATTTCGGAGAAGTGATTTTGCAGGCTAATGTTCCGGCATTAGTTGATTTATGGGCGCCCTGGTGTGCGCCGTGCCGCATGATTGCTCCGGTTGTGGAAGAATTGGCGGCAGATTATCAGGGGAAAGCCGTGATTGGAAAGCTGAATGTGGACGAAAATGCTGGCATCGCCAGCCGGTATGGCGTGACAAGCATTCCGACGCTGCTCTTTTTTAAAGATGGCGATGTTAAAGATCAAATGATTGGCGTGCCTGCCGGAAATGCGAAACGCATGATTGAAGATAAACTGAAGAATTTGTTGGATTAACCATCAAGCCAGAGAACGGCCTCCGAAAGATGCTATTCGGAGGCCGTTCTCTGTTTTCAGGAGCGGCAGCGCGTGTTTGCTCCTCCTGATGCCTACATGTCATGAGCAGCGTAAATTACTTTCAGATCATTCATAAATTTATCCCCCCGAATTCACCACTCTATCAAATCTATTTGCCGCATGTTGCCCTTGTCACGGCCAAAGCGCTGCAAATTGCGTTGCGTTTAGGCATGTCAGCCGCGCAACTTCGATTTATTGAAGAAGCCGCGATGCTGCATGATATTGGCGTGGTCAGAGTTGTGCCATATTGCTTGCCGACGGAAACGCAGCATCCCTATCTCTGCCATGCGCCGCTTGGCCGGGCGATGTTGGAAGATGAAGGCTTGCCCCGCCATGCGTTAGTGGCGGAACGGCATGTCGGCGTCGGCATCACTCGACAGGAAATTCTCGAGCAAAGCTTGCCGCTCCCTGCGCGGGATATGGTGCCGGAGAGCCTGGAAGAACGGATTATTGGATGGGCTGATCTCTTTTACAGCAAGCGCCCGGAACGGCTCTGGCGCGAGGCATCTGTGGCGGATGTCGAGCGGCATATTGCCAGATTCGGCGCTCGCCAGCACGAGGTGTTTCGGCAGTGGCTACGAGAATTTGGAGATCGCGAGATCGCGCAGCCGCAAGGCACTTGCCGTCAATAGCCATAACATCGCAATCACTTCGGAATCGCCGAAATTATGTTCGAACATCCCTTGAATAAAAAAAGCGATTGCTGCGCCGAACACGCCAAGCGTGATGGCTTGAAGCTCTGCGTCGGCTTCTGCATTCTCTCGATAGGCGCGATAGAGCGAGGAAAACAAGACGCCCCACGCATAGATAAAGCAGAGTAACAGTGGAATGCCTCCCACAACTGCGGTTTGCAGCAGATTGTTATGCGCATGAGCGCGGCTGGTAAACGTGAAATGCTGATACGGCGTTCGATACTGATCGCAGATGAGCGTGTAATTGCCATGTCCGATGCCGGTGAATGGATGATCCTTGACCATTTTCAAGGAACTGATCCAGGTATAGAGCCGCTCTTGATTTTCTTTCGTGCTGAAAATGCTGGTAAACCGGTCGATCAATCGGGACGGCGGTGACGTTTCTGCGGCTGAATGCTCCGGCAGAATATTGACGCCTGACGACGTTTCTTCTGTCCATTCCTGCTGATAGCGCACGACTTGCTCTTCTCGTTGCTTCTCTCGCTGTTGCTGCGCGAACACCATGCCTGCAAAGACAAGAAACAGCAAGCATACCGGGAAAAAGACTCGCTTTCCTTTGTGAAGAAAGCCGATCACCAGCAGCGCGACCAGCGCGCCTAACCAGGCGCTTCTGGTGTATGTCCATATCAACGCCGCGCTGTTCATGAACAGCGCGGCCAGCCATCGGCTGCGGGCGCTCAATGTTCTGGCACAGAGGGTGTATGCGGCCAGCACGGGAAGCGCCATGCCAAGCTGCCCTGCGAATGTCATATAGGAAGAAAAACCTGCAATTCTTACGGGCGCTTTCAAATCGTCATTCAAATGTTTTAAAAAGCTGATTGGACGACTGAAGCGAAACAGGTCAACTTCCAAAAAATGCTGAATGATGCCATACATGGCGCAGATCGTTATGCTGAGCATCAGTATGATCAGGGCGCGTTGAATCTGCTGTTTCTCGCGCAGGGCGAGGGAGAGCAGAAAAAAGATGCCAATGTCTGCGAGATTGGTCAGCGAGATGACGCTGATCTTTGGATTGACTGCAAACGGCGTCAGCGCAATCGTCACGATAACGTAGATCAATAAGGCACGCTGGAACGACGAACGAAATGGGAGGGAAATCGCCCCTTTCAGACAGACTTCCACAAGATATGTTGCCAGCAGCAGCCCTAAGCAAATATGCGTGAAGGCGATAGAGACGGGCATGAAACAACATGCCCCCCAGAGGCTCAGCGTGCGTGCGCTCTGGCAATGCGCGAAAAGCGCCTGGCGGATATTCCGGGTATTTTCGGCCATAGATGATAACTGATGTTACGCCTCCCTT
>CAZMEO010000013.1:20895-23482 GCA_964565315.1 uncultured Candidatus Moduliflexus sp. | reverse complement strand
TTTTGCGTACGTCCTAAATAAAATGAAATCGTCAGCAATAAACAGTCACTTTGGCGGCGGCGAAAAAATGTCAAGCATTATTACGGCAGCATACTTAGAAACAATGGGAAAAGTGCGTCCTGGATGCGCTCAGAACATACGAAAAAGAGCCTTCTGGTATTTCCTTGAATCCATATATTTTTTTTCTTTTTTACTTGACAGTCCCGATCTCGTGTGGTAGTTTACTTTCCAATTCAGCGGAATACTCGTAGAATTTCCCGATATACTGGGGAATGGGAATATTCTCTCAATTTTTTATACGGAAGAAGTGAAAATTATGTTCGGAAATAGCAAGCAGGTTGTCGGACTTGATATTGGCGCCAGTTCCATTAAGGTCGTCCAATTGCAGCAATCCAAAAAAGGCACGGAACTTAAAACCTTCGGGATGTTGCCTCTTGCGCCGGAAGTGATTGTCGATGGGGCGATTATGGATGCGGAAGTCGTGGTGGACACGATTAAGCAAGCCGTGAAAGAGTTTAAAGTCAAAGGAAAATACGCCGCGATTTCTGTCGCCGGTCACTCCGTGATTGTTAAAAAGATTATTGTCGCCGATATGTCGCGTCAAGAATTGGAGGGAGCCATCGAAACTGAAGCTCAACAGTATATTCCATTCGATATTGAGGATGTCAATGTTGATTTTCAGATTTTGGAATCGGATGAATCGTTAGAATCCGGCGAAATGGCGATTTTGCTGGTCGCCGTCAAAAAAGAGAAAGTTGAAGAGCATATTCAGTTGATTAAGGAAGCTAAGCTTGACCCGATTGTCGTGGATGTGGATGCGTTTGCGCTGGAAAATGCGTATGAATTGAATTATGAAGTCGAACCCGATCTTGTGGTCGGGCTTGTTGATATTGGCGCAAGCACGATGAACATCAACATCTTGCAAGATGGCGTGTCCAGTTTCGTGCGCGATATTTCTATCGGCGGCGATCAATATACGGAAGCGATTCAAAAAGAGTTTAATGTCAGTTTTGACGTGGCGGAGCGTTTAAAACGCGGCCAACTGATTGAAGATATTTCTCAGGATGATGTGCTTGCCATCGTGAATACGGTCTCTGATGATATTGCCGTTGAAATTCAGCGCTCGTTCGACTTTTTCCGCGCTTCGACGATGGATGTTGCCGTAGATAAATTGTATCTTTCCGGCGGTTGCTCGTTGTTTGGAGGGATTGACCGATTTTTCGAAGAAAAACTCGGCGTTCAAGTTGAAATTTTTAATCCATTTCGGAACATTAAAGTCCCTCGCAAATTTGACAAAGATTACATCGAAAGCATTGCCCCGCAGGCCGCAGTGGCTATCGGACTCGCCTTGAGGAGGTTGGAAACCCAATGATTAAGATCAATTTACTTCCTAAGGAGGCGCGCAAGCGCGTCGGCTTTGTTCAGCAAATCGTGCTGATGTCACTGATGTTAGTGGCGATGCTCGTCGGAATCGGCTTCTATTGGAGCTATTTGAATGGCGTTATTGAGCAGAAGAATCAGGAAATCGCTGACACGCAGGCTCGCTTGCAAGAACTGCAAAAAATTATTGATGAAATTAACACGTTCGAAGCGCAACGCGTTGCGCTTGAACAGAAGTTAGCAGTCATCGCCAAATTAGAAAAAGATCAGAAACTTCCTGTTCGGATGTTAGATGAAGTCTATTTAACGCTTGAAGACGATTTATGGCTCACCACATTCACGCAGCAGGGGAGCGAATTATCGGTGAATGGCAGCGCGCTTTCCAACCCGGTCGTCTCCGATTATATGCGAAATCTGGAAGAGTCGAAGTTCTTTACGGATATTGAACTTCTGGTTTCGCAAAGCCGTCTTGTCGGGACGCAGACGGTGCGAGACTTTCAGCTAAAAATGCAATTAGTCGCCCCAGAGGATTTGTTTCAGCCTCAGCAAAACGAAGGTCAGGAGATTGCCGCCGCAGAGGGCGAGCAACCGGTGAACGCGGGGAATTAACTCGCGAACGAAGGAGCGGTATGGATAAGAAGAAAAAACCGTTGGATCAATTTATTGAATTCCCGGCAAAGTATAAATATTTGATTACGTTAGGAATCATGTTACTTTGCGGGGCGGCATTCTATTATTTTGTCTATACAAAAAAGGCTGAGCAAATTGCTGCATTAGAAGAGCAATTGCAAACGCTGCAAGTGGAATTGCAAAAAGCCGAAGCCTTTGCCGCGCGATACGATGAATTCAAGGAAGAACTTCGGGAGGTGGATGTCAAACTGAAAGAAGCCTTGAAAAAGCTTCCTGAAGGAA
The DNA here is from genome assembly GCA_964565315.1 of uncultured Candidatus Moduliflexus sp. GTDB lineage: Bacteria > Moduliflexota > Moduliflexia > Moduliflexales > Moduliflexaceae > Moduliflexus. The sequence continues at coordinate 21,190 of CAZMEO010000013.1, read as the reverse complement.
AGGAAATTCCGAATTTATTGGATCAGATCAATGAATCGGTGATTGATGCAGGTCTGACGATTTCGCTGTTTAAACCGTCGGGCGAAGCGCCCCAGGAATTTTACAGCGAAGTGCCTGTCGAGATTAATGTGGTTGGAGGGTATCATAATTTGGCGACATTCGCGGACGTGATCAGCAAAATGGAACGCATCGTGACGTTGCGGGATATTCGGCTGTCTCCAGAACCAACAAAAGGCGCGTTGAATATCGCCTGTACGGCGGTGACATTTCGCCAGGCGCCTCAAGAAGTTGCTCC
>CAZMEO010000013.1:0-20795 GCA_964565315.1 uncultured Candidatus Moduliflexus sp. | reverse complement strand
TGAATATCGCCTGTACGGCGGTGACATTTCGCCAGGCGCCTCAAGAAGTTGCTCCGCCTGCTGAAGCAGCGCCTGCTGAAGCGACGCCTGCACCCCAACAGTAATGGGCTGGTGGTTATCAATGCGCAGTAGAATTGAAAAGGGTGGGTTTTTCGGATGTGGGGCTGGCAAATCGGTTGTATAGCCCGATATCTGAGAATGTCGAACATCGTGGATAACCGAATGAGAAGACTCAAGATGCAAACAAAAAATTGGCGAACAGGAACGCTTCTAATTGCCGGGCTGATGATCATCGCCCTTTCTGGATGTGGCGAGCAAGCTCCATTAGAGGAAGCCGCCCCGGAAAAGATCGAAAAGACAGAGCCTCCCGCCCCGCAGGCTGCCGTTGAAGAGCAAGTGGCGGCAGAAGCAGAGGCCGCGCCAACGCCTCCTGTGTATGAATATGATCCCACCGGGCGGCGTGAGCCTTTCGACCCTCTGGTTCAGGAGGTTGCTGTAGAAGAAGATGATATTATTTTACCGCCTGACCCGGAAGTGCAAAAAAAGCCGCTCCAAAAGTTTGAGGTGAACCAATTAAAAGTTACCGGGATCGTGATGGGGAGCTTTGGCGATTACGCCAGGGTCATTGCGCCAGATGGAAAATCATATACTGTCAATGTTGGAACGCTTGTCGGAACGCATGAAGGAGAGGTGGTTTCGATTACAGATAATGTCGTCGCGGTACGTGAAATTATACGGTACGAGAGCGGAAAAATTGAAGAAATCGAGACGCCACTCTACCTTAACCCTGTTGAAGAGGAGAGATTAGAATGAGACGAGAATGTTTGTGGTTCTTTGCTCTATGGGGCATGATAGGATTGTTCCTGTGGGGATGCGCGAATCCTGAGATTCAAACCGGTGAATCAACCTCCAATCAAAAGGTCTCTGCGCCAACTGCAACAAAGGTGTCGCGCATTTCGGCTGAACAATTGGTCGGCAAAATGCGCGTGACGGTAGAAGCGAACGCGGAATTATCCTATACCGCATTTAAATTGACCGACCCGCTGAGACTGGTGTTAGACCTTCCTAATATTGATACCTCCAGCGTCTCAGAAATGACCATGGAAAACGCCTTTCCCGTGATGCGCATCACGCCATTCCAGTTCGCTGACGGGGCGACGACGAACTCACGCATTGAAATCGCGATTGCGCGTCTTGTTCCCTATCAGGTGTTCAGTGACGCAAATCGTTTATTTATTGATTTCGATTTGCCTGTCAAAGAGGTCGATATTTCTGCATCCCCAGAAGGGGCGCTTCCTTCCGGTTTTGAGGAATTGACACCCGCCATCCAGCAGCCATCGACGACGATAGCAATGGATACAGGCATGAAGCCGCTTTCAACAGAGCCGAAATTGATTCAGCCTGTTTCGCAAAACGGCCCGCCGATATTGGAAACAACTGTCCCGCCAGCAATTGCGGAACCTGTTGCGCCGAAATCTGCTGCTGACATGGCGTCAACGTCTGGAATGAACATTATCAATAATGTTCAATTGACGAAGGTGAATGAGAACATGCGGCTTGTTGTGGCGGCGACGCGGATTCCTGAGTTTGAAATCAAACGGACGGAAATGCCCGCCCGCCTGATGATTGATTTGAAACAAAGCGATTTGCCTCCGGGGAATGAAAAAACGTTGCGCCCTGACGATGCCACAAGCTCCATCAAACAAGCCAGAGTGTTTCAATTGCGGCGTTCGCCCGATGGAACGGATAATATCGTTAGAGTGTTGGTAGAATTAACGCGCCCTGTCAAGCATCAGGTCTCCACGGAAGGCGGCAAACTTCTGATTGATTTGCAAGGCGAATCGGTGTTTACAAAAGAAGAAATGAAACCGGAACAGGATACCGCTGAGGTGGCCTTAACCACTGGCGTTGAAGCGGCATTGACCGGTCAGGGAACGCCGAACGCAGATTCCGGGGTCGCTGACGAACCGACGATTCGAGCGCCGAAGACTGGCTCTGAAAAAGAATATAAGGGGCAGTTGATTTCGCTGCATTTTCAAGAAGCCGATATTTTAGATGTCCTCCAGGTCATCGCGGAAGTCAGCGGCTTGAATTTAGTCGTCCATCCGCAAGTGACAGGGACAGTGACGGTTCATCTGACAAATATTCCCTGGGATCAGGCGCTGGATATTATCTTGAAGATGAATAGCTTGAGTGTCGAAATTGAAGGTAATATTTTGCGTGTGGCTCAAGCAAACGTTTTTCAAGGAGAAATCACGAATCGCATCAATCAGCAGCAGCAGGTGCTTGAAGCTCGACGAATTCAAGAACAATTGGAACCGTTGGAAACGAGGCTGATTACGATTAATTTTGCGGATCCAACTTCGATTGTTGCGTTGATTGAACAATATTTTCAGGGCGCCAATGCGCAAGGACAGCAGCAGCAACAGACTCGCCGCGGCACAATCACGGTAGATGTGCGCACCAAGACATTGATCGTGCAGGATACGGCGGAGAATATCAAAAAAATCGAAAATATTGTGGCGACCTTAGACCGTCGGACGCCGCAAGTCATGATCGAAGCGAAAATTATTACCTTGCAGACGAATTATTCGAAAGAGTTGGGAATTCGATGGAGCGGAAACTTCAATGCCGATCCTGAGCATGGTAATGCGCTTGATTTTCGTTTCCCCTATACGGTTAATCAAGTCGATCCTGAAGGAGAGGCTTCGGGGTTTGCCGTCAACCTTCCGGGATTATCTGCTGAAGGTGATCCGGCGTTTACGACAGGATGGCTGCGTTTTGGGAGCATTGATGACGTGTTTACGCTCTTTGCGAAATTAGATGCCGCAGAAATCGATAATAAGGCCAAAACATTATCGCAGCCTAAAATTTTTACGCAAGATAATGTGGCCGCTCAAGTTTCGTCGGTACAATCGAGAACGATTCCGTCAACGGATGTCGAGGCAACGACTGTCACAGCTCCGCTATCGTTGAGCGTCACGCCGCGCATTTCGAATGACGGCTATATTACGATGGTGGTGCAAGTTTCCAATACACGCTTTGTCTCCAGCAGCTTGACCAGTCTGGCGACATCTGGAGAAACCGTGACCAGCCAGGTGACAGTAAAAGATGGTGGAACGGTTGTCGTCGGCGGGATTTTTCTCACAAGCGAAGGAAGTTATTTTACGGGAGTGCCATTCTTGCATAAAATCCCGGTGTTAGGGCATCTCTTCAAATCAACGAATCCGAATTCCTCAGCGCAGGCCGAATTGTTGGTCTTTTTGACGCCGAGAATTTTGGATCGGGATGTCATGGCTCCTGAAAATCAGGAGACTGAAGATGCGTTGTTTACATATTGATTCATAGACAAGATGGAGAGTGACATGAGTCGTCTCTGATGACGGCTCATGTGAAGATGGTTTGATTCATTGCGTGCCGATTAGACGCGCAAGAGTTCTTCAACGAAAAATTGAGACATGCAGGGGATTGAAAGGAGATAATGAACATGAAAACTCAAAATAACCCCATAAAGAAGAACAATATCTTCTTGTATGGATTGATAGGTCTTCTTGGAATCGGAATTGTCATGGGGGTCTTAGCAGGCTGCGGCAAGCTGAATGATGATAGCGGCCAGCCCTCAACACCATCAGGAACAAGCGGCTATAGCCCGATTCCGTACGGCCCGAAATCTACGGCGGGCACGTTTACATTATCAATGGTGGCAAGCCCTGAAAGCGTTCCTGCGGACGGGACGAACTATAGTACAATTACGGTCACGTTGTCGAACACTTCCGGCCTTCCGGTTTCTGGCTATACGGTGAATTATACGGCAGATAAGTTATATGGGTGGTTCTATGAACCTTCATCGGGAGAGTTTGTTAGCGAGGCTGAGGGGTTGACTGATCAAAACGGCGTGTCAACGAAACGGTTTTATGGCACGAGATCCGGGGCGGGGGTTGCTCGCGCTGAAATCGATGTTGATGGAGACAACGAAGCCGATCTTGTCGTGTCAAAGACGATCACATTTACGGCGAGCGGTTCGCCAAGTTCTGCCTGGCCCTATACGCTGAAAATTTCTGCATCTCCATCAACCATTTATGCAAATTCTGGTGATTTTTCAACGATTGTCGCGACGTTAACAGATGCATCCGGCGGTTCTGTTGAAAACTTCACAATCACGTTTGACTCAGAATTAGGGGTGTTGAGCAATGATCCAGTCCAACCGACAACTGGAAGCACGACCGCCACAGCCATGACCAATAAAAACGGCTCTGTGTCATTGTACTATTATGGCACTCGCATGGGAAGCGCCGTGATTAGCGCGTCGGTCTATGTGCGGGATTTAATGAAGACGTTACAGGCGAAAACGGTGATCAAAGTGTTGGAAGGCCCTGGAAAACCTGGCGAACAGGTTGAGGGAGTTCTGTTGGTGACACTGCCTCAAGTGCAAATCCTGACCGCCAACGATGATGGATATGGAGAGCCTGAGGTTGTCAAATTGACCGCAACTGTCTGGGATGCGACAGGCGATCTTGCGATGGAAGGGGTGCAGGTGACATTCTCTGGCGATGTGTCTGGTTTTGCCTATACTGACGCGACTGGGGTTGCGACGTTAGAATTTAAGCCTCCATTGTTATCTGTTGGGTCATACGCCTATAAAGTGACAGCCTGTACTTATGGCGTCCAACCTCAGCAAGAGCAATATTGCGATACGGAAACATTTACCATCCAGGTCACACCTGCTGACCTGAGTCTTGAAGTCACAGCGGCGCCTGAATCTGTCGAATTTCCTGGCACTGTCGTGGTGCTGGCAAGCGTGATGTATGCCGGGCAGCCGCTTTCCGGGGCATCAGTCACCTTCCGCACAAGTGGTCTCCTGACCCCATCATCAACCACGAGAACGACAGATTCGACAGGGATGGCGGAAGTCTCGTTAGATACGAAGACGACAAAAGCAGCCACCGAGACCGTTTTTGTGGTTGCGACTGCGACGATCAATGGCTACACTCGCACAGCCACTGCAACGCAAACCGTTTCGATTACAAAACCCGAATAAACGTTGGGGACGCCGTCGTGGCATGAGGATGTTGAAAGACATTCTCATGCCATGCCAATATAGCGATCCTCTTACAAAAAACGATTATCTTAGTGTGTTTGGCATGATGCAGAGAACAACGCAGCGAAACTGAACTCATTGTGAGGAAAAAAGAGCGCTATGTCATTAGATCAAGAGCTGTTAGCTCAGATTGACAGATATAAAGATATTATGCAGAAAGACCCGAATTCTCGGGAATTTCTGACGCTGGCGGAATTATATCGCAAATTAGGCGTGGCTGAAGAAGCGACGAAGATTTTGCGAGATGGCTTAACTCGTCATCCTGCGTATGTCGAGGCACGTCTGGCGATGGCGCGCGTCTATTTAACGCAGGGACAGGTTGAGGATGCGACGCGAGAATTTGAAGAAGTCATCCACCAGGATACCGGAAATTTCGTCGCCTATAAGCTCTTAGGCGAGATTGCCATGCAAAAGCAGGATTCCGAAAAAGCGGCGGAACGCTTCGGCGCTGCCTATCGCATTAAACCGGATGATCCTGAATGTAAGGTGATGCTGGATTATATCGGGAAACTGCTTGGCCGCGATCTTTTTGCTCAGTATGGTGCGGGTACGGCGGTCATTCCTCCAAAGCCTGCGGCAAAACAGCCTGCTCCTCCAGCGGCAACGGTTGCCGTCGCTCCGGAAGATGAGTTCGGCGAATTCGAAGAAGCTGAAGAACTTGAAGAAATCTCTGAGTTGGAAGAGGAAGAATTGGAAGAAATCGAAGAAGAGATTTCCGAAGCAGGCGGGATTGGTGAATTTGAACCGATAGAAGACGTCATCGAAGAAGAACCGATGATCGAATCGGAAGAAGGGATGGAGGAGATTGAAGAGATTGAGGATATGAGCGGCATTGAAGCCGAAGAAATCGAAGAGATTGAAGACTTCGACGCGGAAGAAGTTGAAGAAATCGAAGAGATCGAAGACTTTGGCGCGGAAGAAGTTGAAGAAATCGAAGAAGAACCAGTTGAAACTGTTGAAGAAGTCGTAGAAGAGGAATTGCCTGTTGAGATGGGCGAACCGGAAGATGAATTGGTTTCGCAAATTTTTCAGGAGCTTTCGGATAGTAAATATACCTCTGACAGTGATAACGGACTTGATGAGGGAAATGAAGGCGAATTAGATGAATTGATGGGACTGTTGGAATCTGAAGAAGCCATCGAAGAAATCGGTGGAGCAGGCGAAGAGGAGCCTTCTGGATTAAGCGAGGCCGACGAAAATGATCTTGAAGGAATGATTGATCTTGACGGCGTTCCCGGCATGGAAGAATTGACCGATGTTGAAGAAGCGGCTGAGATTGAAGAACTGCCTGAAGAGATCGAGGAATTAACTGAGGAGATTCAGGAAGTTGAGGAATTGCCTGAAGAGATTGAGGAAGAGATCGAAGAATTAACTGAGGAGATTGAACCCGAAGACGTTGAAGAATTTCCCGAAGAAATTCAGGAAGTCGAGGAAGAGATCGCGGAATTTGCTGAAGGGTTCGAAACCGAAGAAGAGATTGAAGAATTGCCTGAAGAGATAGAACACGTTGAAGAAGATATTGAAGAAATTCAAGAAATCGAACAGATTGAGGAAGAAATCGAACCTTCGCCCGTTGAAATGATTGAAGAGGTGGAAGAAGAAGGTGAAGAGAAGTCTTCGATCTTTCAGGATTTCGGCATGGCTGGGGCAGAAGAAGAGGCTGAAGAAGCCGCTGAAGGCGATGTATTTCAAGATTTTGATTTTGATGTGTTCGAACAAGAATTGCTCAAAGATAGCCCTGCTGTTGGAATCATCGAAGAGGGAGAAACGGCTGAGTCTGTGCTGGAAGAAGAGGAAGAAGCGATTGCTGAAGTTGAAGCAACAGAAGAAGAGGCCATTATTGAGGAATTCGAAAGCGAAGAAGGTGGAGAAGCAGGAGAACTTCCATCTACTTCGTTAGCAGAGTTATATATTAAACAGGATTTGTTCGATGAGGCGATGACGATCTATCAAAAACTTCTCAAAACCGATCCGGCCAATCAAACAATTAAGCAGGTGTTGGAGGAAACGAGAGCCTTACAAGCCTATATCGAGGGGCGAGAATAAGAATTGCTGTCTAATGTGTATTATGGATGAATGTCAAGTTCTGGATCATGAAGCGAGCAAAGTGCTTTATGATCCTTTCTTCTTTTGCATAATATACATTATGAGGTCTTGAGCGAAAGACGTATGTACGGAACGAACCAATTTAGAAATGGCTTAAAAATCGAGATTGATAATGAACCGTTTATTATTGTGGAATTTCAACATGTCAAGCCTGGCAAAGGGGGAGCATTTGTTCGCACCAAGCTCAAAAGTTTGCTCTCAGGAAACGTCCTGGAAAAAACCTTTCGCTCTGGTGAGAAAGTTGGGACGCCGCATCTTGAAGAAAAACAGATGCAGTATCTCTATGCGAGTGATGGCGAATATCACTTTATGGATACGGAGACATTCGAGCAAATATTCCTGACTGAAGATCAGTTAGGCAATTGTCAGGATTACTTACAAGAAAATATTATTGTCACGATGTTGTTTTATAATGAAAAGCCGATTGGGGTTGAGCCGCCAACATTTGTGAACTTAAAAATAGCTCAAACCGATCCTGGCGTTCGCGGAGATACGGCATCGGGCGGAGGAAAGCCTGCAACATTGGAAACCGGAGCCGTCGTGCAGGTGCCGCTGTTTTTGAATATCGGAGACCTCATCAAAGTGGATACGCGGACTGGAGAGTATATCGAACGCGTGACAAAATAGCCGCATTTTCACCCCGTTCAGGTCAACTGACGGGGTGTTTTTTTGCCATTTGATAGGAAAATAAGCGATTGCTTAACTCGGCAAATTGTTGAACTGACAAGTCTTCTGCTCGCGCCTGATCCGGCAGATGAAGCTCTGTAAACACTTGCTGAATATCTGTGAGCAGACAAGCGCCCGCCATGCTGCGTGCCAGGGTATTTTTGAGCATCTTGCGTCTGGTCAGAAAGGCATGTTTGACGAGATGCAGGAAGAAGGGTTCATCCTGCACGTCTATCGACGGGCACTGATGCACATTGAGGCGGATCACGGCGGATTCAACCTTCGGCGCGGGGCGGAAGGCCGTCGGCGGGACGGTAAAACAGTAAGCAACATCGCTATAATATTGGCAGATCACGGAAAGCGAACCATACGCTTTATTGCCGGGAGCAGCGGTAATGCGTTCCGCCACTTCTTTCTGAAACATCAGCGTGCATGAATCAATCACCTGGGGAAACTGAAAAAACGCCAGCACAATCGTCGTGGCGGCATAGTAGGGAAGATTCGCGACGACTTTCATGCGCGGAGGCGTAGCTCCTGGCGGCAAATGCTCGACCGCTAACGCTTCATAGTCAAGATGCCTGGCGTCTCCATGACAAATATGGACATTCGGCAGGTCTCCAAACGTCTTGCGAAGCCCGGCAATCAAATGCTGATCGAATTCGACAGCAATGACTTCTTGCGCCTGCTGAATGAGTTGTCTGGTCAACACCCCTTGTCCAGGGCCAACTTCCAACACCGTATCCGCATGATGAATATTGGCCGTTGCCAGAATCTGTTCCCGAACGCCCTCATCAATCAAAAAATGTTGTCCTAATTTCTGTCTCACTGCGAAATTTTTTCCACAAGCCAGGGGCTTTGCACCGTCTTGTTCTCTGGAACGACAGCCTGATACCGTTTCAACACGACCGAAATTTGCTGCTCTCCGCTGTTTTCATCTTTCACGATTGCCGCGACATTTTTGCTGACATGAGAGAATTCGATAGCTGGCTGATGCGCCAACTCTTGATGCTCCGGCTGATTGGCAAAGAAGGCGAGCGCTTGCGATAACGCGGCGTTGACCTGCGCCAGTTCTTCCTTTTTGGCAGTCTGTATCTGAGATAACTGCTCAATCTCTTTCGTCAGCACCACGACGGGCGAATTTTTCTTATCTTGCAGTTGATTCGCTTCTCGCAGCAACGATCTTTCCGTCGCCAGCCGCTCTTCGATGCGAAGAAATTGAGGCTGATACTCCTCTTCTAACTCATTATGAAGCTGCTCATATTTTTTCTGCTCCTCGCGAAGTTGCGCCAAAAGTTTATCCTTTTTGGCGGTCAAAAATTGTTGATTGGATACTGCTCGCTTATAGATGGCCTTGCTAACGTCATCTGTTTTATCAATATATTTTCTGACATCGTCGCGAACTTTCTTCGAATCTTGATCAACCCCTTGTAAATCGGCTTGCAGCCGGTCAACTTTTTTTCGATTTTCCACATCCTTTTCATCAAACTCTTGTTTCAAATCCGCGAGTTTTTGTTCATCGGCAGCAATCTTTTCTTCCAGGAGTGTCGGGGACAGATTTTTCGAGCTATATTCTTGCACTAAGGAGGATTTTTCCTGAATTTCTCCCTCAATATCGGCGATTTCTTGTTCTAAAGCCGCCTTTTTCTTGCCTGGTGCGCCGATTGAAGTATTTTCATATTCTTCGCCAACACTGATGATTTTCGCGGAAGAATATGCCGGCAGGGCGGGGATAACGGAAAGGCGGCTGAAAATATCCTGATCTTTCGCAATGATCGCGTCAAAAAAGAGTTTGACCAAGGTGTCGGGGGCGATCTCTTCCTGAGCCATGAGTTCATCGTAACGCGCCTGGAGTTTCTCATGTTTGGAGGGGAGCAAAAACACAAAGATGACGCCCACGAGAAGAACAAGGCCGATAGCGCCCGCGAGAAGCTTGCGGATCGTTTTCTGAAAATGTTTTTTGGCGTCCTTTTTCTTCAGCGTATGATGAAAAGTGCCGCTCGCTAAATCATCAAGAGCTTTTTCAACATCGGAAAAGTCTTCGGCCACATGAACATGACGGCTTGGAACTTCCCCGTATTGCTCTTCTGAAAAACCGATTTGGACATTTCCGCCGCTTAACTCTTGTTTTAATTGCTGCCGCCGACGTTTCTGAAGCTCCTGAGCAATTCGCGGATCTTTCCCATGAAGGTCTTTTCCGCATAATTCGCAGCGAGGCAATCCCATGGCCAGACTGTCAACGCAGCACGTGGAGAGTTCTTCTTCTAACGCCACATATTCGTCGGAAAGCGTCTCTTCGGCGGCTTGTGAAGGAAACGCCGCGTCTTCTGTCTGCTGATCAAATGTGACCGGGAGTTCTCCCCCCACATCGCCAGAAATCTCCACCGCCCCTAAAGACAGGTCTAAACTCCCACCGGAAGATGGTTCCTCTTGCTCTTCTTCTTGTTCTACGTCACTATTTTCATCAGATGCTTCGCCCTCTTCTCCTTCAGGCATCTCTGGAACGGCTGCGCTGAAAGAATTATCCATCTCTGACTCGTCTGAACCTTCCTGTCCCGCACCGTCCGCTTGATCGAACGAAAAGGAGAACGATGAGAAGTCGGAGCTTTCCGCCCCGTGTGCTGAAAGCGGCGCACTGATGTGATCTTCGATTTCAACCTCTTCTTCTTCGGTTGTTGAAGATGTCTCGCCTGGGGGAAAGAGTGAACCAAGCGCGCCCCCAAACGGAGACGCCGAAGAATCCTCAGTAGAAACGCTATCAAAGGAGAGGTTGCCTAAGTCGATATTCAACGAGGCCGTCTCTTGTTGTTGTTCGGCATGAGGATACGCTAATGGGATTTTCGATAAATCGAATGCTAACGTGGCGGCTTCGGACGAAGAAGACGCTTCTTCTGCGGGCGACTGCGTTGTGAGCTGCTCTTGCAATTGAAAGACCGTATTACATTTTTTGCATCGTAATTTGGTGATGTTCGCGATTTGCGAATCACTAATCCGGTATTGGGTCGAGCATTTTGGGCATTTGATGTCGATCATAAGCGTTTACCCACCTTTATACATAACATTCATTCGCTTATCGTATGAGAGAGCCGGGGAGCATTGCTCGTTCGATTCTCTGGTGTCAGGACGACGATGTCTAACAGAAAGCACGTTTTTCTGCTCTTTGTTGTTGACAAATAAAATTTTGTTGACGTAACGTCCAGCACGTTGTTGAGCATGACAGAAAATGCCGCGTCTTTTATGGAGAGAAACACGGCGTCATGCAGAGGAATCGCTCCTCTTCTCCTCGACCAGTATCCACCATGCTTCATTAGAGGAAAAGGGGAGATTTTATGCAACATTTTTTTTATGAATTATGTCAATTGTCAATAATAATTTCGCGTTCTTGAAGAATGGGCTGTGACTATGGCGAATAAGGCGGTTTTTGTCTGGTGGTCGTCGTTATGGAAGCAGGTCATCGCCTTGATTGTGCTTGCGCTTGTCGTGACGAATTTGTTCATCGCGTTACTCAGCCAGCAACGCTGCCAGAGCAAAATGAGAGAAGAATCGTGGGCGCATCAGGCAACGTTGGAAACGCTTCGACAGCGCCTCTTGTCAGCAGAATTGGCAGAGGCGAATTGGGCGGCAGCATTAGACGCTTTCGCTCTGCCATTGTTGCAGGAGACGCCGCTGATGCTCGAATTACGCATTAATGATACGGACGGACGTGCGATATGGGCAAAAGAGTCGCCGCAGTTTCTTTCTGTGTTGATGGGGGAGCGTTCATTTGATGTGATCAAAAACGGCATTCGTCCGTTTGGAGAACATGCAAGGGGCGGGGCTGCTGTCTGCGTGATCACGATTCCCCTGTCTCGCAATGCCGCAGACTATACGCTGCGCGGCGTTTATCAATGGTCAGAGACGGTCAAGCGCTACGTGAAGGTCACGCATATCACGCTCTATCTGACAGCGGTGGCGATTCTCGGAATGCTCGTCTTTGCGGCAGGGTCTCTCCTGCTGCGATTCTCCCAACGTCTCGCCGCCAAGCGGCAGCAGGTTGAAGAGTATGCCGTCGCCGTGGAAGAGGCGAACATGCAATTGCGGCGAACAAAAAAGGAATTGTATCTGTCGGAAAAGCTGGCGTCATTAGGCTATTTATCGGCGGGGATCGCGCATGAAATCGGCAATCCGCTCAGCGCCGTGTTGGGATATATCGAAATTCTGCAAAAAGGGAAACTGGACGAGAAAAAACGCGCGGACATCCTCCCGCGCATCGTGCGCGAAATCGAACGCATTCGCGGCATTATTCAGGAATTAGTCACGTTTTCGCGCCCGCATTCGTTGAATATCCAAAAAGCGGACGTAAATCAGATCATGCAAAAAATGATGACGAACTTTCCCCCCGTAAAGGAAAAACAGATTGAATTTCATCTTCAATTGACCGAATTTCCGTTATGGGCAGACGTGGATGCGCATAAACTCCAGTCCGTCTGCGTGAATATCATTCAAAACAGCATTGATGCCATTGGTCAGGCTGGAAAAATTACGATTGCCACATCGCGGCGAATTCGCGAATCCACCACCATGATCGGCGGTTCGGAAGTCGTCGCGATTGAGATTGCCGATACCGGCTGCGGCATCCCGGAAGAAATCCTCTCCAGCGTGTTCGACCCGTTTTTTACCACCAAAGAGCCGGGCAAAGGGATGGGCTTGGGATTATCATTATGCCATCGGATGATCGAATCGTTTCATGGAGAAATCGAGATCGCGAGCAAGGTCGGAGAAGGCACGGAGGTCTTAATCGTGCTGCCGCCGTCGAGAAAAAAAGAGGCCGGGCAGGAATCGCCTGAATCAGAGGCAATGTAAAGGGGTGCATTCAAGAACCTATGGAACAGAAACGTGTTTTAGTCGTTGATGATGAAGAAAATATTCGCTACATGCTGCAACTGATTCTGGAAGACGAGGGCTATCAGGTCGAACAAGCGGCAGACGGCGAAGAAGGGATTCAAAAAGTGCATCAGGGGCATTTTGATTTCGTGATCTGCGATATTAAAATGCCGAAAGTGAGCGGGCTGGACGTATTAGCCTCGATTATCGAATCGTCTCCGAATATTCCTGTTATCATGATTTCGGCGTTCGGCTCGATGGATACCGCGATTCAGGCCATGAAACAGGGCGCATACGATTATGTGATGAAGCCCTTCAAGCAAGATGAAATTCTGCTGACGCTGAAAAAAGCGGAAGAACGCGAACGGCTGCGTTTAGAAAATCAATTTCTCCGCCAGGAAGTCGAAAAAAAATATCATTTCGAAAATATTATCGGCAAAAGCGCCGGAATGCAGGATATTTTCAAAAAAATTCAAAAAATTTCGGATTATAAAACCACTGTGCTCGTCACGGGCGAAAGCGGCACGGGCAAAGAACTGGTCGCGAGGGCGGTGCATTATGCCGGAAATCGCCGTGACGCGCCGTTTATTGCAGTCAACTGCGCCGCGATTCCGCATGAATTGCTGGAAAGCGAATTATTCGGCCACATCAAAGGCGCGTTCACCGGCGCGATCAGCCATCATTCCGGTCTGATTCTGCAAGCGCATCAGGGGACGCTCTTTCTCGATGAAATCGGCGAGCTCCCGGTCGCGCTTCAGGTGAAACTGCTGCGATTTCTGCAAGAAGGGGAAATTCGCAAAGTCGGCGATACGCGCACCGTGAGCGTGGATGTCCGCGTGATTGCCGCAACCTCCCGCAACCTTAGCGAAGCCGTAAAAGAAGGAATCTTTCGGGAAGACCTGTTTTATCGGCTGAATGTCGTGCCGATTCATCTTCCGCCGTTACGCGAGCGGCGCGAAGACATTGCGCTGCTTGTCCGGCATTTCTTGAAAAAATTTACGGCGGAAACCGGAAAACCGATTCGCGACATCACGCCGGAGGCGATGAAACTGCTTCTGGAATACGAATGGCGCGGCAATGTCCGCGAGTTGGAAAACGTGATGGAACGAGCCATCGTCATGACTGAAGGTGACCTGATTACCACAGAATATCTGCCGGAGGAATTGCGCAAAACGCAATCCGACATCACGCTCACGATTCCAGAATCGCTCCTCTCGCTGAAACGGGTGCTGCATGACGTGACCGAGATGACAGAACGCATGCTGATCGCCCGCGCGCTTGTTCACACCAATAACAACAGGACACATGCGGCAAAACTCTTGGAAATCAGCCACCGCGCTCTGATGTATAAATTGAAGGACTACGACATCTCATGAACAGCGCCAGCATTACGCCGTTGCTCGGCTTATTGGGGCTGCGGAACGCGATATTTCGGATCGTTATACATTTTGAACTGACGATAGACCTTCAGCCGTTTTTGCCCCGTCATCACGGCTTCGAACAATTGATCGATTTCCATGACCAAATCGTCCCGCTGCTCGGTCAACACCGCTAATTTTTGGCGGCATTGCTGCCGATGTTCTTCGCTGGCGTCATCTCGTTCGGTTTGCTGCTGCATGTAATAACGTTTCAGTTCAAGAATGGTAATTTTGTCGGTAAGACTTCCTAATGTTTCGGCCATATTGCGGCATCCTTTTTTTAAGTGGTGGGGTGCGTCGAACGGGTGATCGCAATCTCATCAATGGCCTCAATCAGATCATTTCGCTGCTGATTCAATTGATCAATGCGGCGTTTCGCCTGAGCTACTGCCTGGTCGTCATGCGACCGCGCCTTATCTTCCTCATGCCAGAGCGCAATATTCACCTGCGCTAATTGACTGATAATCTGTCCGAAACTTTGTGCCATACGTCTCTGCATTCCTTTGAGCTTTGCGAAGGTTGCGAATCTTCGCAAGTCTGGTGAACGTGTCAAATCATGAATGGCATTCGCCCTTCGACAAGCTCAGAGCGAACGGCTGTATTCTACGAATCCCAGCCTCTGCGCCGTGCGGCAGCAAAGACTTGTACATGTCAAACAGCCGAAGAATGCGGCTTTCGTCAACTTTTTTCTGTAAAATTGCAGGCGCTTCGTGATTTCAAGCCTGTTTTGTGGCGAGCAGCGTAAGTATTGTGAGCGTACGATGTGACGAAACGTATTTTTTTATTGACATTCTTCAAAAAACTGATATAGTTCTGTTTTGTAAAGATGTTATCGTATTTGTTGTTGGTTCTTTGTTCTTGAAGTGAGGTTGAAGAAAGGAGCTTTCATGATGAAAAATGTAAAAATGTCTGTTGTCATGCTTGCTGTGGTGAGTCTCACGCTGTTTGCTGGAACGTCGGCATTGGCTCAACAATACTATTATCAACAGCCGATGCAGCCGCAGATGTTCGAGATGCCGTATTCGCCGCAGCAATATTTGACGCCTGTGCCGACCGTTACGCTGTGTCCGCAGGCAACGCCGAATTATTGGCAAAATCCGCAGTGCGTCTATCAACAAGCCTTGCAGATGGTTAAAGCGCGGCGGTATTATGAAGCGATTCAAACGTTTCAATATGTGTTGCAATATTATCCGCAGTCGAGTTTAGCGGATAACGCGCTGTATTGGACGGGCGAATGCTATTACGCGATGCGGCAATATAGCACGGCGCTGGCCTATTTTCAGCAAATCCCGGCGCAGTATCCGCGTGGAAATAAAGTGCCGGATTCTTTGCTGAAAACCGCATTATGCTACTTTTCAATGAATCAGCGATCCGCAGGATGTCAGGCCTTGAACACGCTTTTGACGTATTACCCACGCTCGGAATCGGCGCGGAAAGCCTGGCGCTGGCAGAATCGCTGCGGCTGGGGCGGCGGCTATCAAGACCCATGTTATCAGCCTCCGCAGCAGCAATGTCCATCATGGGACACCGGCAGCTCATGCTATCCGAGTTATCCGACCTATCCGACGGTTTCTCCTTATGGATATGGCAGCGACAGTTCCTTCCCGAAAAATTATTAAACACCTGCCATGCGTCGCCGTCCGTTTTGCGGGCGGCGACGTGCTTTTCTAAAACCGCAGTCGAACCCCGCCGACGAACATGCGCGAGGACGTCACCTCTTCATTGTCTAAAAAAGGGCTGATCTCATACGCCGCCGTATCTGTCAGGTTTCTGGCGAGCGCGTACACCTCCGCCCATTCCGAAATAATCTGTGACAGCGAAATATTGACGAAAAATCGTCCGCCGATAATCGCGTCTGCGTCTTGCCAATTTCGATGCTGCTCGCTGACATACATCCCTGAAATGTCCATTTTGAAACCGCGAGGCGCGAGCCAGAGTAAATTTGCCTGAAGCTGATGATGCGGCTGATACGGAAGGGACGCATCATGAAATTCTTGTTCGGAAGATAGAAGCTCGCCGCGAGAAAGAACTTCATAATCAGTATAAGTGTACGTGAGCGTGTGAACAATCTGCTCAAGAAAATGAATCTGTACTCCTGTTTTTATGCCGAACATCCGCGCCGACGCGCCTTGCGTATAGCTCAACAAATAATCGAGATGCTCATCTGACAGCGCAATCAGGTCTTCGCGTTCTTGATAGAACGCGAAGACATTCAGGGTCGCTGTTTTGCCGAATCGCTGTTGAACGCCGGACTCGACGACATGCCGCATCGTTTCGGTAGATACTTCCGACTTGACGGAGGTGTAGAGCGTTTTGATGTATAAATCCGAAAAAAGCGGCGTCTTCAGCGTTGGTGCATACGTGGCATAAAACGTCGTGGTTTCCCCGAAACGCAGGCGAAATGTTGACAGCGGCGCGAACAGGGAAACCGTGTCATTCTGCTCTGCGGCGTGAGAATAGGCAAAGCGACCGCCAAACTCGAACACGACCAGATCGCGCCAGATAAATGTATTGGTGAGCGTCGCGTCCGCGATGACGGTAAATTCGGAATGATCGTCATCTCTGTTGACATCTTGAATGATTCCAGAACTTTGAAATGTGATGGTTTCGTATCGTCCCCATAAATATTTCGCGGTGAGATCGCCGCGATAGCGATTGGCGAAAAACTCCTGATCGGCGTTATCCGTAAATGTGCCGCGTTCCCATCCGAATGTGAACGTCAGCGGGCTTTCAATCGAGGCGTTCACTCGCAAATCTGCGACAGCCTGAATCGCGGATTTTTTCTGCGTTGATCCGTCTGAAAATTGCGGCAATTCGCGGTCACTGGAAAAGTAATTCCCATTGACGCGAAGCTCGCTCTGCTTAGAAATATCGACATCGAGCGATACCTCGCCTGTGAGCGCTTGCTCCTCCTGTGGATTTGGCGTGCCGCTGGTTTGCTCCCAATGTCCGGCGAGCGTGTAATGTGCGCCCTTGAATTGCGTGCCATGCTGAAGGCGGCTGATGAACGTGCTGCCATTGCCATAACCGGCATCTACGTCAAGCGTGATTCCCGTTTTCTCTTTCGGAAAGCGATCTTCAGGGCGGAGTTTTCTGCGGCGTGCTGTGCGAGAAAGCGCAGGGCGAATTTTTTGAAACGTAAGCGGCGCAAATGAGCCGCGCATGATGCCGCCGGGGAGGTAGGCGACTGCGTTCGCAGCTTCTAAAGGCAGAGAGAAAACATTGGCGCTGAGATGCGAAGATCGCGGAAACGCCAGAAACGGAATGTCAGATGAATACGGCGCGGCAAAACGGCGTTGCAAGGCGTAAGACGCCGCATGGCACGGCTCGACGCTGAACGCGCAGAAGAGATTCCACCACGCCCAAAAGAGAAGCATCCCACGCAGAATGGCCTTCATTCCGTTGTCTCTGGCAGTTCCTTGCGCAAGGCCAGCATGCGCTGGCGGGTTTTTTCGAGAAGAGCCGCATCCTGGCTCGTGTCAAGAATTTTTTGATACAGCGTGAGTGCATCCTCTTCCTTGCCGAGTTCTTCGTAAATCAAGGCAGCTTTATATTGGGCATTTGCGACCCAGGAGGCCTGATCTGGATAGAGATATACGACTTTCAGATAATCCATGATCGCCTTATCCCGCTCTTGCAATTCGGCGTAACATTCGCCGATGCGAAACTGCGCCTCGGCAGCCAACAGCGGTTTCGCGCTGGCAACAACTTGCCCGAACATTGGAATCGCCTGTGAACAGTCTTTCTGGCGGGCAAACGCATACCCCAGCGTCAAATAGGTTTCTCCGATATTCGGCTGGTTCGGATACCGTTGCAGCGATTCCTGCAAGCGCAGGATCGCCGTCGCCGTATCGCCTGTATTCACCTGCGCAGTCGCAAGATTCAGCAACACGCGGTCATTCAGCGCATAATCATCGTATTCCTGGAGAATCTTCGTATATGAAACAATGGCCTCCGCATACTGTTTGGCTTTAAATTGAGACATCGCAATCGCATACAGCGCATCCGGGGCGTATTTGCTATTCGGAAATTGCGCCAGCAGCGTTTGAAATTCCGCTGCCGCCTCTGAAAGTGCCCCCTGTTTGGTGTAACACCAGCCGATGGCATACCGGCTGGCTGCCGCTAAGTCGTGCGTGGGATACGCTTCGAGAAATCGGCGGAATTGCGCAAGCGCCTTGTCATATTGCTGCTGCGTCACGAAATATTCGCCGAGTTGATACAGCGCGTCCGGCGCACGGGGATGGTTGACGGGCTGCGCGGCTTGAAGAAATTGTTCCGATTCCGCGATATACGCCTCGAATTCTCCCAATTGCAAGCGTGTCAGCAGGCGGCCATACTGCGCGTCGAGTGCGTTTTCCGCGCCGGGATATTCGTCTAACAGGCGGGTATAGGTCGCCTGCGCTGTCTGATAATCGCCTGCTTGATACGACGCATCCGCCATATACAGCAAGAGCCGCGGCATTTTCGACTGATCGTTTGTGACGGCAGCGGCTTGTTTGAAGTGTTCGACCGCAGACGGAAAATCCTCTGTTTTCAGATATGCCAGGCCGACCAACGTCTGCGCATCCGCCACAAATTCGGCTGGCATTGCTGCATCTTCTGACAAATTCGCCAATGGCTGCTGAAGCAGCGTGATAGCTTTCTCAAACTCGCCGCGCTGATAATACGCCTGCCCAAGCCGCAATTGCGCCTGCCGGGATAAGTCGCTGTTCGGCTGCGTCTGCTGAATGCGCTGGAATAACGCCTCTGCTCCGGCAGCATCCCCGGCGTTCATCAAGCTTTCGCCCGCCTGAAACAAGGCGTCTAACGCCAATGCTCCTTGCGGCTCGTTTTCATATATCTGCGTAAACGTTTTGGCCGATTCTGTCCAATTGCGCTGGTTGTAATAACACCATGCTAACCCATTGAGCGATTCCGCGCGCACTGAACTCTCAGGAAAACGCTGTAACACCTGTTGATAATGACTGAGGGCTTCGGCATATTGCTGCTGCCGGAAAAACGCCTCTGCCAGCCAGAAGAAGACCTGATCGAGATATGGCAGCGGCGGCTGTTCGTTGAGCAGCGGCGACAGCGTCGTAATCGTTGTGGCGTAATCCTGAAGGCGAATGGCGCAGAGGCCAATTCGAAAACGCCCATCTTGAAGAATTTTCCGCGCATCCTGTTGCTGCTCTGCGCTGGCGGATGAATTTTCGGTCACGTGCTGCGCGAATGCGACCGCCTGTTCATAATGCTGCGCCGCGTTTTGATACTCTGTTTCCGCGTAGAAACAATCGCCGAGCATAAACGCGGCTGACGCGGCATATTGAGTCCCTTGATGGGACAGAATGGCGGAGAATTGTTCGCGAGCCTTCTCATAAGCCGCTTGATCGTAATATGCTTCGCCAAGCTGGAAACGAACGCCATCGCTTTCAGCGCTGTCGGGATAGCGGCGAAGATATTCTTCAAGCATCTGCGTGCCATCGGCGGTCTGCTGTTGTTGCAACAGCAGCGTTCCGGCCTGCGATAGCGCGGATGGCGCAAGTTCGCTTCTCGGATATGCGTTCAGGAATGCTTGAAACTGAGCGAGCGCTTCCTGCGTTCGATTGGCATGCAGCAAGCTCCAGGCCAGGCCATACGAGGCGTTGTCGGCATATTCTTTGGGCGACGGGTCTTGCAGGAATTGCTGATAATACGTCATCGCCTGCGCATAATCGTTCAGGTAAAACAGGCTTTCCGCCAGCCAGAAGGCCACTTCCTGCGGATTCTCTGCCGTTCCGCTTTTCAACAGATTGAGATATTCTTGCGACGCTTCCTGATATTGGCCTGAGAGGAAGAGCGTCCGGGCGATGTTCATGCGAGCGGATGGGAGCGCCTCACTGTTGGGAAAATCGGTCAGGACGCGCCGGAATTGGGCTAACGCTTCGGGATAGCGCTGAAGATTCAGAAAACACCAGCCAGACGAATAGTACGCGTAATCGAGCAGGGGAGAGGTCGGAAATTTTGTGATGATTTCCGCATACATCGCCGCTGCATCATCATATTTCCCGCGTTGAAAATACGCTTCTCCCAGCCAATAATAGACATCGGCAAGCAGCTTGCTCTGCGGATGCCCTTTGATGAATTCCTGAAAAACGTTCTGCGCCGCGGAATAGTCTTTTCTCAGAAAATAGGCTCGTCCGGTTTTATACAACATCTGGTCGCTGTAAATATTGCCCGGATAATCCGACAAGCCGCGTTGATACTCTTGCACCGCTGCGTCGTATTTTTTCTGGCGGTAATCGCATTCGCCTAATAAAAATTGGACGAACGGCGCTTGCTGGCTTTGGGGAAATTGCGTGAGAAATTGCCGGAACTGGTCGCGGGCAAGGTCTATCAGGCCGTCATTATATAAACCGACGGCAATGGTATAGGCCTCTTCTTCAGTATTCGCCGCGAACGACTCCGCCGCGAACAGCGCCGCGAACAGACATCCGACAAGCAGACTGCGTAATATGCGTAATCGTATCATCGTCATTGTCACTACTCTAACATTTCCAAATACCGTTCGACGTCTGCGCGTATTTTATCATCAACAGAGCGTTCAAGCACTGATTTGAACTGCGCAATCGCATCATCGCGCTTGCCCTGTTTCATATACACCAGCCCTAAATTGACATACGGATCGATAA
>CAZMEO010000012.1:0-28840 GCA_964565315.1 uncultured Candidatus Moduliflexus sp. | reverse complement strand
GGGGCTGATGGTGGGGTGTTGTGCAGCATTGCCGAATTATTTTCTTCATCTTCATCCCTCTGTCTTCACTCCAACGCTCTTTCAGGGCGAAATGCCTGCCGTGAAGCAACAGCGGAACAGATTGTCAACGCGATGCCTTGCCTGATCTAAAAATATCCCTCTCCTTACTTTCGTCATTTCTCTAAGCGTCTCATGTCGTTTTCCGAAAAAATGTAAACTCCTTGCCATGCGTATTGACAAAACCTGCGCGGCTATGCGTTCTGGTTTCACGAATGATGAACAGCGAAAATGCAGCTTCTGAAAGGAGAATCGAGCATGGCAAACAGTGAGAAATTGCGCGTTGGCGTGGTGGGCGTCGGACATCTTGGGCAGCATCACGCCAGGGTTTATACGGAAATCGAGTCGTGCGAGTTGATCGGCGTGGCGGATGTTGACGCAGCGCGTGGGCAAGAGATTGCCGGGCGGCATCACGTGCGCTATTTTCAAGATTATCGCGAGTTGTGCGATCAGGTGGACGCGCTGAGCATTGCCGTGCCGACCGTGCATCATTATGCGGTTGGCATAGAATGCATGCGGCGCGGCATCCATCTGCTGATCGAAAAGCCGATCAGCAAGACGCTGGAAGAGGCCGACGAACTCATTGCGTTGGCCGATGCGAATCAGCGCGTGTTGCAGATCGGACACACGGAGCGGTTTAACGGCGCGGTCGTCAAATTAGCCGAATTAGTGAATCGCCCGGCCTTTATCGAATCGAACCGCATCAGTCCGTTTCCCGAACGCAGCACGGATATTGATGTGGTGCTGGATTTGATGATTCACGATATTGACGTGATTCTGAGCCTTGTCAAATCGCCGGTCATCAAATTGGATGCCGTTGGCGTGCCGGTCATGACATCGAAAATTGATATTGCCAATACGCGCTTAGAGTTTGCCAGCGGATGCATCGCCAATGTCACCGCGAGCCGCGTCAGTTTGAAACGGGAGCGGAAGATGCGTATTTTTCAGCCGGATCGCTATTTGTCCCTTGATTTTCAGGCGCAAAGCCTGAATGTTGTGGACATTCAACATGCGGAACGCCGACACGATTTTCCGCAAAGCCGCCCGCTGATTATCCCCTATCAAGTCGAAATTCAGAAACAAGAACCGCTGAAAGCCGAATTGCAAGCGTTTGTCGAATGCGTGCGCACCGGAGGCGCACCAGTCGTATCAGGGAGAGACGGACGAAATGCCGTGTCTGCGGCATTTCGAATTTTGCAGGCCATGCGCCTTGCGCCACATAGCGCTGAAAAAGGAAATGAGTAAATTTTGTAGAAAACTCAACCCTTTTTGAGAACTATTGTCAGCTATGAATAGAGTTGATATTCACGTCGAAAAAGTCGGATTTCATTCAGACACGGTGATCGTTCGCATTGATGGCCCGTTAGACACGGTCGCTTCGTACAGTTTTCAGGAAAAAATGGAGCGGCTGCTGCAAAGTGGTGTGTGCAAATTTGTCGTGAATCTCGAACAGTTGGAGTATATCAGCAGCGCAGGCATCGGCATTTTCCCCGGTTTATCCCAGGAATTGAAAAAGAAAAACGGGGGATTGGTCTTTGCCAACGTCTCCCCGAAAATTATCAAACTGTTCGAGATGATCGGGTTAACCACGATTTTTCCGATTCGCGGCACCACGGAAGAGGCCCTCAAGGAGTTTCTTCCTGATGAGTCACAATTTTCTGGTTCGCAAAATCGGGGTTAAAGAGGATATTGCGCATATTCTCGTTCCAGCAGCCCTTGATGCTCAGACCGCTTACGATTTATTAGAAAAGATTCAGCGTCTTTCGCAAACGGGGCTCTCCAAATACATCATCAATCTCGAAGATGCGCAATATATCAGCAGCACCGGGATCGAAATTTTGTTCAGACTTCAGCATGAAGATCGCGAACATTATGGAAAAGTGTTAGTGACGAACATTCCCCCAAAAATCGTCGGCATTTTTGAAAAAGTCGGGGCGATGATTCTCTTAGATATTGTGGAAACCCTTGAACAAGCTGTGGAGCGATTGACCGCATAATGCAATACGATTTTACGATTGAACGCATCGGCGCATGCGCTGACGTGATTTTGATTACGTTGAAAGGCTCGTTAGACAGCGTGAACGCCTATCATCTTCAAGAGCAGGTACAGCAGGAGATTGCGCAGGGCGCGAAGCATGTCATCGCTGATTTTCACGCCACCGAATACCTCAGCAGCGCCGGGATCGGCGTCTTTTCCGCGCTGTATTTTCATCTGCATAAGAAGCAAGGGCGGCTGATTTTTATTCACGTGCCGCCGCATGTCCTCGAAATCTTACAATTAACCCATCTGATTCATATCTTTCCGCGAACTGAAACGCTGGAACAGGCGCTGAAAAAGATTGAGGAGTAACTTCGGCAGCGCATTCTGGAAGACGCGCTGCCGTCTGTCTCCGTGTCAGCGAACGCCTGCAAGGAGCGCGTCTATCCGGTGCTCGATCTCTGAAACAAGCGAGGCGATTTGATCTTTTTTCGAGGCCGAAGAAATCGAATCAATCGATGACTCCGCCGCTTTCCAGGTTCCCGAGCCTGAGGTCGTCAGCAGCACAATGTTGTTTTTATCTGTCGCCTTTGCAAGAAAGGCAGCGACATCGGCCTGCATTTTTCCCGCTTCGCAGGTATTGATCACCACCAGCGCCTTCCATTCCGCTTCGTTAATTGTCGGTAACGCCGACACATCAATCACGCGAATATAGGCCGATGGTTTCAATCGTTCGACAAGCTCGGCGACAAGCTGCGTTTTGAACGCGCTTCCCTGCGTGGCGATCAAGACTTTCCTTGGCCAATCGGGGCTATTCACGTCGAACGGCTGCGCGACCTTCTGCGAATAAATCGCGCGATAGGCGAATGCCGCAGCGATGGCGATTCCGAGAAGGCTTGCAATGACAATTACGCTGACTTTCAATATTTTCATCATCATGACTCCTTGTGGTCTGCATGAGATGGCGGTTGACCAATCGCATGCATGAAAAAATCGATGGCCGACTCTGCAAAGGCTTGTGAGGCGGCCTGTGGATACGGAATGCGTTTTCGGATGGTCAGCGAAACCACGCCATGAACGAACGACCAGAACGCGAACGTCATGACATCCGGGTCTGTCTTCGGCAGAGAGCCTTCACTGATGCAATCCTGAATCGTTTGTTTCAAAAATTCGTAAGAGCGCATAGCATAATCGATCTGCATCGTGCGACGCTCGCCAGATTCCGCTTCCCGTAACCGCGAGAGGAAATGATGCGGTTCGGGCATGTTAAACATCAATTCATAATAATCCGCATGGTCGAGCGCAAACGCAAGATAGGTTTTCCCTCCTTCCCACAGACGGTCAAAGGCGCTGGAATGCGCGGCATTTGCCGTCTTCAGCTTATATTGATACAACAATTCGAACCCCTGATTATGAAGCTCATATAAAATCTCTTCTTTGTTGCTAAAATAGAGGTAAATTGTTCCTGGCGTATAGCCGATTTCTTCTGCGATTCTCCGCATGGTGATTTTGTGATATCCAACGCTGAGAAATAACGCTTTGGCTTTTTCTAACACTAATACGCGAACATCTTCACGTTCGGCATTTTTAGGACGAGGCATATATGTCTCCTATAAACTGAACGATGTTTATTTGAAACTAAACATTGTTCAGTATCGAAAATTGTCAAGAATATTTTGCACATTTTCGAATGCGGCATGGTGATGCGAAGGAATTGACTATAAATGGGCGTCTATAAATTCCAGCAGCGCCGCATACGTTGTAATCTCATTAATCTGGCCGCGCACTTTGGCAGCATTCGGAAAGCCTTTGAGATACCAGAGCGCGACTTTGCGCATGAAGCCGAGCTTCCCTTTCGGCTGGCCTTGCCGGAATTCCTCGACATACGCCAAATGCTGTTTCAGCGTCTCTTTGCGTGTGACGGTCGCCATCTCCGGCAGCATGCCGCCAGTGGCGAGATAGTGTTCGATCTCCTGAAAAATCCAGGGATTCCCAAACGCACCGCGCGCGACAAGCAGACCGTCGCAGCCGGTCTCGTCGAGCATCTTTTTTGCTAAATTCGGCGAAAAGACGTTGCCGCTGCCGATAACTGGAATCGTCACCGCCTCTTTCACGGCGCGAATCGCGGCATAATCCACGCCGCCGCTATACGCCTGCTCCCGCGTCCGGCCATGCACGAAAAGCGCCGCCGCCCCGCTCCCTTCGCAACGTTTCGCCATGTCGGTCAATGTCGAAAGATTGACGCTGTTGAAGCCGATCCGCAGCTTGACCGTGACTGGCACAGCGACCGTTTTCGCGAGGATTTCGATGATACGATAGAGCGTTTCCGGGTGTTGCAATAAACCTGCTCCCGCCCCTTTTTTCACAACTTTTTTGACCGGACACGCGCTGTTGATGTCGAGCAGCGTGGCTGGCGTATAATCGAGCAAGACCTGCGCCGCGTCGCGCATCAATTCGGGCGTTTCGCCGACAAGCTGCGCCCCGATTGGCGCGTCCTGCGGCGTGGTTTTCAAAATATCGAACCGCCGCTGATGCGGGCCGAGCAGTGAATGCGCGTCCACCATTTCGAAAAAACAGAACTTCGCGCCGCGTTCCCTGACAATCAAGCGGAACGCCAAATCCGAACAGCCGGAAAGCGGCGCAAAAATGATATTTGTGGGAAGGTGTGCAGAACCAATGATCATGAGAAGTTCTTCCTCTTATGGTAACTATTTAGCAGCCACCACGAAACACACGAAATACACGAAAAAACAAGAAATTCGTATAATGTGCGAGGAGTTTCCCATATTTTCGTGTGTTTCGTGGCAAATAATTCCTTTTATGCATATTCGCCGAAAATGCGGCCAAAATCCACCTGAATCCCGTTCTGCTCAACCACACCGGAGAGCTTCACCTCGCGATGATGCGGCGTCGAAACATAAATCGTTCTACCATACGGCTCGATAGTCCAGACTGCCGGAACGCCTGCCGCTAAAAATTTCTCCGCCTTCTGCATCAATTCGTGTATCGTCTGGCTCGGCGAGGCGACTTCAATCACTAATTGAGGCAGCAGATCGCACTTGAACGTATCTTGATGAAAATCCGGCTTTACCGAACCTCGCGGATAAACAGCAATATCTGGAATCAGTCCGGTTTCGATGTCCAACGTCAATTCAGGCCAGGCTTCCCATGCCTCTGCTTGTTCAATCTGCAGCAGAATTTTTTTGCATAAATAACTATGATTGATTGACGGACTCATGGTTTTCTCCTAAAAATCCCTGGATGAGAACGTTATTTTTTGAGATGAACTGGATGTTATTTCTCTGATCACATCTCATTCTGTCAAGCGATTTTCTCTGCGTTAAGCTCTTGACAGGCGAGTAAACTGACAGATGAGTAAGTCGAAACTCATAGTTTCGATTTACGCCGTAATCTCTTAAAATTCCATGTTTACGGGAGGACAATATGACAAAATCGGTTACGATGATCGGAATTGCGTTTGCCTTAATTTGGGTAATGACAGGCTGCTCGAAGGAAGCGCAGAATAAATTCAGCCGTCAGATTCAGAACTGGACAGGCACGGACGGCGTGCTGGATATTTACGCGGGAGAGCGGCTGGCGATGCGCTTTATCAAGATTGATAAGCTGACGACGGCCTACGGCACGGAAGACGCTAGAACGCCGCGCCCGTATCGTTTCGGTTACGGCTACCTTGATAAAAATCAGAATTATCAGGTGGATTCCGGCGAAAAGAAGGTCTATTTCGAATTCAGCGACTATTCGACGAATTACGTGTTTTACGAGTCTCCGATGTGATGAATGAAAACAACAACGAATTCGTTCCTTTCTTCGATTCGTTGTTGTTCAACGAAGCTCTTGAAAACTTTCGCAAAGAAAAGATTGACAGAAATCTTGTTGAATCGGATAGAGAGTGGTGGCGAGTTCTAAAAAATACGGTGTGATAGATTGGCAAACAACAGTTCTGGTGTGGGGCTTTCGTCATGATGTTTGCTACGGAGAGTAGCCTGCACGGTCGAAAGGCCAGGGGAGTGGTCATGGCAATCGCGGTAAGCACTGTGTACGAAAAATTGTTCGAGTCCGTAGATATTATCCAGGCGCTCGAAAATGCGCTCGCAAAAGTCTCGCCGTGGAAGCTGGAGTTTCTGCGGCAGAATATGATGCGCACAGTCGTCAATTCCCTCTGGCCGGTGATGATTGCCGGCGTCTATTTTTTCGGATGGCGAACGGTGGCGGTGATGCTGGTGTCAATTCTGACATGCGTGATCACAGAATGGCTCTTTGTCAGGAATCAGAAACCGGGCAAAATCTCTGAAGCGGTCTTTGTCACGGCGATTCTGTACGCCATGATTCTGCCGCCGACCGTTCCGTTTCCGATGGTCGCCTTAGGCGGCATCTTTGGCATCATTTTCGGCAAAATGGCGTTCGGCGGCTTCGGCGCTAATGTCTTCAATCCGGCGCTCGTCGCCCGCATCTTCGTGTATATCACCTTTCCCGTCCATTTGACGTCGAAATGGACGCCCTCCGCGAGTTTTTCCGCTTTTCCGGGCGGATTATTCGCCTGGCTCTATGCGCCGGATGCGTCGGTGTCGGCCATTACAGCGGCGACACCTCTCAGCGCCTATCGGGACGGCGCGACGACGCTGCCGAGCATCTGGCAATTACTCTTCGGCAATATCAACGGCCAATTCGAGCGGATGGGAGAAGTGTCGCTGATCGGCGGCGGTTCGATTGGCGAAACGTCGGCCTTGCTGCTGCTGTTAGGCGGCTCGTATCTGCTGTATAAAAAAGTGGCGAATTGGAAAATTGTCGCCAGCTTTTTCGGCTCGTTCTGGGCGCTGCAAACGATTTTCAACCTGTTCGATCCCGCAAAAGTCGGCAATCCGATCTGGGGATTGTTTGCAGGCGGCGTGATGTTCGGCGGCTTCTACATGGTTACCGACCCGATTTCGGCGGCGAAAACCGACACCGGCCAACTGATTTACGGGTTTGTCGTAGCGCTCTTGACGATTGTCATTCGGGCGTATTCGCTCTTTGCGGGCGGCGTGATGTTCGCCATTTTGTTAGGCAATACGTTCATGCCGATTATTGATTATGCCGTAACCAGTTACAACGAAGGGGAAAAAGCGAAGCAAGCGGAGAAAAAGGAGTAGTGTATGGGACCAGGAATGAAAACCGTTGGGTTTATGGTGATTGTCTCGCTCGCGTTTATGGTCGTCTTAGCGACGGTGAATGAAGCGACCAAACCGCGTGTCGAGAAAAATTTTGCGCTGGAACAGGCGAAATCCATGCTTTACGCCTTCAATGTCTTTCCCACCGGCGTGAAAGAGGAAACGATGTCGCCCATCAGCGTCACGGCGAACGTCCCCTGGAAAGAAGCCGACCTTGTGCAGGCGATGCAGACGCGGATGCGCAAGGCGAGCGTGCCGATTCCGGCGACCTTGCAGAGCGAATTAGCCGGGACGTTTTTCGCGGGCAAATCGAGCGTGGAGATCTATGAAGGACTGGACGATCAGGGCAATGTCGTGTCGTATGGCCTGTTTCTCTACGGCAAAGGGCTGTGGGGTTCGATTGAAGGCTTTGGCGTGATTTCTTCGGATTTGAAGAAGATGGTGGGCATTGATTTCTTGAAACAATCCGAAACGCCCGGTCTTGGCGCGCGCATCACGGAAAAGGAATATAAATATTTCTACCGCAATCTCGATCTTGGCGGATTTTATGAACCGAAATCAGGGATGACGCCCGTGATCATGCTGAAAACCAAACCGCAGACGAATATTGATAATTCGACCAACAGCGTGCAGGCGATTACCGGCGCGACCCAGACCTCGCAGGGCGTACTGGATATGATCAACAGCAATTTGGCGCTCTATCTTAAGATTTTGCAGGCGCATCAACAACTCAAATAGAGAGGGATATTATGGCAGCAAAAGTCGGTATCGTGCAGGTGATGAAGGATGATTTATGGAAGAACAACCCAGTCACGGTGCAGATTTTAGGCATCTGCTCCACATTAGCGGTCACGAATATTTTTGTGAATACCTTGATTATGGGGCTTGGGTTGATTTTTGCCACCGCGTTTTCGTCGCTGACGATTTCGCTGATGCGGAATGTCGTCCCGGCGAAAGTGCGCATGATGGTGCAAACGCTGATTATTGCGGTGTTCGTCATTCTGGTAGATATTGCGCTGAAAGCCTACGTGCCGAACATCAGTCGCGCCCTTGGGCCGTATGTCGGCTTGATTATCACAAACTGTATCATTATGGGGCGCATGGAAGGGTTTGCCGCCTCGAATGAGCCATTCGTGTCGTTCGTGGATGGCGCGATGTCGGGCGTCGGTTATACCTGGGTGCTGCTCGTGATTGCGTTTATCCGCGAATTGTTCGGGTTCGGCTCGATTTTCGGGCATCAGGTGATGACGCCGTTGATGCAAACCATTGGCTTTTCCGGCGGCTGGCCGCAATGGTCAATTATGATTATCGCGCCGGGCGGGTTTTTTATGTTAGCGACGTTTCTGTGGTTAGCCAATACCTTTACCGCGAAAAAAATCACGCATTCGGGAAAATAGCGTTCCCGTAGGGAGAAGAGCGTATGCAACTATCACCGTGGGTCATCTTTTTTGCGTCCATTTTTACCAGCAACATTCTGCTGGCCTATTTTTTAGGCATGTGTTCGTTTCTATCGGTCTCGTCGCAGGTGAAAACCGCGCTGGGATTAGGGATGGCGGTGACGTTCGTCCTGACGCTGACGACAGCGTTGAATTACATCGCCTATTATTACATTTTAGTCCCCTGGCAGTTAGAATATCTTCAGTATATCGTCTTTATAATCGTGATCGCCGCCGCCGTGCAGCTTTCCGAGATGTTCATCGAGCGCTATTCCGAATCGCTGTACCTGAATCTCGGCATCTTTCTGCCGCTGATTACGGTCAACTGCGCGGTCTTCGGCGCATGCCTGTTCATGGTGATTCGCAAATACAATTTCGTGCAGAGCGTGATGTTCGGCGCAGGGAGCGGCATTGGCTGGATGCTGGCAATTCTTGCGCTGGCCGGGATTCGGCAGCGCTTGAATGAAAAACGGATTCCCGAAGCGTTGCGCGGGCCGGGCATTGTACTGATTATTGCCGGATTGATGGCGATGGCGTTTGTCGGGTTCTCTGGCATGGTGCAAATTCAATGACGGCTGCGGCAGAACGACGGCGCGGTTGACGCGCTGTTGCTTCTTCCTGCGGCGTTTCGCGTATGGATGTCATGATGATTGTGAAGGCGGTCTTTTCCGTCACGGCGCTCAGCGGCGTGTTAGCGGGCTTGCTGGTCATTGCGGACAAATATTTGGCCGATTACGGCGAATGCAACATAGACATCAACGACGGCAGCAAAACGCTGAAAGTCAAAGGCGGTTCAAGCCTGCTGTCGAGTTTGGCGCGAGAGAAAATCTTTCTGCCGTCGGCCTGCGGCGGGCGCGGCACATGCGGCTATTGCAAATGCAAGGTGACAGATGGCGTCGGCCCGTTGCTGCCGACCGAATTGCCGCTGTTAGATGAGGCGGAGAAGGCGAAACAGATTCGCGTGGGATGTCAGGTCAAAGTCAAAAAAGACATCAAAATCGTCATTCCTGAAGAACTCTTCTACATCAAAGAATTTCAGGCGGAAGTCGAAAAATTCGAAGACTTGACGTATGACATCAAACTGCTGCGGATGAAATTGCTCGATCCGACAGAGATTACGTTCAAAGCCGGGCAATATGCGCAACTCTACACCAAACCCTACGGCAAGGTGAAAGATGTCGTGTCGCGGGCATATTCGATGGCGTCGCCGCCGTCCGCGAAAAACTACATTGATTTGATGGTGCGGCTTGTGCCGGAAGGGATTTGCACGACCTGGGTGCATCAACATCTGAACGTCGGCGAAAAGGTCAAAGTCGTCGCGCCGGTCGGCGATTTTTATGTCCGCCAAGGCGAAGGAGAAATGATCATGGTCGCAGGCGGCTCCGGCATGGCGCCGCTGGCTTCAATGCTGAACGATATTGCGGAACATCCAGTCAATCGCCCAATTACCTATTTCTTCGGCGCGGTGACGAAGCGCGACCTCTTTTATCTCGATGAAATGCGCGAATTGGAACGGCGCATTCCGAATTTCCACTTCGTGCCGACGCTCTCCAAGCCAGCGCCGGAAGACGAATGGCAAGGCGAGACCGGACTGATTACCGCGCCGCTGGAAAATTACCTCAAAGGCCGCGATAACAGCAGAGTGCATGCCTATATGTGCGGCAGCCCCGGCATGATTAATGCCTGCGTCAACGTGCTGACGAAAAACGGCCTTGACCGGAAAAATATTTTCTTTGATCCGTTTGCTTAATACATCGCTAATATTTGCGTTATAGTGTGTGATCGTCAAAATATTCAGTGAATTTCAGGCATCGCCGCCAACGCTTTTGCGTGTTGTTGAGGCGTGGACGACGAGCCTTCCCACTATGAAAGAAACGCCGCAGGAACACCAACTTCACGACAATTTTTTGCCGGGAAAGATTACGAAAGAAGGCTTTTTAGGCGATGATCCGCGCCATGTTCACGATATTATCGACGCTGACGCGCATACGTTGGCACGGCTCGGCGTGACGCCGCAGCAAATCGCCGACCGTCTGCAATATTTCATCGAAGAAGGGAAAAAAGGGCTGGAAACTCCCGTTGAAATTGGGGATTTCGTCGTCACCGCCATCTGGGATCGCGGAATGCTTCCGTCCCCGTTTGGCGATCCGAAGCGGCTCTACCATAAAATCGTGGCGACTGTGCAGAATAAGCGGCTGCAAAAAGCGATTCGTTTCACGCAGTTGAATGTCCACATGATCCGCGATCACGGCTTTTTTGAAGGGAACGGAAGCGTCTTTCGTCTTGAGCCGGAAGCCGTCGTCGAAATTCTTGATATTCACCCGGAAATTGCCCGGTAGCCCCGCCCTGCGTGGCGGAAAATCTGGGGGCAATTCCTGCCACGCAGGGCGGGGCTACCGGTGTGTACTGGAGAGCAAACGTGTTCCAACGACCGTCAGAAAAGCAAATACAAGAAAGCCATGCCTATCAAAAGGCATCGAATAAGGCGGAATCCTACCTCAATGATCCGGAAAAATTGCAGGGATTGCTTGAACAAGCCTCGACCAAAGCGGCGCATCATAAGAGCGGGCAGCTTGAGGCGCTCTGGGATGACTTGACCACGCTGCTGCGGATGTTGCACGCCTACGGCGCGAGGAAATACACGGCAATTCCGGTTTCGACGCTGCTGATGCTGGTGACGACAGTCGCGTATTTCGTGATGCCGATAGACCTGATTCCCGATTTTATTCTCGCAGTGGGCTTTTTAGACGATGCCACGCTGATCGGGCTGACCATCCGTTCGGTGCAAGCGGAATTAGAGAAATTCAGGCTATGGGAACAGGCAACCTCGTGAACCTCGGCATTCTCAGAAATCGAATGTTATCAAACAACCTCTCACTTCACAGGTTGTCGAAATCTGTAACGTTAACCAATTTCGTTATTTAAATACACCGTTTGCCCCCAGATTTCCGAGGTCTCCAAGACCTCAGAAGCCTCTGTACATGGAATCGGTATAAGTAGGATTGAGAGCTTTTGTCTGGAAACGATTTCAGCGCAAGAGTCTTTCAAAAACGATTATGCAACTCAAACTCAGAGGGAAATTTTTACTCCCGACCACGCTGCTGATTATTCTTGGAATGGGAGCAATTGCCTCCGTCTCGTATTTTTCGGCGCGGAAAGCGCTTGAAAAGGCGCTGGTCGAACAAATGCAACTGATGGTCACAAGCCTGTCTCAAAATATGGATGCCTTAATCGAACGCACGAAGATGGATTTAACCGCCTGGAGCCATCAAGAAGCCTTTCGAAAGGTTCTCCAGTCTTTTTCCCCTGATGAAATGATGTTGCAAGAGTCAAATCGGCTGTTAAGCATATTGCAGGAGGCGTACCCGTTTTATGAAGCCGTAGCGCTTGTAAATTCAAGCGGGAGTGTTGTTTCGGCGTCGAATGTCGGGATTATCGGCAAGGTATCTATCGGGGATCGCGACTATTTTGAACGCGCTATGAAGGGGGAAGTCGCACTTTCCGAAGGGATGGCAAGCCGCGCGTCTGGAAAGCTTGTTGTAACGATTGCTGTGCCGATCAATGAGGCCGGCAACCCTGTCGGAGCGTTTGTGGGTACGATCAATCTGCCCTATTTGACGCAATTGTATATTGATCCCGTGAAAATCGGTGAAACTGGATACGCCTATATTTACGATGCAAACGGCATCATGATCGCTCACCCTGACCCGAAACAGATATTGAAGATGGATATGCATGATTATGGATTCGGACAGGAGATGCTCAAAAAGGAAAATGGCGAGCTTATCTACGAATGGCAGAATCTTCCGAAAATCGCCGTATTTCAAAAATCGGCGAATACCGGGTGGACAGTGGTGTTGACAGCAGGAACAAAGGAAGTCTTCGGAGCGATCAGGCAATTGGGCGTGATTAACGGCATCGGCACACTGGTTGTGATTGCCATCGGGATTGTCGTCATTGTGCTGCTTGTGCGCTCGATTCTTGCGCCGATCATGCAAAGCATGCGGTTTGCGAACGCGATTGCTGAAGGTGATTTATCGGCAACGATTTCCAGCGAACGCACGGATGAACTTGGCAGCCTGACGCAATCGCTGTATGATATGAAATCTCGAATTGCACAAGTGCTTCAGGAAACGACTGGCGTGCTTCAGGGCGTGCAGCAGGGCAATCTCGCGGTTCGTGGCAATCCGGATCAATTTCCTGGCGGATGGAAAGAATTGATCCTCGGCGTGAATGCCGTGACTGATGCGTTTGTTGCGCCAATCAAACTTACGGCGGAGCAGCTTGAGCGAATTGCCAACGGCGATATTCCTGAAATGATTCAAACTGAAGCGGCTGGCGATTTTAATCTGATTAAAAATAATCTCAATCTGCTGATTCGCTCGATGAATGATATTACGCAACTCGCGGAACGCATGGCGGAGGGAGACCTGCGCGCCAACATCGAAGAGCGTTCGGATCAGGATCGGCTGATGCAAGCGTTGAATTCGATGACGCAGCGTTTGCAAAACGTCGTTCGAGAAGTGAAAACAATTGCAACAGATGTCGCCGGAAATAGCCAGAACCTCAGTTCGTCCGCCACTCAATTATCTGAAGGCGTGTCCGAACAAGCGGCATCGGCAGAAGAAGCCTCGTCTTCGATGGAACAAATGGCGGCGAATATTCGGCAGAACAGCGATAATGCGCTGCAAACCGAGAAAATAGCCATCAAAGCGTCTGAAGATGCGCGAAAAAGCCGGGAATCTGTGTCGCAAACGGTATTAGCGATGCGGGAGATTATCAAAAAAATCTCTACTGTCGAAGAAATCGCCCGCAAGACGCACATGCTCTCGTTGAATGCGACGATTGAGGCCGCCAGAGCGCAGGATTTCGGCAAAGGATTTGCGGTGGTCGCCGCAGAAGTTCGATTGCTTTCCACACAGGTGGAAGCGGCGGCTGTGGAAATCAATGAAGTGGCGGGAAACAGCATTGAGATCGCCGAAAAAGCCGGGGAAATGCTCGACAAACTTGTGCCGGATATTCAACGCACGACCGAGCTTGTTCAGGAAATTGCAGCGGCAAGCCGCGAGCAGGCGATGGGCAGCGAGCAAATCAATAAAGCCGTGCAGCAGTTGGATCAGGTGACGCAGCAGAATGCCTCGATTTCAGAGGAGTTTGCCGCCGCCGCCGCCGAACTGAGCGGCCAGGCTGAGCAATTGCAAGACCTGATTGCATTTTTCATCGCGGAAGAGGAAACCGCCGATGAAGCGCTTGAGGAAGAGGACGACGAAATGCCTGTTGAAAAAGACAAAGCGAGAACCGCGCTCAAATCGAAACGCGCACAGGTGAAATCACCGGAGAGCAGCAGACGTATGCGAAAAGGCGGTATAACAAGGCATCCGAAGAAAGAAGAGAAGAACTCTGACGGCTATAACGCATGTAAAGACGAGTTAGATGATGAATTCGAACGATTTTAGCAAACCGCCATCGTAGAAAGGAGACAAGTATGGGAGATTTTCTGGTAAGCATACTCAGTAAGTTGTTCGGACAAAACGAATTTCTCTTTCGGGAAAGTGTGTTGGGCTTTTTCGGCTGGCTGAATGTGCTGCTTGCGCTTGCCGCAGCCTCATTATTTACGCTTCGGCGCGTCAATAAACAGTGGTTAGCCAACAAAAACGCGGCGATCAAAAACCTGTTGAAGCCGTTGAGCAAAGCGCATCCCTATATCGGCGCGGCATTGCTGATTTTTGCCTATCTGCATGGCGATATTGCGCTTGGAACGATTTTCAAACTCCATACCGGGCCGCTGACCTGGTGGATTCTCTTGATCATGATGCTGATTGCCTTGATTGGGAAAAAATATAAAGTGAAACACTGGCTTGTTGCCCATCGAACATTGGCAGGCGCGTTGTTTATCGCGATTTTTCTGCATCTGTTTTTCAGAAACATCTTGTGATGCGTTCAAAAATTTTTTTAGACTTCCGAGTTGCGAACATTCTCGGAAGTCTTTCTGTTTAAGAAATGTTAGTTATCGAATTCTGATAAATTCGACTCTCCGGTTCTTTTCACGACCTTCTTGTGTTGAATTATCTTCAAGCGGTTTGCTTTCCCCGTATGCTTTCACGAGCAAGCGTTTGCTATCAATTTCAAATTTCTGAACGAAAAATTGTTTAATCGCCTCTGCCCGTTTTTTCGATAATTTCATGTTATATTCGTCATTGCCTTTACTATCAGTATGGCCTGCGACAACTAACACTGCATCAGGCAATGCATCTTTTAACGCTTCTCCGTATTCATGCAACAATGGCAGCGATTCTTCTTTGATGTTGGCGGAATTCGTATCAAATAAAATCAGAGCTCCGACTTTTGGTGCACGGTTTAACGCTTCTTCCTCTTCTTTGATTGAGGCGAGCCCACGAGTTTTTCCTTTTGAAAAGAGAGAGACGCCCTCTTCAGAAAGTGGCAATGCCCCGTTTTTGACTTCTGGCGCTTGTCCTAACGCCTCAATAATTTCTTCTTTTGTTGATGGAAATCGCAATTCTTCCGCATAGACACCGCTCCGCGTAATCAAACAAAAACAACTGATTATCATCAGAATACATGTTCCGTTTTTCATAAGTTCCCCCCTGTAAAAATATACGATTATACACGATTAATTGATACGGTCATCCGAAATTTTCATTTTGGCATCCGCTGTATTTGCGTTATTCAATGCGGATGAATTCAACGCGCCTGTTCTGCGCGCGCGTTTGTGCGTTTTCATTGGCGGCAAGCGGCTGAGATTCCCCATATCCCTGCGCGATTAAGCGCTCTGATGCGATGCGATACCGTTCAATCAAAACATGCCGGACGGCATCCGCCCTTCGCTGCGATAATTTCAGGTTGTACGTATCTGTTCCAATCGCATCGGTATGACCTGCAATCACCAATCGAATCTCTGGCAATTGTTCTCGTAACGCGGCAGCCAGATTTTCCAAAATTGGAAAGGATTCAGGTTTAATGCGGTCAGAATCAAAATCAAACGAGATCAACGATCTGGCCGTCGGATTTTCAACGAGTTTCTGATAATCTTCGACAATCGCCGCCGGGCCTTTCTTGATAGATAATCCTTTCGCTCGCAATTGTTTGGGTGATGTTTTTACTGGCCGTTGCAAAATGGTTGAAAAATCATCTTGTGATGTTTGAAACGTTGGCGTTTTCTCTTCTCCCCAAATGTATCCCCCGCCCATTACGATAAATACGATCATCAAAGTTCTCAAGATTCGAGCGAATAACGATGCCATATTTTCCTCCTCTCCCACAATATATCCTATTGGTGCATAAACGTCAAGGTGGAAAGACATGCCTGTCCTGACTCCTGGCATTTTCCAGTCAAATAACGACGGAGTCCCGCAAATTCGTCATGACTGGCATCCTGAGATGTGGTCTGTCCTTGTTGTTGAGACGCATCCGGCACAATAGACGCCACGCCTTTAATCGCATTCAGCGATTTCACAAATTTGGCTTGCGCCACGGCCATCTCTGAAGGCGTGCCTTGATTCTGCGTGTCTAACACCCGCTGATACAAGCGTTCTAAATCGGGATTCGGCTGCGGCATTGCTAAAAAGAAAATTTGCTCTTTACCCGTTTGTTGATCTAACATAAATGATTTATCTTTGGCGGGAACATGATAGAGTACTCCTTTTCGCACGGGATTTTCCAGATTCACCTGAACGCCGCGAAAATGTTGCAGCGGAAAAAGACAGAAAATTCTATTTGACGAATCCATCTGGAAAATATAAATGTATCGTTCCTCTGGCGCACGAAAGAGAATTTTATAGCGTTCTCCTGAACGTAATGTTGCGCCTTCTTGAATAATTTCGTTTTTCTCAACATTGAGAGGAGCGATTTTGAATTTATCGTCTTGAACTGCTGGTGAAGATGTCGCCGTTTGCGACGTTTGAGCAGGTGCTGAGTGGGATGACACTTTCGAATTGTGCACCGCCTGCCGCAATGTCGCGACATCGCGTTGAAAGTCCGGAGAGCCAGAAGACCCGGCCGGATAGGTAGCAACGCGGCGCAACGTATCTAACAAATAGCGAAATGCTTCGTATGTTTCTGGCGAGGGAACGTGATTTTGACGATGCAAGTCGGAGAGGTTACGTTCCAGCGTGTCAATACTGGCCTGATGCGATGAAATTTCGGCGGTCGTAGCATTCTCGCGGAGAGCGCTTTCAACAAGGGCATTGGCGACATCGAACACCACGTCTTCGAAATTTTGCCATTGCTGCGACGCGGCATCTGTGCGAGACTGGATCGCGATCAACTCTGCGCAAAATAGAATTCCAATTATCATGCCTGTCCATCGTCCTTTGTATTGCATAATGAGTGTTTCCTCCCAAAGTAACGTTATCGAATCCGAATCAATTCGATCCGGTTGTTGAGTGTCGTCGCCTCATCTTGTCTTGAGGTGATAAACGGTTGCTGATTGCCATACGGTCTAATGATGAAGCGATCTTCAGCAATATGAAAATGCGCAAGAAAAAACTCTTTGACGGTTTCCGCCCGCTGCCGCGATAATTCGAACGCAGCCTGCTCGTCAGCGACCTCATCCGCATGGGCGGCAATCACGATGCTGCTGCTGCCTGTTGCAGCCAGCGCCTTCCCGTATTCATGCAATACGGGATGCGATTCACGAAAGATTGTCGCCGTGTGCGCCTGAAAAAGATTGAAATAGCGTGTAACTGGCATCTCATTCAACAGGTCATCTTGCGGGAATCCTTTTAATCCTTTCGGCGGGAGATTCGCCACAATGTCTTGCGGATCAAGCTGTTTTGGCAATTTCATGCTCAACACGCGTCGAATTTCTTCCGCGATATCCGGGCTGTCAATGGAAATCTCTCTCTCCTTTGGAAGATTCACCAGCGGAGCAACCGACGACAGGCTTGCCTCTTGAATCCAACGCGACAAACGATCTCGCGCAATTTCTCCACGCAAGCGGTCTATTCCAGCCTGCTTTTGACGATATTCCTGGTAGGCGTCTTCAAGGCTGGCATCCTGCCTGGATAATGCGAGAAAGTACAATTGACGCATCGGCGAAGACGCGCCGACAGTCATCTGTAAATCTTCCGCAGGAAGATAATAGGTGACGCCGCGTTGCACCGGATTCGAACGAGCCTGCTGAGGGAATAACTGCACAATACCACCGTCAGCCTCAACCTGAAAAATATAGACAAAACATGATTGATGCGGACGGAACACGATGCCGTAGGCATCGCCGTCGCGCAAGATGCTGCCATTGGTTAACGGCGCAATTGTTCCCCGATTTTCATGACGATATACGTAATAAATTTCGACTGGCAGTGCCACCTGTTCTCCCACGACGACAGGTTGCAGCGCATCAATACTCCAGCGAGCATCAGCGAAGACGTTCGCTGTCCAGAAAAACGTGACAAGCGCCACGCAGACCCATGCACCACCGCGTTGTTTCATTCAATTCGCCCCCCCTTCCGAAAAAAATGAGTTTATTTTATGCGTTCCCGACAAATTCGGCGATATTCATCATACGCCGCCGACGAATCCGCTCGAAGCGTATCATCAATCCATGCGCAGGCAAAGGCAAGCATCTCCTCCGCTGAGGCGAACGGTTGCGTTGTCACCTCTCTGCTCCATACTCGTATTGTCCTGTCCGTGCCGCCGGAAAAAATTGCGTCATGGTCATCCGCAAACCGCGCCGTATAGACCTGTTCCGGCTGTTCAGCATCAGAATACCCCGTAAACCTGGCATACTCCGCAATGTTGGGAAGCGTCCAGAGTTTTAAGG
This sequence comes from uncultured Candidatus Moduliflexus sp., assembly GCA_964565315.1. Lineage (GTDB taxonomy): Bacteria > Moduliflexota > Moduliflexia > Moduliflexales > Moduliflexaceae > Moduliflexus. Next base: position 10,420 of record CAZMEO010000012.1, on the reverse strand, counting down.
TATTGTCTTCCCCCCCGCTGAGCAGCAACGTCCCGTCGGCATTGACATCAAGCGTGCCGACGAATTGGTTGTGTGCCTGAACGCGCTGCGCAATTGCGCCGCTAACAAGATTCCAAAGAGCGAGTTGGCCGTTATTAAAGCCGACCGCAAGCATGTCGGTGTTTGGAACAAATTGCAGCCGCGTCGGCAGCGCCGCCCCGTCCTGATAGGTGGCGCGTTGCTGTCTGGTTGCGGTCTCCCACAGGATGATCGCGCCATCCTCGCCGCAAGACGCGAGCAATGAGCCATTGGGATTGAACGCCAATGCCAGGCCGGCCTTCTCATGCGCCTTCAGGAAAGATGGCGGCTGTTCCGGATCGCGAAGGTTACAGAATGCCACCGTGCCATCATCCCCAATAGAGGCCAATAGCGGTTGAGTCGGATGAAACGATATCTGATTCACCGCGTCTGCGTGAAGCGCCCGGCGATAGAGCGGCGTCTCGTTTTCCGTCTTCCACACGGTGATCATGCCTGTTGATGCTCCTACAGCGCACAGTTCGCCGTCCGGCGAGAACGCGGCGCTTAACGCCATGCCTGTTGCGAGTCGAAACGTGCGTTCTCTGCGCCAGTCGCGAACATTGAGAAGATGAATCACGCCGTCGGCATCCCCGGAAAGAAGACGCTGCGTCTGCGGATGGTAGGCAATCGTCGTGACCGATGCCTGGTGAATATCTAACCGAACACGCTCCCGAACATTCTGCAAAATATCTTTAAATCTTGTAAAGAATATTTTGCGAACATCATTATCCAGGTGAAATGTTCCGAGCATATTGGCGGCTTTGATGATGGCCATCACCGCCCCGGCATGGTCATGCGAAAGATATAAGGCCGTTGCAGACGCACTTAACGCCTGAAATGTGCTGGCGTCTGCCATCTGTTTTTGTTCGACGGCACGGTGGCGCTGGCGTTCCGCATCGCGCCAGAGCCACAAGAACACGCCTGCCATGACAAGCGTCCCTATAAAGGCCGTGAACACGCCAAGTCGTTTTTTATATTGCAAGGCGCGGCGCTCTCGCAAGCTCGCACGAATAAAGGCGCGTTCCTGCTCGCGCAATTCCGCGCCTCGCGCGCGCAGCCATTCCTCTGCTTCACTGAGCGGCAACCCGCGCAGATAGGATGACTCGCTGGTCGATTTCGCGTCTGCGCGAGGCATGACAGCACGCAATCGTTCCTGCCAGGCGCGAAATTCACGGTCAGCATCCAGCCATCCACGCAAACGCTGCCATCTCGTCAGCAAGGCTTCGTGAATCACTTCGACGGTTTCCTGACCAGCACGGCCTCTATCGCGATTGGTCACGACCAGCCGCGCATCGGCCAGTGTGATCACAACTGGCCAATTGCTCTGGCCGATTTCATCAAACGTCGCAATACGGCGCGTGTCTTCAGTCCCCTGACCGGGGTGAACCAATTGCAAAAAGATTTTCCGCGCAGCGTCTTGCTCTTCGCCTGATAATCCATGATAGACCCGTTCAGCGTATTGCGCTAATGCCTGTTCGACGCCGCCAATTTGATCATACGCGGCATGGGTCAACAGCGCGTTTGACGAGTGATCCTGGGCGGCTAATGCTGTCTGCTTCTGCCACATTTCCGTCAGCGCAAATTCTAATAGCGGCAAATTGCCGGAATGCGATCCAACCGCATTGAGTATCCGTTCCGTTAAATGGGGTTCTAAGGCGATGCCGTAAACGCGCGCCGGTTTTTCAATCGTCTCACGCAATTCCTCGCGCCCCATTGCGCCAAGCCAGATGCTTCGATCTTGCGCGAGCTTTGCAAATGAAGCGTCTTGCAGCGCTTTGCCTAAAAAGTCGGCTCGCATTGTCAGCAGGCAACTGACCGGAAGATGGCATTCCTCAATGCGCAGTAACTCATTCAGAAACCGAATGCGCAGTTCGTCATCATGGCAAAGCGTGTAGAGTTCTTCGAATTGGTCGATAATGAGCAGCGTCTGGGAGTGGGGAAAGGCGGACGCAAGTCGGCGAAACGTGTCATCGAGGCCAATGACGCCGTCTTGCAATTTTCGCGACAAGGTTTGTCCCTGTTCGATCAGTTCAATTTCTCCGGCGTTCGGCGAAAGGTTGCGAATCAGTTCAGCGGAAATTGAGAAAAACGGGTTAGCGTTCGGGCGGAAACTTACGATCTGCCAACGGGCATCTTGACGCAAGCGCGGAATCACGCCAGCATAGACGATAGACGATTTGCCCATGCCAGACGCGCCAAGCAGCGCCGCCATGCGCTTTGAGCGGAGCGCCTCGACAATGCGTTCGATCTCGCGGTCGCGCCCGAAAAATAATTCGGCATCGGCTTCTTGAAAGGCAAAAAGTCCGCGATATGGCGACTGAGGCTGAAATGCCTTCGCATTAATGTTTCCTGGCGTTTCAAAGAGCAATGAGACAAGGTCGGGAACCTCGTGGCCGCAAATTTTCAAAATCGTTTTCTGTTCAGGCGCTAACCTTCCGCCTTGCTTGCGAAATTGCGCCAATGAACGCGCCGGGATGCCTGCGTTTCGCAGCAGCGCATCATGACGCGGCTGAATGTTGGCGTCAGGAAGAAGAAAGAGCGTATCGGTCTGCTTGTCCGCTAAGAATGCGTGCAATTTGAGATCAAAACCGTCGGCGTTGACATCGTTGAGGAATGGGCGTTTGCCGTCCAATAATTCCAGGCTGCCGGTGCACCAGATGTCGCCGGGAATTTCGCGCAGCGCAACCGGGCGTGACCGGCTGATGAGCGCCAGCAGGTACGCAAAATCCTGTGAATTTCCTTCAAACGCCTGCCAGTCGTCTCGGCGCTCGTAGAGGATGCGTTCTGCTTCTCTGGATTCCGGGGCGAGAAGTGACGCGGCTGCCGTCACTTTCGCGGCATTGCTGATGCGCGGATCGGCGATGCGATACCCCTCGCATGGCGTGTCAAGCGCGATAAAACGTCCGCATCCAAGAAATTTGGCATCTTTTGTCTTGGCGTTCGGGTAGGCAAAATGAATCATCGGCTTGCGTCTCGCAAAATCAGAGAAATTGCCCAGGGAACTGACGACGGATCGAACCCTAACTCATCTGCGGTCAGCGTCTCTTCGCCGGACACGCTTGTTCCCAAGCAGATGTCAGTGCGAATTTCTTGCGATTCCGGGTTAATAAACCGGGCGACTAATCGGCTTTGGCTTTCTAACGAGGCTTCCCAATTGATATTTAAAAATGCCGGAGTCGTCGCGCTTGCGGCGTTCCATTCGCAGGAGATTGCGATCTTTCCATAATCAGAAAGGAAGGTATAGTCCTGCTTCGGAATATCGTCTGCCGTAACGGCTTGCCCTGCCCAGAGCGGCTGCCAAATCGGGCTGATCCATTGCGTGACGCGATCCAGTACGCGATGAATTTTCGCGCTCAGAATCATTTGCGCTAATTTGCCGTGAATCCCTTCGACATCTGCGCCGAGTGCGCGGAGCTCGCTGCGAAGTTCGTCTATCGGCGTCACCTCATCCAGTCTGGCGGAAAAATCGGTGAGCCAGCGGCGGGCGCGTTGTTGCTGCATTGTCTGCGTTGTTTGTGTCATCATAATCACCTGTCTGTTGTTGCGCGGACGGTTAGATCACGCTTGCTAAGCGAGTTTTCAACCGTCTGTTCGCGTTGTATATTTCGGAAAGCGGCACGCCGAGCGCCGTCGCCATCTGCTGGGCTTTGATCGGTTCTTCTTCGGCGTGATCCAGCCGGTATTCGACCATCTGCATCAGCAGCGGATCGTCGCGCACCGCGTCAAGAATCGCCGCGCGCAGCGGCGAATCTTCCGCCGTTCCCGCCCTCGCGTCCGGCATGTATTCTAAGATGTCAATCGATTCTTTTACGATGCCCTCTTTGCGCCAGGCTGCGTACAAGTGGCTGACCTTGCTGCGCACAATATTGAATAAGCAGCGGACGACATCGAGATGTTCCACAGGGCAATGCCGCTTCTCTGTCAATAAATCCTGATACGCTTCTTGCAGCAGATCGTCCGGGTCAGGCGCGTCAGGCGTTTTGCTTAACTGTTCGGCGAATCGCCGCCAGAGTTGACATCGCAGGCGATCCACCTGTTCTGTAGTCAACCGTTCTAAAGCGTCAACAATCGTTACAGTCTGCATACGTTCCTTCTTACAATAAGAGGCCGGCAATGATGACATTTTAGCGAACGAAAAAAATTTTTTTCTGTCCGCAAAAACTGTCTCTCGTCCGGCATACGAAGATGAGAGCGACGAACAGCAATAACACGGCGGCCAGAAAAAATAAAGAATAAAAAAATTCGCGCCGCCGCAAAAAATTCAAGTTCGTCGGCATACAATAACGAAAGGGAAAAAAAGTCAAACAGATTTTTGACAAGAAAAACTTGACAGGCACACACAACAACACAATATCCTGCCCGATGTGAGACGCATGGACGATGCGCTTCACGCCGCCACGCAGGACACCGACCTATGCGTAAAGTTACAATGATGCTGGCAGCCGCTTCCATGTTCACGATGACGATGACTTCCTTCGCATTTGCAGATGGAAATGTCGTGACAGAAACATTAAGTGGAATAAAAAATATTGCTGCTGTGGGGAATACTTATGGAGAGGCTGCTCAACAGCTTATTAACTCCGTTGGGAATAACGGCAGTGAATTGTTAGATGGTTTAACCGAAGCCGCAGTAAACAAATTGAATAAAGAAAGCGTAAAAATTAACGACTTGCATGTCGAATCTGAAAACGTGATTAATGGCAGTGTCACTGCTGATGGTAACTCGAGAATTGCGGTTGGTCAGACGACGACTCAAAATACAGAAGCGAATAAGGTCGAAATTTACACTGATAACCAAACACAAGCTCTTGAGGCAAAAGACGGCTCAACAATTAGCATTGGCGAGGCGAATATCAAGAATTTCAAAGGGAATAAGATATATTTTAAGACTCGCAACAGAGTGAATGGCAAAGTCACTGCGACAGATCATTCAGTTGTCGAAATCGGCGGATTAACGATACGGTAAAAACAGCATCAACACGGCAGTTCCGCATAAAACAGAATTGCCGTGTTGTTCTTTCAGAGCAAATGAGGTGGATAGATGCGATCCTTTCTGATTTTATTTTGTGTGATTGGGCTCTTGAAAACAATATCAACTGTTGCGCTGGCTGAAGATAAGCATGATTTGATCGTCGAAAAATCCGGAATTGAAAAAAGTTTTATCGAAGAGCATGAGGCATTTCGTCAGCAGCACAATGATACGCATGAAATCGCCCGCATCAAAAATCGGGCGTTGACTGCGCCAGTTGCCAATAACGGATATACGCGCTATAAATACACATATATTCCCAAATTCGTTGATTGCGAACATGTCGGCGAAAAAGCTGGAAATGTAACTTCTGCTGGGGGCGTCTATAATGTCACGGTGGTGAGTGATCCTGCTGTTATAGCGAAAGCATGCCCGGGATTGATTGGTAATGTGACGACAACAGGTGGCGATGTCACGAATTATGTTGAAATTGAAGGGAGTGTCACAGGAACAGGCCAGCCGATTGCCATCGGCAATACGGTTGCTATAGGGCATGCTGGAAGCGTGACAAATACGGTAACGATAAACGGAAATGTGAGAAGTTCCGGGAATGTGAATATCGGTAATACGCAGATTCTTCATGGAAAAGCGGAACAGGTGACGAATAGAGTGGTTATTCAAGGAAACATCAAAAGTGGCAGAACCGTTACTATCGGAGGATTGAAACTCAATGGCGGTGACGCTAACGTTATTGATCAGTCTGTGACTATTGACGGGAATATTACCGCCGAATAGTACAAAAATCGAAGGGGGGAGAGATGAGATTGCGACATTTTTTTCGAGTGATTGTGGCAATAACGTTTTGGGGATATTTCGTGAGCGGTTGCAGCCCGTCACTGTCGAAAAAGGATGAACAGATATTGAACAGCCACAATATGCCATATCAGAGGAAGAGCGATTATCGCGAAGCTTTAGAGCGATTAGGGATGGCGTTGAATAAAGGGGCATTTCCTGTCGTTGATGTTTATCAGGTGAAACCAATCCTTAATAATACCGGAGATCAAAAGGCGATGCCTCCTGATATAACGGAGATGGTCATCAGCAGCGTTAATACGATTTCCGGAAATTTATTACGCGTCGTCCCTTATGATCCGGATTATATCCAAAACGAAGCGGCGACCAATTCAGTCATCCCATCGAATCAACCAAACAATCAACAACGAACGTTGCCGAAATTTGTTGTTAGCGGAGCGATTACCGAATTCGATGAAGCGATCTCCTTGAAAAACAACGAGGTGTCTGTTGACGCATGGTCGCCTTTGCAAATAGAAGGACGCGATCTTGACCCGGATGTCGAACTTGCGTTCGACCGAGCAGAGCGCATCTCGCGGATTTCCGTTGACTTTCATCTGTTAGACTATCAAACATTGCAATTTTTGCCTCAACAACATGTGACGAATACAATTCTCGTTGTTGAGATTGAAAAGGGACGCTCATGGGGATTCAAAATTTATGGCTCCGGGCCAACGATTTCCGGTCGAATCACCGTCAGACAAGGGTTGCAGCAGGCTGTCCGGAATTTAGTAGATTACAGCATGACTCAACTCTTCAGCCTCCATTATCAGATTCCATTTTGGAAAATTTTTGCCTATGATACGGGTGCCCAGGAGCAAGAACTATTACGCAATTGGCGACAACAATTTCAGAGAAATGACATGCAAACACAGATAGTCATCTCTCAGATGTGGCTGACCAAATACGATGTTGGTGCTATCTACCTTGGGAATACGTTGCAACGAAGCATTCCCGCTGATGAACTCGGACGTTTCGGCGAGGCGACGCAGGCGTTTGCGCTGAAATTCCTCTATCAATACGAGCCGCGCTCGCCATTGATTCCGTATGTCGAACATGGCGGTTTCCCGCAAAATGCCGACGTTCTTGCCGATTTGTATATGTTATTGATTGAGCATCTTCCTTTATAAAACCGATACGCCACATTCAACCTGTCAGTAGCCATGCCTGACAGGTTATTTTCCCACTGGATGAAAGTAAAATTCTCCTCGTAGTGAGGTCGATTCCCACGGTTCTTGTTGTGGGTTTTCATTCTTTGTCATCTCCAGCACAACGTTTCGCACGTTTCGGAACATTGTTGTAATCTCCAGGCCAGGCGTTTCAATCTGCTCTAACAAGACAGAGGTGTAGATGCTATTCGAGCGTTCAGGGTTATCATACGCAACTTTTCCGGGCGCGGTCGCATAGGCGATCAGCGTGCCGACTGGTGCGCTCATCATTGCCAGCCCGCCCCCCCCGCCCATCCCTTTCGAGGCGTATTGCTCGATAGGATTATCGCGGCACGCATCAAGAATCACAATATTGGTCATGTTCTGTTCTATATCCATTACCGAGAGAACGCGTTCCATATCTACCGCATCATATTGGAGCGCATGTCGCTTTTTCATATTGATTTCTATAGGAATCAGGTAATTATTCCCATTAAACTGCGCCCCGTGTCCCGAATAAAAAAACATGCCAACGTCAAAATTCGGCAGTTGCTCACCGAAAGCATCTATGGCGCGTTTAATTTCCGGCTGCGAAAGATTTTCATAAACCATCACCTCGAACCCTAAACGCGCTAATGCTTCTTTCATGCGCCTGACGTCATTTACCGGATTGGGCAGTTTTGCCTCATGCAGATAATCGGCGTTGCCAATCAATAACGCTAAGCGGCGTTGCTGTGTTGATAATTCTGTTGTGGATATTTCGACGATGCGCGGCGCAGAAAATACTTGTGAAAGTTCTGATTCCGCCACAATCGAAATTTCGTTTTGCCTGCTCGGCAAATCAATGGCATAATCGAGTTCAATGCCTTTTTCAGAGGGCGTGACGGATTCTTGTGGAATCGGATGTAATGTGTTATTAATTTTGATAAACACTTGACGGATCGGATTCTTTTTCGGAAACAGAACTGCCGCTTGGATTCGAAATTGTTTGCTTAAGGTGGTCAGCACGCTCTCTGAGGTTGGCAGCCGCCATTCAATGATGGGGGCAGCAATGCTGGTAGGAGTGCATTCTTCGGTCTGCCCGGCATAATCGCGCTGCAATTGATCAAACGCCGCGTTGAAACTTCTAAATGCGATGGTATTGCGGACCAAATCCGTTTGCTGATAGAGTTTCTGGAAGTCGCCCGCCGGATAATACGCTGCTTCCCGGTTCATACCTTGATTCAGATGCCAGCCAATATACTGTTCGCCTGTTGGAGAAGCTACATAAAAGCCTTTTGGCGTCCAGCAGACCCATTCGCCGTCTGAGGCGACAAATAGGGCAGCCAAGCACTCTCCCGTCAGCCGGTTCCATAATCGGATTGTCTGGTCTCCGCTGGAAGAAACCACATATTGTTCGTCTTTTGAGAGCGAGACCGAATACACTTCATCAGTATGACCAGAAAATGTTTGCAACAATTCCCCATTCGGACGATAGGATTTTAAAGAAAATGAACTCCCGATAATGACAGTCCCGTCGCTGGCGACCGTATAGGCTCGAAGCAAGCCGTCGCGTTTGGCGTCATTCGACAAAACAACAGATTCCCCTAAACGAAGTTGTTCTGGCGAGAGTAGTGTCATCTGGACGTTTCGACCTGTTTCTCGCATGGGATCAAATTCGTCATCTGACCGTGCAAGCGGCTGTAAGACGAACGTCTGAAAATCAAATATTTGCGAGAGCGGAAAGAACTCAGGATGCGTTTGAACAAGGCTTTGATAATTGGACGGAGAATAGTCATCGTTGCCGAAGGCGACGCGCAGATCATTGCCGAATGCCACATGCAGGACTTTACGCCCTTTGCCAAGCATCTGCTGCTCTTGTGAGCCAGTGCGCGCATTCCATATATAAATAATGTTGTCGGAACCAGCGGTTGCGATCTGTTCATTTCCCAAAAATGCAGAGGCGTTAACAGTGTCAACATGGCCGGGAAAATACGCGATTTTCTGACCAGATCGCACGTCATACACAATCGGAGGAGCGGCAGATTCTCCAGCGGCAACGAGTTTTGTTCCATCGGCAGAAAAGTTGAGCGTCATGACGCTCCCAAGATAGCGGTCAAGCTGCTTCACGAATTTACCGCGTGCGTTCCAGAGAAGAATCTGCCGATCATCTCCGCCTGAGGCAATCAACGTTCCGTCTGGGGAATAGGCGACACAGTTGATTTTCCCTTCATGGCGTTTCATGGTGAGCACAGATAAATCGTCCAGGGTTTTTTCCAATGACAACTGCGCGGGCAATTGCCATAGACGTAACGTCCCATCGTATGACGCGGAAATCAGTTGACGTTTATCTGGCGAAAACGCGACGCTGATGACCTGCGCGTCATGACCTTCTAAGAGACCGATCAGGTAAGGCTCATAAGGATTGCTGATATTCCATATCCGAATCATTCGATCTGCGCTGGCGCTCGCCAACCATTGTCCGTCCGCAGAAAACGCAAGATCATAAATCACATTCGCATGCCCGGTTAACACGGCAATCTGCTGGTTATTTCTCAGATCGAATAATCGAATTTGGCCGACCTGAAATTTCAAATCAGCTAGGTCTTTTACGCTCTCCAATGCAAGAGAGTCATTTTCTCCCACTACGCCCAATAAGCCTCCGACGGCAAGTACCTGTTCATCAGGAGAAAGCGTTCCCGCATATAACTTGCCCAACGAGCCGTCTTCAATGTATCCGCGAATCGTCGTCCGCAAATGTCCGGTGGAAACATCCCACATTCGAATAGTTTTATCATTCGAAATCGAAATTAATGCGTTGCCGCCTTGAAAAAAGATGAGTTTTTGAATTTTGGATGAGTGTCCATGCGAATCGATTACAAGCTTCATCCGCTCATCGACCTGAGGCAGCATCTTCAATCGTCGTGAATTTGAAGAAACCGTTGATTGTTGCTTATCATTCACTGAGGGGGTAATATGGGGCTGGCAAGAGGAAAAGCATAAATAGCAACTTATTAGGATAATATAGATGTATCGCTTCATAACGCCTTCAATATGATTCACAATAACTGATGTTCATAAAAAATAGAGAATTTTTGGCAAACCCATAATTAAGACAGCAGTTACATACCATAAACGCCATCCTTCTCTTAGATAAAACAGGCCATTATATATGCAATGTGCCTATGCTAAACTTGAACAGCCATAGTACGGTTACATAGTTACTATTTTGATTATATGACAAGAAAAATTACATCAAATTGTTACAAATTTCCTTAACGTATTTGCCAACTTTTTGTTATGAATACATAAACTTGAGATGTTGTGGCTGTATAAGGCACACAGTTAGACGAAACGATGAACGAATTTCTGCGCTGATGTTGACGAATCATGGCTGATTCTGGCATCAGATTAT
>CAZMEO010000011.1:22227-29932 GCA_964565315.1 uncultured Candidatus Moduliflexus sp. | reverse complement strand
GCCTGTATTGCGATGTTGTTCCCGATGGCATCTTCATGTTTCGCCTACGACGACATCGATTCAGCATTTAATCAGGACGTAGGCAAAAAAGTCCGTCCTTCGACACGCTCAGGGCGAACGGAGAACTTCATCAGGCCGACGAGGACGTCGGCGGTACGATTATGCACTTAAAAAAATTAATGCACGACATGGCGTTATGAAACAATTTTTGCTGAAATTCAGCGGGCTTCGCGCCGATCTTGCCGAAGACCAAAAAACCATCCTGCGAGTGGCGTGGGGAATTGTGCTGGTGGTTATCGCAATCAGCACGCTTGTTTCCGCCATCGTGCTACAGGCCGCATTGCGAGAGCGCTCGTCGCTGTTGTGGCTGATCTTCGGACAAATCGCCGCGTTTCTTGCGCTCGGCTGCGGAATCAGCCTGGCTCTATTGCGCTGGACGCGCCGGACGTTCGACGTGCTGCGGGATATGCGGCGCGTGTCGGCGCTGCTGCTTACGAATGACATCCGCTCTGACGCGATGGCGTTGCCAGGAAATGGCGAAATCGCGCAATTTTCGCAGCAGTTTCACACCATTCTTGCCTCGCTGCGAACGTTAGGAACGCAGATTCGCGACACAGAAGCGTCGATTGCTTCTGCGACGCAGGAATTGCTGCGCAATTCCGAGCAATTGATCGCCTCAATCGAAGAGCAATCCTCCGCAATCTCCGAAACGTCGATGAACATGGAAAGCGTGGCGCAAACGTCGCAGCAGATTTCCAAAAACACTGACATTGTCGTGCAGATTGCCGAAAAAACCCGCGTTGATGCGAAAAAAGGGATGGAGATCGCGGAACAGGCGTTGCAGAAAATGCACGATATTCAGGATTCGAATCGCATGGATACCGAATATATCCAACAACTTGAGCAGAAATCGAAAGAGATTTCCAAAATTATGGATACCATCGTTTCCATCGCAGACCAGACCAAGCTCATTGCCTTCAACGCCTCATTAGAGGCCGCAGGCGCAGGCGCAGCAGGCCGCAGATTCAACGTCGTCGCGAAAGAAATCCGCGCCCTCGCTGATAACGTGCTGAACTCGACCGATACCATCCGCAAAACGATCAGCGCCATTCAAGCCGCCATCAAAAATTTAGTGGTTTCGTCTGAGGCCAGCACGCACAATATCACGCAAGGCGCGGAATACACGATTCATACGACCGAATGGCTGCAAGAAATCCTGTCCGGCACGACGCAGACGACCCGGATTGCGCAGCGCATCTCGCGGTCGCTGCTGAAACAGCAATTAGCCAGCGAAGAAATCTCCGCGGCACTCAAAGAATTGGTCAGCAATACAGAAGGCTTTATCAGCGCCAGCGTCAAGACGAACCATGTCCTGATCCGTCTGGAGACATTCACCAAAGAATTGGATGCGTTGCTCAGCGGATTCAAACTGTAATTCCGCTCGTTCCTTATGCGTTCTCGTCTCTCTTCACTGCTGCCCGCCATTGGCTTGATGTTTGCCATGTTGATCTGGGGGAGTTCGTATGTGGCGATGAAAGTCGCGCTGCAAGCGTATGATCCATCCGTCATCTTGTTTGCGCGGATGGCGATTGCGTCGGTGTTGTTCTTGTTCGGATGGCGTTCGCTCAATTTCCCCTCATTTCGGCACGATTGGAAATGGCTGCTGGCGTTAGGTTTCTGTGAACCCTGTCTTTATCTGACATGCGAAGCGCACGCGCTGGTCTATACCACATCATCGCAGGCTGGCATCATCACGGCGCTGCTGCCGCTCTTCGTGACCGTTGCGGCGCATATTTTTTTTCGCGAACGCATTGCAATGCGGATGCTGATGGGCTTTCTCATTGCGCTTGGCGGGATTGCGGTGTTAAGCATTCACACCGGCGCGTCGCAACATGCGCCCAATCCGCTGCGTGGAAATATGCTGCAACTGTTTGCGATGTGCTGGGCGACAGGCTACACCATGCTTGTCAAATATTTAGGAGCGCGCTATTCGGCAGTCGCGCTGTCGGCGTTTCAAATGTTTATGGGAACGCTTTTTTTTGCGCCGACGCTGCTGCTGCCATCAACGAAACTCCCCGCTCTTTTTCCCGCGATTCCCACGCTGGCCGTGCTATATCTTGGCGGGTGCGTCACGGTGTTGGCGTATAGTTTTTACAATCACGCTTTGCGCCACATTTCCGCGACACAAGCGTCGGCGGCCATCAATCTGATTCCGGTGTTTGCGCTGCTGTTCGGCTGGTTGCTGTTAGACGAGCGGCTGTCGCATTGGCAATGGTACGGCATCGGGCTGGTCGTCATCGGCATCGCGCTGTCATCGTTCAACAGCCCGCAGCATGTCCGCCGCGTCATGAAAGGAACGACCTCGCATGAAATCACGCCGGGCGTATAAGCCGCAGGGACAGCCGACACGCGGAAAGACTGCCTGCAACCGGCTGCGTCGGGTCGATTGGTTTCTGATGGCCTACGATCCCGGCCTGCTGCGTCGGCGCAGCGGCGCATTCGACCGCGCCTATTTCGTGGATGTCGGCTATGGCGCGACGCCGATGACAACGTTAGAAAGTGCGGAGCGATTTCGGCGGTTGAATCCGTCGCTGCCGGTATTGGGCGTGGAAATAGACCCGGAGCGGGTTGCGGCGGCGCGTCCATATCAAGACGAGCAGACCTTTTTTCGTATCGGTGGCTTTAATCTTCCTCTGAAAGCATGGACTGACGGCGAACCGGAGCGCGTGCGGCTGATTCGCGCTTTTAACGTGCTGCGGCAATACGACGAATGCGCCGTCGGCGAGGCATACGCCATGCTTGCCGAATCCGTGCTGCCCGGCGGAATGATGATTGAAGGCACGTCCGATCCGTTTGGCCGCGTCTGGGTGGCGAATCTGTTGCGGAAATCCGCCGATGAAACCGCCTGGACGCCGGAAGCGCTGGTTTTCAGCACGAATTTTCGCGCCGGATTCGAACTCGCTCAGTTTCAGGCCGTGCTGCCGAAAAATTATATTCATCGCGTCGTGCCGGGCGAGCAAATGTATGACTTTTTTCAAGATTGGAAACAGGCGGCGCTGTCAACCATTTCCTTTCGCGTCTGGGGCTTGCGGCAATGGTTTATCGCCAGCGCTCACGCGCTTTCCGAGCGAGGCTATCGCCTGCGCCTCTGGGGAAAATGGCTGGCTCGCGGCTGGTTGATCTGGGAACAATCAGAGCAATTCGTTAGCAAACAGCCGGGAAAAGCCGGGATAGGCGCGGAGCGGGATCAATGCAAACGTGATTAAGCCTGCGCGAACAAGCGGCAAGGAGTTCACGAGGTCATGAGCATCGTCAAGCGTCGGGCATTCCAACACCAGTACCGCCGCGTTTTGATCGGCGCGGAAATATATTTCGCGGAGTGCGTCCGCCTGGTAAAGTTCCCAAACTTTGAGCGCTTCAGCCTGCTTGAGGTGTTCTGTAAAAGCTTCTGGCGCTGCGCCAGGCATATCGTGTTCGATAGCTAAGATTTTCATCGTTCAATACACTGGAACTATAGCTGTCAGACACTTTTGAAGTGTCTGACAGCTTTCCGCGTCCGATAACGTTCTCTGTCATTACATTTAACAGTGACAACGGAGCGCAAACTTGGGTTTGCGCAGGCAAGCTGAAGCTTGCACTCCTGCGAATATCAATCTGTTTTTCTTTCGCAAGAGAAATTTTCTAAAAAAAACTTGACAGAATATCAGAATATTCTTATATTCTCTTTTGGAGTGATAAATATGAAATATGAGCAAGAGATTCAACAAGCGGTGCGCTGCTTGAAAGCCCTCTCGCATCCTACGCGATTGGGAATTTTATATCTGCTGCGAGATGGCGAAAAGACCGTTTGCGAGCTTCAGCAGGCATTAGGCGGGACGCAGTCGAATATGTCGCAGCATCTCGGCATCATGCGCGAGCGCGATGTGCTTTCCGCACGCAAAGAATCGAATCTTGTGTATTACGCGATCAAAAATCAGGAGGTGTTTGAACTTCTTGATGTTTTTCAGCGCGTGTTTTGCAAAAATCAGTCATTGTCGTTTGATGATGAAGAGATCATGTAAAGGGGGAATTTATGCCAATTTACGAATATACCTGCACGGCCTGCCGCCATCGTTTTTCCGTTCTGCAACGAATTGGCGAGGGAAATGAAAAACTGGCATGCGAAAAATGCGGAACGCCGAAGCCGGTAAAACAATTTTCGACGTTTGCGTCAACGAATGCTGACAGCGCATCATCGTCATCCAGCAGCGCGCCCTCAGGTTCGCGCTTCACCTGAGCGGGGTCATGCCATGAGTAAAACCGGTGGTTTTACAGGAGTCTGGAAACGATCTCAAAAAGAAATTTTCGCAGAGGCGTTCAACTGAACGCCCTGACGGAAGATGGAAATTCTAAACAAGGAGTGGCGTATGCTTGATGGAATAGTGCCCATTATTTTTATCGTGGCGTATTTTTTGCTGATGCGCTATGTCTTGCCGAAATTCGGCGTCGCGACCTGAATGTCGCCGTCTTGCGCTGTCGAGGATCGGCAGCATCATCCGAAGAAAGAAAATACCTCTGAAAATCAACATTTATAACGACTGTACTACACCAAAGGAGTTGTCATGCCGCGTTCCGTTCGCAGAGAATCTATTATCAGCGGGATGCGTGTCAGACAAAAATTTATGACGGATACTGCCGTGCTTGTTTCATGCCCTCAATGCCAGACGCAGAATCGAATTCCTGCTGAGAAAATCGGCCAGCAGGCCAAATGTGGAAAATGCGGCGCGTCATTTACCGCGACAGGACAGACGCCCGCTTCGCCAGTGCATGTGACGGATCAATCATTTCAACACGACGTGTTGAACGCCTCGCTGCCGGTGGTGGTGGATTTCTGGGCGCCCTGGTGCGGGCCATGCCGGATGATTGCGCCGGTACTGGAAGAGTTGGCAAAAGAATACGCCGGAAAGGTCAAAATCGCGAAAATCAATACGGATGAGAATCAGCAGACCGCAGCGAAGTATCAGATTCAAGGCATTCCGACGCTGCTCTTCATCAAAAATGGGCAGATCGTTGATCAGGTCGTCGGCGCAGCGCCGAAGCCGATGCTGAAGACGAAAATTCAGGCGCTATTCTAAGCGACATCGTGGAAGATTGGCGCAGATGTCAGACATGCTTCATGTGTTTGACCGCTTTTGTGTTTGCACAAATAAAAAAGCCGCCCAATATGGGCGGCTTTTTTTAGCGCATCTCACGTCATTACGAAATCCGCAAAATATCTGCGGTCATTCCCAAGCGATACAGTTCGCTTTGAATCTGACGCGCTAACGTTTCAGGAATGCCGCGCAACGACAACAGATACGTGGACTGCATAATCGTCGTCATCTCGGTGCGCACTGGCAGACGCCACCCCGGAAATGCCTGATACAGTTGGCTGATCATGCGGTCAACATTTTCGCGGTTCGTATAGACTCCGACTTGAATGGAATACATTCCCTGCACAGGATACACCTGATAGGCGATCTTTTTAGGCCGCAGATAGGTCTGCGCCCAATTATCGGCCTCAATCTTTTGCACGAAATAGCCAATCGCCACGCGATACGCCTGCTGCGGATACTGATTGCCTTTTTGTTCTGACAATTGCACGCCTAACCGGTTCATCGCTTTGCGAACTTGCGGAAGCTGCGAACTTAAGACCGGCGTTGTCGTCGAGATCGCGTAATTCCCTTTCGGAATGGCTGGCGTTGCTGGCGTCGGCGTCGCTGCCGGAGGCTGCGTCGGCGCTGGTGTCGGCGTCGGCGTGACGACTGGCTCGATTGCAACGCCTTGAGTCGTTGATGTCCCTTCTGCTGTTGTCGTGACTGGAGTCGTATCGACCACTTCTCCGACGACATTGCGCGGTTCGCGCACCGTGTTTGATGGGCGTTCGACCGGGCGCTCTGGCACGCTTCTCTCTGTGACGGCGGCGTCTGGCTGAATCTCTTCAGCAGCTTCGGTCGGCACGTCTTCGCTAATCGATACTTCCACTTCTTCGCCAATTTCCGGGGCGGCAGCTTCCTCTGTGGCCGCAGGAACCTCAGGCGCGGCAGTTTCTCCGGCGGCGTCCGGCGCAGGCTGCTCTTCGCCAGCATCCAGCGCAACGTCGGCGACTGGAGCTGTTTCTGGCGCGTCAAGCGCATCGTCCCCAATCGCAGTTTCCGCGACCGTCGGTTCGGGGGCGTTCAACTTATTCCAATACACGACTCCGCCGACAATGCCTCCTACTAATATAAGAAGGGCAAGCAGACCAATTACAATTTTTCCGATCATTGTTTCTTCTCCTGTTAAAACGTATGCTCTCACCTATACATAAAAATACATGGTGTTCGAGATGTCCCAATAAGGTCATCTCATTCGACTGCCAAAAAGAATACACAAGAATCACGTCGTTGTCAACTTTTTTTTGATACGGTTTCAAAAAGATTCTGCAATCCTGGCTGATTTTTCTCGCGAGCGTGGTTTGAATGCTCAGAAATAAATTACTACTTGACAGAATTTTACGTGCTTTCTATACTGCCGCTGTTTTTGAAATAAACCGTCATATCTCATTATTTTTATTATGGTTACAGGCGCTTTAGATGAGATATGATCTGGAACTGTTCCACAAAATTTATTGATAATTTTCATACATTTCAAGAAGGAGACGAATTGTGAAAAGAACCTATCAACCATCGAATATTGTGAGAAAACGCGTTCATGGATTTCGCGAACGCATGAGCACGAAAAATGGCCGTTTAGTCTTAAAAAGACGGCGGGCTAAAGGTCGGAAACGCTTAACCGTGTAATTTCGCCGCGGCAGCGAACCAATGTCTGCGACCTTTTCGAAAAATGAGCGCATACGCCGAAAACACGAGTTTCAACGCGTATATCAGGAGGGGAAGAAGATTGTATCTTCTTCTTTCATCCTTTTTTATTGTCTCGACCCCGAACGGCCGTCTCGCCGTTTGGGAATCACCGCGAGCAGGAAAGTAGGGAATGCCGTGAAGCGCAATCGTTGTAAACGCCTTGTGCGAGAAGTGTTTCGACAAAATAAGGCGGTGTTTCCTCAAGGCGCGGATATTGTGATCGTGGTTGCGCGTGCAATGACCGAAAAATGCTATCAAGAGATTCTCACGGAAATATGCCGCGTATTCCAGCCTCGTTAAGGAGTTCCCATTATCTTCGCCGCGCCGTGCGGCGTGAATCTGCTCGCTCATCATGCGATTGATCCTTATTTCATTGATAACCTTCTACCGCGCGTACATATCCCCTTTTCTTCCCCCGGCATGCCGTTTTTACCCGACATGTTCCGAGTATGGCCTTCAGGCCATCACGCAGTATGGGGCGTTGAAAGGAAGTTGGATGACGTTTTGCCGATTGCTCCGCTGCCATCCACTGTCTGAAGGCGGCTACGACCCCGTCAAGCTTCCGGTAAAAGCATGCAACGCCCGCAAGGAACACAGTTGTTCACCTAAAAACGACATTCAGGAGGCTGTATAACGTATGGAAAAAAACACGATACTCGCTATCGTTTTATCACTTGTCATCATTATTGCCTGGAATTTCCTCTATATCATGCCGCAGCAGCAACGCCTCGAACAACAGCAGGCGGCTCAACGGCAGGCTGCCCAGACGCAGGACAACGCAGGTTCCACATCGCCTGTGGCTCAAACTCCTCAAGCCGCCCCAGTCGCGCCAGCGATCCCGTCTT
>CAZMEO010000011.1:0-22127 GCA_964565315.1 uncultured Candidatus Moduliflexus sp. | reverse complement strand
TCGCCTGTGGCTCAAACTCCTCAAGCCGCCCCAGTCGCGCCAGCGATCCCGTCTTCGACTGCGCCGCGCGCATCGAATCAAAATGCGGAAGATATTGTCATCGAAACGCCATTGCTGAACATCACGCTGTCCACGCAGGGCGCGCGAGTGACCTCCTGGAAGACATTAGCGTATAAAGGCTCTGATAGCGAACCGGTCGAATTAGTGTCAGACGATGCGCGGCAGCTCGGCCATTTTGCATTGGAAGTGTTTACCGGCGACGCCAGCCTGGATGAAGAACTGAATACAGCGCTCTATCAGCCATCCGTGAAACGCTTGCAGGTCACTGCGGCCGACGAGGCGAAAACCGTGACATTGACGTATGCCACGACAACTGCCGGCACATTTGTCAAAGAGTTCATGTTTCACGCTGATTCGTATAAAGTGGACGTTACGCTGAAATTTCTCGATCCGGCTGCCGCTGCCAAATCAATCAGCGTGGCCTGGGGGCCGGGCTTGGGCAAAAACCTGGAAACCGTCGCGAGCTTTATGCCAGAGATTGTTTCAACGACCGGAATTCAAGCCAAACCGATTCGTGATGGTGTCAAAAAAATTGATGGCTTGTTGACGCACAATAATGTCTCCTGGACGGCCATGAACGAAAAATATTTCACCTTAGCGTTCTTCCCGGCCTCCGCAAACAATACGCTGTCCATCAACAAAATCGCGCTCCAGCCCAAAGACGAGAAAGAAAAAATCGCGCCGATGCGCCAAATTCTGATCGGCGTCAGCCAGCCGCTTGACGCAGGAACGTGCAGCCTGTCCGTCTATGGCGGGCCGAAAGCCTTAAAAGAATTGGAACGCGCTTATCAAGGATTCGACCGATTGATTGATTACGGCACATTCGGCTTTATTGCCGCCCCGTTAGCCGTATTTATGAACCAGTTGCACACCTATCTCAAAAATTACGGATTGGTCATTATCGTGCTGACGATTTTGATCAAAATTATTTTCTATCCGCTGACGCACAAAAGTTATACCTCCATGAAGAAGATGCAAGACCTTCAGCCGCACATGCGAGCCTTGCAGGAAAAATACAAGAATGACAAGCAGCAGTTAAATCAGGCGATGATGGAACTGTATAAAGAAAAAGGCGTGAACCCGATGGGAGGCTGCATCCCGATGCTGCTGCAAATGCCGGTGTTCTTCGCGCTGTATCAAACGCTCTCGCAATCCATCGAACTGCGCGGCGCGTCATTCCTTTGGGTGTCCGATTTATCCGCAACGGAAACCTTGTTCTTCAAGCCATTAGTGCTGCTGATGGGCGTGACAATGTTCGCGCAGCAAGCCATGACGCCGACCACTGTTGCTGATCAACGCCAGGCGCAGATGTTCAAATTCATGCCAATTATCTTTACCGCCATGTTCTGGAGTTTTCCATCAGGATTGGTGCTGTATTGGTTGATGAACAACGTCTTGACCATCGGCCAGCAGTATTTAATCAATAAAACCGGCAACACCTCGAAAACAAAGGCGAAAGAAACCTCCGACGATAAACCCTCACGGAGACGACGCAAATAACCCGGAAATCTAAGACATTGTTCGGCAGATGTCTCGTCTGCGTGCGTTAGAAACACACCGCCGGAGAAAAAAAGCAGACGCAGACATTTGCCGCGCACAAGAGGAACTTACTCCTATGAAAATGATCGAAGCACAAGGCAAAACAGTCGATGAGGCAATTAACAACGCGCTAAAAGAACTGCAAGTCGGACGCGACCAGGTCGCCATTCACATCCTTGAAGAAGGCAGCCGAGGCTTGCTCGGATTCGGCGCAAGACCGGCCAAAATTCGCGCCTCAGTCAACGAAGAGATCACCTATACCGCGATCAAGGAAGAATTGCAAAAAGAAGAGCCGGTCAGCACAAGCCTGAAGAGCGAACCGAAACCAGAGGAAAAGAAACGTCCCCGCCGCCAGCCGCAGCCATCAGATGAAGCCGAGCCGAAAAAAGAATATGATCCGGCAGAGGTGCAAAGAATTATCGCCGCCGCAAAACTGGCGTTAGGCGAAATTTTAAAACATTTGGACATCGAATACACTGTTGACGCCAATATGCAAGACGACCAAATTCATCTGAATATCCATTGCGAAAATGAAAACTTCTTGATCGGCAAACATGGCACGACGCTTGATGCCATTCAATATTTAGTCAATCGCATTGCGAACAAAGACGCCAAAGACAAAATTCAGGTGGTGTTAGATACATCCGATTATCGCGAAAACCGGAATCAACGCCTTGAGAAAATCGCGCAGCGCCTCTCGAAGCGCGTCAAAATGACCGGCAAATCCGCGTCAACGCCGCCAATGAATCCGCATGACCGCCGCGTGATTCATCTCGCGCTGCAAGATGATCCGGCCATTACGACGTTGAGCCGTGGCACAGGATTTATGCGCAAAATCGTTGTGACAACCAAACGCAATTCAAATTCGAACCGCAGCCGCAAAAGCGCCTCCTGATTCATCGTTCTGCAAACGACGCGCTGAACAGGCGCGTCGTTCATCTTTCCATGCAAGCAGCCACGTTTCACGATGACGACACGATTGCCGCAATTTCCACCGCTCCCGGCGAAGGGGGCATCGGCATCGTCCGCTTGAGCGGAACGCGCGCCGTTGAGATTGCCAGACAGCTTTTTCGCGGATCGCAGCAGTTCGACGCCGCCTCAGCGCCCACGCATTCCCTGCATTACGGGCATGTCGTCCATCCCGTCTCCGGTGAATGGCTTGACGAAGCCTTGCTCGCCATCATGCGGGCGCCGCATTCCTACACCCGCGAAGATGTGGTCGAAATCCAATGTCATGGCGGGATGCTGCCGCTGCGAAATATTCTTGATGCCGCGCTGTCCTGCGGAGCGCGGCTTGCCGTGCCGGGCGAATTCACGAAACGCGCCTTTTTGAATGGCAGAATAGACCTTTCGCAGGCGGAATCTGTCATTGATATTATCCGCGCCAAAACCGACGCCGGGCTGCGATTAGCCGTACAGCAGCTTCAGGGCAAATTATCGGCGCAGGTCAGGCAGATGCGCGACGCGCTTCAGCAGCTTTTGGCGGAGATCGAAGCCTCAATAGATTTTTCGGATGATGACATCGAACTGATTTCCTCCGTCCGGATTCAGCGCGAATTACACGAATCTCTCGATGCGCTTTCGCGCGTATTGGCAACGGCGCGGGAAGGCAAAATCGTGCGCGACGGACTGAGCCTCGCGATTGTCGGCAAACCGAATGTCGGCAAATCGAGTTTGCTGAATCTGCTGCTGCAAGAAGAACGCGCGATTGTGACGCCGATTCCCGGCACGACTCGCGACGCCATCGAAGAATATATCAATCTGAGCGGCGTGCCGATTCGCTTGATTGATACCGCCGGAATTCGCGACACGGACGACCACGTCGAGCGGATCGGCGTGGAGCGGACGCGCCAGATTATCGAAGCGGCGGATATGGCGCTCTGCTTGTTCGACCGTTCAGCGCCGCTGACCGCAGAAGATCGGCAATTTGTCGAACTTGTCGCCAGCAAAGATAAATTGATTCTGCTCAATAAGGTCGATTTGCCCGCGCAATGGGCAGCATCGGAATTGTTTGATTTGTTTTCCGCTTCCGCGCAGATCATCGAGCTATCCATCACGCAGCATCTCGGCGTTGACGCGCTGAAACAGGCCATCATCACGCGCGTGCTGGATGTGCCGCTGGAAAGCGTCGCTGTCACGAACGCGCGCCATAAACAGGCGCTCTCTGCTGCGCAGGCAAGTCTGCGCCATGCCGCACGCTCAGCGCAGGCCGAGATGTCGCCGGAATTTCTCGCGGTTGACCTGCGCGACGCGCTGCGCCATCTCGGCGAGATTACCGGCGAAACCACCACCGACGATATTTTAGACCGCATCTTTTCAACCTTTTGCATTGGAAAATAAATAGAACACTGATCGGACTGATGAGGCGCTGAACCTGTCAGACACCTCGAAGGTGTCTGACAGGTTTTGTTACAATCAGTCACATCAGCCCAATCAGTGTTCTATTCGCCTATGTCCGCAACGTTTTCGCAAGAAACTTTCGCTTCGACGCTGCTGCGTGGCGTCGCCGAACTCGGCTTGTCTTTGAGCCAGACACAAGTCGAACAGTTTTTTTTTACCTTCAGGAATTGAAAAAATGGAATCGCCAGATCAACCTCACGGGCAGCGATGACGACCTGTTCGTGCTGCAACAGCATTTCATCGATTCCCTGAGCTGTGCGGCTTCCCCTGTGTTAAAGCCGTCTGCTCGTATGCTTGATATTGGCGCGGGCGCAGGATTTCCCGGCATTCCGCTCAAAATATTTTTCCCGGAACTGCGCCTGACAGCGGTTGACGCCGTCGCTAAAAAAGTCATGTTTCTTCGGCATATCTGCCGAAGCTTAGCCTTGCCGCATGTCGAATGCCTCGCATTCAGGCTTGGCGAGACGTCCGCTGCATCCGTTCCGCCGCTCGCCGCATTCGATGTAATCGTCTCGCGAGCGGTCGGCGCGCTGCCGCATTTGATCGCGCTGGCGCAACCGTATCTTGCGCCAAATGGCGTGTGTCTGTTTCAACGCGGGCAACATGCCCTCCAGGAAGTCCAGGAACACGCGGAAGAAATCAGGCATTCAGGATGCCGGCTCATCAATGTGCAGCCAATCAGTCTCTCGTTTCTTGAACATCCGCGCTATCTTGTGACGTTAGGATGAAATAAAGCTTGACTTTCTGAGAGACATTTGCCATAGTGTGTTGATGAGGAAATGTGCATCGTAATTCCAGTGAGAATAACCTGCAAACATGAGTAGGGAGGGAGGAACAGCCTATGGCAGGAGCAAAAATAGAAAGTGAATTAACGGCATTCTTGTCGAATGGCACGAATTTTAAAGGCGATTTGACCTTTGAAGGCACGGTACGCATAGATGGACGGTTCGAAGGGAATATCAATTCCAAAGATTCGCTTGTCATCGGCGAAAACGCTGTTGTCGATGCGGAAATTCATGTCGGACGCATTATTATCAGCGGACGCGTGAGCGGCAATATTTCAGCAATCGAATCGGTTGAAATCAACTCGAAAGCCAAAGTGCATGGAAATATTAAATTAAGCGGCAATCAATTGGTCATTCATGAAGGCGCGGTCTTTAGCGGCGGCTGCGAGATGGGGGCGTCCGACACGCTGAACGAACCTCCGTTGCGTGAGTTGCGCGATCCTCGCCTGAAAGCGCAGTTAAAAGAAGCCGAAGAAATTTAACCGGCAGCAATGATGTCAGCGCAGTCTCTTGTTTAAGAAACTGCGCTTTTTTTGTCCGTTCTCAATCATCTTTTTCGTTTGCCCTCTTGACTTCCTTTCCGCCCGCCACTATGTCACAACAGACCTGTCGAGTTCTGTTGGAATGGTAACGAGGAGGGATGTCTTGTGCTGCAATTAACGACACGCGGAAATTATGGCATTTTAGCGCTATTCATCATCGCACAGCATACGAGGGGGCAGTTTGTTTCGATTGATGAAATCTCGGAACAGAGCCGAATTCCAAAACCGTATTTAGGAAAAATTCTGCAAGACCTTTGTCGCGGCGGCGTTTTGCTCTCTCGTCGCGGCAGCGGCGGCGGGTTTACTCTCTCGCGCGAACCTGCGTCAATCAGCCTGCGAGAAGTGATCGAAGTGATTGAAGGAAAAATTTCGTTGACGCATTGTTTGATGGACACCACTCGATGCAGTCAGGCCGACTTTTGCCCCGTGTTACCGATCTGGGGAGGAGTGCAGAAATTTATCATGGAAATTATCGCCAATATTACGCTTGACGATATTCTGAATCCTGCCAAAAAAGCACAAATGCTCGACTTACTCAGCGAAAGCGAAAATCGCTATCATCATAACGTGCTTGCGTTAAAATATCCCCAAACTCTTATTAAGACGAGCATCGGTTAAAAAAGTCTCACAGGTGTTTAAATCTGTGAGGTCTAAACAATCTGACATTTGAGGTCTCAGGCGTTCTCTCCCACTATCTTTTTATTGACAAACCTGCCACGTTTCACAAATACCGTCCACAAGTCGGCGCGTTGATGGCGTCGGCAGCCACGTCTTGCTAAACATGAGAAGCGAACGGCGGAATGCTCATTGAGCAGCAACGCTGTTAGAGAACATTGAGGCGGCGTTTGGGACAGGAACAGTCATCGTCGTTCCGCCTGTCCCCGACGACCAACACAGAATATCTTCCTATGAAACGTACATTTTTTCGAACATCCTGCTGCGTATCCGTTGCAATTTTTATGATGCTTTTCGTTCCGGTCTCCGGCATGGCAGCGGCCAAACATGCCGCCTATAAATCCGTGTTGCTGATGGACTATGATTCCGGTGAAATTCTCACGGAAGAACACGCCCATGATGCCGTGATTCCGGCGTCTCTCGTCAAAATGATGGTGCTCTATCTGACGATGGAGCAGATTCAAGCGGGCAAGCTGCATTTTTCTGATACGGTGACAATTTCGGAATGGGCGAGCAAAATGGGCGGGCAGCAGGTGTATTTGTCCAAAGGGGAAACCTTTACGCTGGAAGAATTGATTGAAGCGATGGTCGTCGGCTCAGCGAATGACGCGGCAGTGGCAGTGGCGGAATATCTTGCCGGAAGCACGGACGCCTGCGTCGCGCTGATGAACGCCAAAGCAAAAGCATTAGGCATGACGGAAACGACCTTTGCCAATGTGCATGGCCTGCCGCCGTCGAAAGGGCAGGTGGACAACGTCACCTCCGCGTATGACATCGCCGTGTTAGGCCGGGCCTTATTACAGCGTTTTCCGCAAGTGCTGAACTGGACGTCAACCGTCAGAACCACATTTCGGAACGATACCTTGCCCATTGCCAATACCAACCGTTATCTGCTGCGCAATGTGGACGGCGTGGACGGCTTGAAAACCGGGTATCATCGCAAATCGGGCTTTAACGTCTGCGTGACCGCGAAACGCGGCGAACGTCGTTTGATCGCCGTAATTATGGGATCGCCGACGAAAATAGATCGAAACCGCGCCGCGAAAGCCTTGCTGAAAGAAGGCTTTTCTACCTTTGAAACCGTCTCGCAATTAAGCCAATAATTGCGTGAAAGACCTCCACAAAACCTCACAGGTTTTGAAAACCTGTGAGGTTTTTTACTGCAATGGCAATCAGAGAAATTCAGGTCAAAGGCATCTTGCAGCGCAGCGGCATTCCCGGCGCGGATTACGTTATTAACCCATACGTCGGCTGCGTGCATGGCTGCGTCTATTGTTACGCTCGCTTTATGCGGCGATTTACTGGACACGCGGACGCCTGGGGATCGTTTCTGGATGTCAAAATCAATGCGCCGGAATTGCTGGAACGCCAATTATCTCGGCGCAAGACGGCGCTGGACGGCTCGATTTTTCTCTCAAGCGTGACCGACCCGTATCTGCCTGCCGAACGCAAATACCAACTGACACGGCGGATTCTGGACGTGCTGTTGAAACATCAGGCCGCGATTTCGATCTTGACCAAATCAGACCTCGTGACGCGAGATATTGATCTGTTGAGAGAGTTTCGGAATTGTTCGGTCGGCGTGAGCATCATGACGGTTGACGACATTGCGGCGCAGCAGTTCGAACAACATGCTGCGCCGCCGTCACGCCGCATTCAGGCGTTGCAGACGTTGAACGCCAACGGCATCCGCACGTATGCGTTTCTCAGTCCGTTTTTGCCGACGATTTCCGATTTCGATGCGTTATTCCAACGCGTATCCGGCACGATTGACGAAATCGGCATCGAAGCGCTGAATACGCGAGGCGGCGGCATGGCGGGAATGATCGACGCCCTGAACGCGTACGCGCCGCATCTGACCAAACAATGTTTCCAATTCGTGCGCGATGATTCGTACTGGGATGCCCTCGAAGTGCATGCGCGACAGTGCGCGGCGCAGGCGAATATGGCGTTTATGGGGCTGTTTCGGCACGGACGATAAAAAAGAGCGCAACCGCCTGTTTTGGCAGTTATCCGCGCCAAATCGCATGAAGCAAAAATTCCGTATTCCCTTTCGCGCCTTTAATCGGCGATTCGATCACGCCTTGCACTGCGAGGCCGATTGAGGCGGCATATTCCTGAACTTCCTGAAGCACGCGCTGATGCTGCTCGGTAGATTTCACCACGCCGCCTTTGCCGACTTCCCCTTTGCCGACCTCGAATTGCGGCTTAACGAGGGCGATCACATCTGCGCCGGGCTTGAGCAGCGAACAGATCGGCGTCAGCACTTTATTTAATGAAATAAACGACAGATCAATCACCGCCAGATCGAATGATTCATCGAAATCAGCAGGAGAAAGGCCGCGCACGTTCACCCGCTCCCGATTGACCACGCGCGGGTCGTTTACAAGCTTCCACGCAAGTTGGCCGTAGCCGACATCCACCGCATAGACCTTTTTCGCGCCGTGCTGCAAGAGACAATCGGTAAAGCCGCCAGTGGACGCGCCCACGTCAATCGCGATTTTATCGGCCACCTCAACGCGAAATTCCCGCAGCGCTTTTTCCAATTTCATGCCGCCGCGCCCAACATACGGATGTTCCTGACCGAGCAGGCGGATCTCCGCGTCGTCCGGCACGTTTGCTCCGGCTTTATCAATTTTTTGCTCGTTCACCAGCACCAATCCGGCCAGGATCAAGCGTTTGGCCTGTTCGCGGCTCGGCGCAAGGCCGAGGTCTGTCAGCAATGTATCAAGACGGGTTTTGGACATGCTTTTCTTCCGTGATGGGGCGTCATGCCAATTCATGAAAATCGAACAAACGCGGCGATTGCTCGCCGGACTGCGCAAAGCTTGCGGAAAGAGTGGGAATTGTCAAGCGGAAAGTGGCGCGTTTGCCGCAATCTTCTTCACCGACAACGTTCATCTTTTTTCCCCCGTCAGAATTCCCTTGCGTTGAATCTCTCATCAGCAAAAATGGTTTTGGGATGGAACGGATGGAGAAGATCGAGCAGAACCGTCAGAGACCTTCAAGGGGTCTGACAGTTCTGCTAAGTGAATAATGCTGTATTCACATCTGGAGGAACGATATGGGAGCAGTATTTGAAATACACGAAATCGTCAATTTTGCGATTCAACGGGAACAGGAGAGTTTTGAATTGTATCGAACGCTGGCAGAGCATGTGCAACCGCAGGAGCTCAAAAATGTCTTCCTCATGTTGATGGAAGAAGAGCGCCAGCATCAGGGCTATTACTCCGGCCTGCTGGCATCGCTGACGCAGCAGGTTGACCCCGCCTGGCAGCGGGATCAGGAGTATGACGCATATATGCGCATTCTTTTAGATTCAGGGAAAGCGAGCAAAACGCCGCCGGTAGATATGGAAAATCTTCAGGCAATCATCGAGTTTGCGATTGGCCGCGAAAAAGACGCAGTCTTGTTTTATACCGGCTTAGAGCATTGCGTCCCTGCCAAAGATCGCGAGCGGATCAGAGAGATTGTGCGAGAAGAGGCTCGCCATATCGTCAAATTGACCCATATAAAAGCGGAATTGCTTCTGTAAATTCAGGCGGACGCTGATGAAATTTTCATTCCGCTTTAGTTTTTTTCTTGACTTTTTTCTCGTTGAATTGCTTATTATAAATAGTTTGTAGATTTGTAAACAGGTGTGGATGTTCGAAGTCGCCCTTTTTCAAAACTGCAGGCCATGAGTCAACAGAAAGAAGTAACAATATGTCAGGATGTGTGGAAGTCATGCCGCGATATGATTTCTCAAAAAATCCTCAACACAGGAGAGTACCAAGTTGGCAGAAGGAATCGTAAAATGGTTTAGCGATCAGAAAGGTTATGGTTTTATCGAACAAGAAAACGGCGAAGACATCTTCGTCCATCATTCTCAGATTCTCGGTTCAGGCTTCAAAACGTTGTCTGAAGGAGATCGCGTAACCTTTGAGATCGGTGCAGGGAAAAAAGGGCCGGCTGCACAGAACGTTCAAAAGAAGTAACGTTTGGCGATGAAAAAAAAGCGCCTCACCGCAAGGTGAGGCGCTTTTTTTGTTTTGGCCGCCTTCCGTTATTCCTCGCTCAGGCCGATTTCCTCATTAGTCAAATAACACGCCGGATCGCACGCCCACAAGTCGCCAGTGACGGCTTCGGCGCGGACGCGGAAATTGCCGTTGCAGATATTCAGCCAGCGACAGGCGGCGCAACGGCCTTTTAAATAGGGCTTGCGGTCTTTGAGTTTCGCCATCAGCGGATGCGTCGTGTCTGTCCAGATGTCGCTGAACCTGCGCTCGCGCACGTTCCCGAATGATTCATGCCGCCAGAACTGGTCGGCATACACCGCGCCGTCCCAACTGACGCAGCCAATGGCGATGCCGGAACTGTTGCCGCCGTTGAATTGCAGCAGGCGCAAGACTTCATCGGCGCGCGGATGCTGTTCCCGCAGCATCCGCAGATAAAGATACGGCGCGTCGCAGTGATTATCCACCGTCAACACCTCTTTTTCAAAGCCGCGCCGGAACAAATCGGCGGTCAAATCAATTATCTGATCCACAATCGCCCGCGTCTGCTCAAGTGGCAGCGCCTCATCAATCAACTGACTCCCGCGCCCGGCATAGACCAGATGATAGAAACAGACGCGCGGAATCTGTTCGGCTTCCAGCAGGCGGAAAATCGGCTCGATTTCAGTCGCGTTGCGCTTGTTGATGGTGAAGCGCAGGCCGACTTTGATCCCTTCCTGCAAGCAGTTTCGAATTCCGGCCAGCGCCCTGTCGAATGCGCCCGGTACGCCGCGAAAAGCGTCATTTGTTCCGGCGACGCCATCGAGGCTGACGCCGACATACGAAAGCTTGACGCGCCGCAACTGTTTCGCGAGATCGGGCGTAATCAGCGTGCCGTTCGTGGAAATCACGGCGCGGCGGCCTTTGGCGACGGCGTAGTCAATCAATTCCAATAGATCGGGACGTAGCAGCGGCTCGCCGCCGGAAAACAGCACGACCGGGCTGCCGAACTGCGCGAGGTCGTCAAGCAGGGCTTTCGCTTCGGTGGTCGTCAATTCGTCCTCGCCCGCTTCACTGGTGGAATGGGAATAACAGTGGACGCAGCGCAGGTTGCAGCGTTTGGTGCAATTGAAGACGACCACCGGCTTTTTATCCTGCGAATAATGCAGCAGATGCGGCGGCAGCTTGCCCGCTTCGCGCCCGTAGCGCAGCACATCGGTGGTCGAGGTGTTACCGCAGTAGAGTCTGGAAATGCTGATCATGAATTGTCCTTCGTTCGGAGTTGTCAGACACCTTGAAGGTGTCTGACAACTTTATATGAGTTCGCCTTGACTTTTTTGTATGGGAATCGTATTCATGCCATAGTGGAAAAATGTCAACGTTCAGCATACCCTTGCTTATAAAAAATCCATGTTGGAAAGGACGAGCGCATGTCAGGACGATTCACCCGACAGGAAGCCGCCGCGCTTCGGCTGATTCAAGAAGCGTTTCCGCTTACGTCGCGACCGTTTGACGAAATCGGCGCAACGGTCGGCTTGAGCGAACATGAGGTGATTGATCTGCTGAAGGATTTGAAACAGCGCAATCTTCTCAAAGAAATTCGCGGGATTTTCGACGCCCGGTTTCTTGGATTTCATAGCGCGTTGGTGGCGTTCGAAGTGGAAGATCGGCGGCTTGACGACACCGTCGCGATCGTCAACGCGCATCCCGGTGTCAGCCATAACTACGGGCGCGAACACTGGCTGAACCTGTGGTTTACGCTTGCCATTCCGCAAGCGTTATCGCTGCAACGGCATGTCGAACGCTTAGCGGAATTGTCGCACTGTTTGCGCTTTTTCTGCTTTCGCGGATTGCGCACGTTCAAGCGGCGGGTGCGATTTTCTGTGGATGGAGATGACACTGGCGTCAGCGCGGATGCGCCTGCGCTGCCAGATAGCGTTGAAGAGATGCCGCCGAATGTTCGCGTTGACACTTACGTTGAATTGCCGGATGAGACGCAGCGCGGCATCATGGCGCGACTGCAAAACGATTTGCCGCTGATTTCACAGCCGTTTTTAGAGATCGCGCAGGCGTTCGGCTTGAGTGAAGCGCAAGTGTTCAATTTTCTTGCCTATCTCAAGCACAGTGGCAAAATGCCGCGTTTCGCAGGCATTCTGCGTCATCGGCAGATCGGCTACGTCGCGAATGCGATGGCGGTCTGGCAAATCCCCACGGATCGAATTCTCCCGTTTGCGGAGCAGGCTGCCGCGCTTCCTGAAGTCAGCCATTGCTACGAGCGCGTCATTTTCCCGGAGTGGCCGTATAATCTTTACACCATGATTCACGGTACATCTCGCGGCGAAACCGAACGCATTATTCAGGAGTTGGCGCGGCGATTCGACGCAACCACGCATGACACGTTATACAGCACGGTCGAATACAAAAAGCAGCGCGTGGATTATTTCAGCGAGGCGTTTTGGGAGTGGGAACGCAAGAATAGTTGTAGATGACAGGCCATTTCGCATAGACGACTAAAGATCGACGCAGTTCAGCGAATTGTTTTCTGCTCACCGTGACCGCGCGAAAAAGGTCAGCAGGCCGCCGAGCGCGAACAGCAGAATGTTTAAGACAAACGGCAGACTGCGGTTCATTTCGGACATCTGCCCGGCAAGCCAGCCGAACGGCGACGTGAAGACTAACATGACGCCCCATAAAATCGCCATAATTCGGGCGCGTTCTTTCGGATTGATCGTGATAACCGTCAGCTTATCCACAAAGGTCGTGGCAATGGGAACGCTGCACGCCTCTAATCCGGTTGCAAGCAGCAAGAACGCATAGCTCCCAGACGGAGCGCTGATCAAGGTAATTTGGCTCAACATCAAGATGGAAAAGGCTACTAATAACGGTTTTCGCACGTCCATATTTCGCAATTTCGGCATGACGAAAAAGAAAAAGAGAAGCATTATCATCGAACGGGCAAAATGATAATACGCTAAGTGTTTGGCCGGAATATGGAGCTTTTCCGTCACTAAAATTGCCCAGAACGTATTGTTCACCATCCAGCAGATATTGGTCAGCATCATCAAACCCGCCGTAAAGAGCGTGGCTGGCGTCTGGAGAATGTGTTTCAGCACGCCCGGCATCTCGCGCAGGATGGCAAAAAGCGGCTGGTGGTGCGTCGCGTCCATGCGAGCGACTCCCTGCCGCGTTTCGATGGCAAATGCGTTCAATACCAGAAATTTCGAGGTCATCATGACAAATGCTAACAGGTAGAGGCCGCGTATGGTAGGCACAAGCGTGAATTTCCCGATTAAAAGACCTGCCAGCGGCGAGACGAAAGCCACGATCTGGCCGGAAATGTAAATCCAGGAATACACGTCCACTAACAGGCGCGGGTCAGTATCTTCGACCAGCAGGCAGTTCCAGGAATTATGCGGCACGCGGTACATCGCGTTGATGATTGCGGCAAGCAGAAAATGCGTGAAATTCTGCGAGAACGCCCAGATCAGGCAGGGAATGCTCCAGGAAATCAGGTCGAATATCAGCGTGGCGCGTTTGCGGCCCAGCTTGTCGGTAATCGCGCCGCTCAACAGCGTCCAGACGATCTGCGCCAGAATCCCGACGCTGGCAACCATGCCGATCTGCCTGTCTTTCACGCCTAAGGTCAGCATGAAAATGGACGCATAGGGCGCATACAGATTATAGGGAATACCCCAGAGCGGTTCGGTATAGACGCACGCCCGCGCATTGCCGCGTAAATCAAGCAAGGTACGAATAAATGGATGAGAAGTGAATGACATATTTCAAAATTGTGCTACCCTTGCATTTCGGCAAGCACTTGCTGGGTCAAATAGTCGAAAAACGGGTTATAGCGCAACCGCATCAATTGTTGAATCGACACATTCAGCACGGAAAGCTCGCCCTTGGGGGTCAATGTCCCGATTTTAAAGCTTGCGGGAAGCGCGCGCGTCTCTATTCCGCCATAAATCGGGTCATCGGGCGGAAACAGAATAGAGACATGCGACAGCGAATACACCTGTGCAGGCCAGGACATGTAAAGCGGAGTCTCTTGAAACTCTTTCGCGCCTGCCCGCCGGGTTTTCGCGACAACCTCCGGCGTCTGAGCGGCGGCATTCGTGATAATTGTCAGATCAAATGGAAGCGGTTTCTCAAATGCCTCAAATTGCGAAAACACCGATTTGTAGGGCGTCTTAATAAATGGTTCAACCTGAAGATCATGATTGACATCGAAGACAAATAACTTACTATTATTCGGCTCAAGCTTGGCATACAGCTTTTTCACTAAGGCCGAGCCGACGACGGTCGTATCGACCACTGATTGAAAGGCGATAATCGGCGGCGCTTGCGCCAACCGTCCTTGTTTTCGCAATTGATCCACCTGTCTCTGCACGATTTTCGCTAATTTATAGACCTCGCCGCCTGCGTGGTTTGCAAAGGAATTATATTTGAATGGGTCGTATTCGGGATTCACGTCCTTCCAGGCAGATTTTTCAAAAAACGGCAGCCATCCGATTGGTTTATACCAATTGGCAAGCGCTCCGTATGGACTGACCGCAATGGCCGGAGAAAACAGAAAGACTTTCTCCACCGTCTCGCGTTGCTCGGCAAGGGCGTCGAACGTCATTTTCAGGGCTAATGAGCCTCCAGTCGAATAGCCGCACAAATAGAGCGGAGATGTGTCGCCAATCTTTTTTCGGACATGTTCAAGCGCGATGTTTGCTGCCGCTTCCCAGTCTTCCCATGAACATTGCACCATCCCGGAAGGAATCGTGCCGTGTCCCGGATAGCGCAATCCTAACACATAATACCCCTGTTCGTAGAGCTTTTGCGCTAAGGCATGATTGCTATATGGCGAATCTGTCAAGCCATGCAGCATCAGGACTCCGCCACGAACGGAGTCTGGCGTCAATTCGAACGAGCGATTCCAGTTTCGCGAAAAATTCTCAGGAAAGCTGTAGCTCTTGTGATAAAAACGATTATAGGGGAGGTGTTCCTCTGGCGGTAAGTGTTGATAGACCTGAGCATTTAATTCGTCGAACACTTTTTGTTCGAGCGCCAAATACTCATCGAAGGTCATGCCTGGCGACGCATGCTTGGCGCGGAACTCCTGCTGCAACATCACGCGATGCCAGAGTTTGAGGTCAGGCAGCCGTCTCGACAGACATCCCATAATCAGGAGAATCATGAACATCAGCGCGACGACAGCAAGCAAACTGCGGATAATCATTTTAAGCATGGCGTCATGCCTCTCTGTTCAAGATATATTCTCTTAATAACTGTAATAACATAGAACGTTGTGGCAGAACTGTCAGACACTTCAAAAAGTGTCTGACAGCTTTCCGCGTCCTATAACGTTCGCTGTCATTACCAATACCACAGGCATAGAAGATATGTCCATATCGTTCGTATTCAGCACAAGACTGAACATGTTTGCATAGTGTCTATTACTGTTTCAAATTTTGCAAGTTTTTAATAACGGGCTTTCAATATTCTCAATCGCGTAGGAGTAAAACAGAGTGTACGGAAAAATAATGAATGCGGGGAGGAGTGATGTTTCTGACTCTTCTTTGTTTGGTGTTGCTCTTCCAAGCGCTTAAAATAAAAAACCCCGTAAAGGTTTGACCTTTACGGGGTAAGAAGCGTTCTCGATTAGCGATTGCGTGTTTTTCTGGCAACGCCTGCGAGACCAAGCAAGCCAACTCCGAGGAGCAGCATTGTCGCCGGCTCAGGAACGGGATTGCCAACTTTCACGATAAAATCCTGCGCATTGCCCGTTTTGCCGATAATATACGAACTATTCAAGCGAGCAACGGTTTCTGCTGAAAAGCTCTGCGGTATTGCCGCTAAATACGATTTTGCCTTCGTAATGGCGTCATTTTCTTTACTGGTGACAACAAAATTTCCCTTCGTCAAATCAATCGAGCTATCTACGACAATTTCCCACAAGGCCAGTTGTAATCCGGCAATTTCCGCTTTGGTCGATTTTTCTGTGAAATACGTATCAAAGAGCCACGCTGCCTGCAAGCCCGCATTTTCTCCTCGCACGTCATAATCGCTCGGTTTCACGAAATCGACCAGTACGTCTGACTTAGAGCCTTGCCAGGGGTCAACGCAGAATCCTGTAAAGGTTGCGCCGCCGGTGACAAGATTGCCCTTGGCATCGCGCAAAAACAGATTGCCGTCTTTATCCTTTAATTTGAGATTGAATTCTCCCGTTGACAGTTTAACATCGTCGAGTTTTCCAGTCGTCGCATTAACAAGTTTTGCAGAAAATGAATATTCGCTATCGTTCCATTTCGCATCCACAAAGGCTTCCTTTCCGGCTGCATATCCCATTGCAGGAAGAACAACAGCAGCAACACATGTCATCAAAGCAATCTGTGTAAAACGTTTCATAGCAACTCTCCTTTTTGAGTGGTTTGTAGATGTTTGAGCCATCGTGACGACGCCCTCATCCATTTTTCCTATCGCTCGCGAACAGGTCACAAAAAAAGCCGGTCTTTTCAAAAGGCCGGCTGCGCAATGATGTATGTTTCATTTTGGCAACCCAGCCGTCTTTTCATGGAAGACCTGTGGCTTTCCGTCCCCATCTCACGATAGGTTTGGCTTTTTCAAAAGTATTGTTGTCAAAGACATCGATACTTTTACTTAATGCACTAATGATGCCAACTTCAACAATTGTCTGATATTTTTTATTCAAGGCGCAGGCGCGATCAGCGTAAAAATGCCTGATAGCGGTGACATCCATTCGGTTCGAATGCAATGATTTTTTTCAGGCTGCGGGATTCGGCAGGAAATTTTTCATGGATGCTCCCTTAGCGACGAGGAGAAAGTGTCAAATTTTCCGACAGGTCTGCATAGCATCTTTCATCGCATGTTCCCGAAACGGCAAGGAATGCAATGGGTTTCACGAATATTAACCACTGGAAAATTTTTCGACACCTCATATTCATCAGGCGCCGGGCGCGGAAAACGCTTCAAGCGCAGCAATTAAGACGAGCGCTTCGTCCCGTGACGAGCCGCACACCATTTCTTCCGCCTGAAACGCGCTGCATACCGCTGGGCGCTCAGGTCGATTAAATAAGGCGCAAAGGCCATCGCTGCGCAAATGCAGACACCGGATTCCGGCAGGCTTTCCCTCCGGCATGCCGGGAATCGGCGATGAAATCGAAATCGCCACGCAGCAGGCGCCACATCCGGCGCGACACTCCATAAACCTTCTCCTTTACGAGACTTTGAACACCTTTACCATGCTGTCAAGCATTTCGGATTGCTTGACTAAATCGTTGGCGGTCTGGCTGGAAATGGTCATGATTTCGCTCAACAGGTGTTCAGCGATAATTTCCATGGCGTGCATGGCCTCAACAATTTGCGCCGAATTTGAATGTAATTCTTCCGTTTGCTGCGAAATATTCTCAATCCGTTCGGCCATGTGCTGCATATTTTTTTCGATTTCCGACGCATTCTGATTTTGTTGAATGCTCGCCTGATTGATCTGCGCGGACATCGCCTGGCTATTCTCTATCGCTAACACCACCTGCGTAATATCTTCTTCTTGCTGCTGAATCAAGCCGTTCACCTGCGACACCATTGTCGTCACGCTTCCCATCGAGGCGCTGATCAATTGGCTGCTCGCCGCCGTGTCCCGCACGACATTCGCCGTGCTGGCGGCGCGTTCAGAGGAATTGGTGGCGCGTTCCAAAATGGTATCTAATGCCTCTTTCACCGCGCTGGAGAGCCCCATGCCCTGTTCGGCCTTTTGTAAGCCATCGTTCATGTGTTTGACACCTTCTTCGGTTTTTTTGCGCAAGGTGTGGATCAGCGCGCTGATCCGCTGCGTGGAATTTTTCGTGCGCAACGCAAGTTCTTTGATCTCGTCCGCCACCACCGCAAAACCGCGTCCGTGCGACCCGGCTTGCGCCGAAATAATCGAGGCATTCAGCGCTAACAGCGAAGTCTGCTCCGTGACTTCGTCCACAATATCAAGAATCGAACTCACCTGTTCGCCCCAAGAGTTGACTTCTTGAATGATCTGCGCCGTATTGGACACGGCAAGTTTCAAATCCCGCATCCCATCAATTGAGACATCAACAGCTTCCTGGCCTTTGCGAGCGGCCTCACGGGTATCGTTCGCTAATTGCAGGGAAAGAGCGGCATTATTCGACACATCTTTCAATGACATATCAATGCGCTGCATCGCGGTGGCTGTCTTTCGCGCCACGCCCTCTAAATCGCCGATATGCTCGGACATGTTTTTAGCAGACGTGCCAATCTGTTCAACTGACGACAGCACGGTTTGTAAATTTTCCGCTAAAAATCCAATGCTCTTCGTCACTTCCTGACGGCTGGCGCGTGTTTGATGAATGGCGGAAAGCGTTTGCTGCGAAGAGGAGGAGAGGTCAGCGGTGCTTTCGCCAATCAGTTGAATAAATTGATCTATCCGCTTTACCGACTCCGTCGTATGGTCGACAGATGTGGATTGCTGTTCGATCCGCTGCGTTAAGGATTCGATTTCCCGAAGAATGGCATCCGCCGTCACGCCAACAGTCGAAGAAGACGCTTGCACCTGGCCGGA
Source organism: uncultured Candidatus Moduliflexus sp. (assembly GCA_964565315.1). Taxonomy (GTDB): domain Bacteria; phylum Moduliflexota; class Moduliflexia; order Moduliflexales; family Moduliflexaceae; genus Moduliflexus. The sequence goes on along the minus strand of CAZMEO010000011.1, from coordinate 3,577 downwards.
AATCGCGCGTAATTGCTGGATCATGCGATTCAATTGCCGCGCTAACATGCCGAATTCATCATGGCTACTCGTCATGACGCTCTGGCGCAGATCGCCTTCGGAGGCCAAACCGATGACATTCACGATATTTTGGATCGAGTGAACCGTGCTGCGGCTGAAAACATACGAAAGCACGAATGCCGCCAGCGCTGAGATTGCCCCAAAACTCAACATCGTGATTAAAATGCCTTTCAATTCATCGCGCTCTAATTTCTGCGACAGGCTGACCGAAATCGCGCCGATGGTTTCAGCGCGATATGTAATCAGGCATCGTCCTTGATAATAGGCATGCTTGTCAATATCAAGCGGATAAATGGCGAGATGCTGATCAGTATGCTGGTATAACGCATCGCACGCAATGGCCTGAGGTGCGGCAAGCGTCAGAGTTTTCTGGGCTGGAAACGTGCCTAAGGCAAATTGCTCTCCGGAAAAAAAGTTGACTTCGGTTTTGCTGAGCAGGGCGTACCGCTCAACATCTTCTTGCTTGTAGGCAATTTCGCCCACCATGACTCCGACGTTTTGATCCTGACGATAAAGCGGGGCTTCAACCGAAAAGAAAAGACGGGATGCTCTCGAAGACAGCGAGACTGTGGTCGTTTTCGGAATCTCTTGCGTATAGAGAACCGGAATATCGGGAGAGATCGGTCGATCTGGAATCATCGCTCCCGTATAGATAATTGACGATATCTCCGCCGTATTATCAAGAGAAAAATAGGTGTCCTGTCCGGTTGATGATTTCAAATAGGCACCAATATGTTCGCCGTCCTCACCACGTTGATAAATCAGTAATAAACGGCCATCTTTCGCAAACAGCATGAGACGGCTGAGGCCGCTGATTGAGCCGAAATCTTTCACCGAGCCTGCAAGAGAAACTAAATACGAAATGACAAATTGCCGCGAGGCAATTTCTTCCTTATCTTCATTATAGAGAGACGCTGTCCAGGCCGCCGTGACTTCTCGTTTCAGAAATTCGTCGAATTGCGCGGTATAATTTTGAGATCGGGCGTATAAATCGTCGAGAATAACATCAAAGGCAATCTGAATGCTATTGCGTGATTCCCGTTGTTGGTTGTCTCTGGCAAGCAGATAGTATCCGGTGGACGTGCCGATTGTAGTTAATAACACCAAAAACAGACATAAAAACAGTATTTTCGCCTGAATCGTCGTTCTCATATCAGCCTATTTCCGTGTTAAACGATGACATTAGAACACATGGTGATGGAATAAAATCATTATAAATGAATGTGACGGTTTGTCAATGAAGAAATGTAGATTTTCTCATCGACCAGCGAAGTCAGACACACGTAAGGCGCTACATTTTTCTCAATCGTGAGAGGTCAATTTTTCCCAACACATCTGTAATGCGCGTTTCGTATAAACCGCCGCAATCTCCTGGCGAAATTCGGCGCTGCCGCGAAAATTCGTAATCGGATGAATGCTATTCCTGACAATGTTGGCCGCCTGCTCAACCAATTCCAGCGTGAGCGTCTGCCCCGTCAGCACGGCTTCTGCCGCCGGGACACAGAGCGGAATCGGCGCGACTGCGCCTAAAGCAATCCGCGCCATCTCACAACGGCCATCTTTTACAAGCATCGTGGTCGTGACGCTGACCACTGAAATATCTTCGCGGGTTTTGCTGTGTTTAAGAAACGCCCCGGCAGCCTGTTGAAAGCGTTTCGGAATGCGGATTTCCGTGATGATCTCATGCGGCTGCAACACCGAGCCGCCCGCTGGCGTGAGAAAGTCGGCAATTGACATCACGCGCTCGACTTCGCCATGCAGCACGATCTGCGCGTCAAGCGCTAACAGCGGAGGGATCGTGTCGGCGGCAGAATGGCCGTCAGCGATGTTGCCGCCGATGGTCGCCATGTTGCGAATCTGTTTACTGGCGAACCAACGGCACATTTCCGTAAACATCCCGCTGGCGAGACTGTTCATCAGTTCAGAACGGTAGAGCGTTTCAAGGTGAGTGCCTGCGCCGACATGAATCCATGCGTCATCTTCTCGCAGATAATCGAGACCAAGCTGGCGCACATCGACGAGAAAGTTGAGGGTGGGGTCTTTTTCGACGACAAGATTCGTGCCTCCGGCGATCAATTTCCCTTTACCGGGCTGTTCCCGCAGTAAGCTGAGCGCATCTTCGATTGTTGTCGGCGTGAAATAGGCGGTAATATTTTTCATAGCGACGCCTTTCCTGGGGTGACGAGGTTTGTTGTGATAGCAGCAGCAGATGCAGGGGCGTTCGCGTAACGCCCCTGCTGTTCCATTATTATCGCGCCAATTTGAGGATATTCAGCACGTCAGCCTTTCCAAGTTTTTTGAAGTTGCCGACGGTGCCTCTTTCCGTGCATTTGGCAGCCATTTCTTCCAGGCGATCATCAGGGACGCCGAGTTCTTTGAGGTTCACCGGCAGCCCCACACCATGATAGAAGCCTTTCAACCGCGCAATCGCTTCCTTTGCCGCATCTTCCGGGAATTCGTATTCCGGCTCGATGTCGAACACACGGTAGCCGAACTGTACGAATTTCTGCATATTTTCTTTATACACATACGTCATCCAGGCCGGAATCACCGTTGTCAGTCCCGCGCCGTGCGCCACGTCGTAAATGCCGCTGAGTTCATGCTCGATGGCGTGTGATGCCCAGTCGCCGATTCTGCCGGTGGAAAGCAAATCGTTATGCGCAACCGTGCCAGCCCACAAGATTTCCGCACGCGCGTCGTAATTGTTCGGATCGCGCCAGAGAATGCGGGCGTTACGGATCACGGTTTTCAGCGTGGCTTCAATCATCCGATCCGTAAAATCCACGTGATCCACTTGCGTGAAGTAGCGTTCGATAAGATGAGCGGTAATATCGGCGATGCCGACCATCGTTTGTTCGAGCGTCAGGCTCAGAGTAAATTCCGGGTTCAAAATCGCGAATTTCGGGCGAATCAACTCCGTGCCGATGTCGCGTTTATACCAGCCCTCTTCGTTGGTCACGACTGATGCTGGGCTGGCCTCGCTGCCAGCAGCGGGAATCGTCAGCACCACGCCGAGCGGCAGGGCTTCGGCAATGACAGCCTTTTTGTCGAAAAAGTCCCAGACATCCCCCTGATACGGCACGCCGACCGCAATGGCTTTCGCGGAGTCAATCACGCTGCCGCCGCCGACGGCAAGAATAAACGTGATCTGCTCTTGGCGGCAGAGTTCAATCCCTTTGCGCACAAGGCTTAAACGCGGATTCGGCTGCGCTCCTGGCAATTCGACAAATTCAACGCCCGCGTCTTTCAACGATGCGCAGACCTTATCATAGAGCCCGATTTTTTTGATGCTGCCGCCGCCATAATGCAGCAGGACTTTGCTGGCATACGCTTTCGTTTCCATTCCGACCGTCTGCTCTGTCCCTTTTCCGAAAATCACTTTTGTTGGTTGTTGATACACAAAGTTGAGCATGACTTTTTCCTCCCGATACGTCGTGGATTATCTTTCAGGGCTTTCCATCTTCACACCTGAATATGTCTCTGCCTGCATTTGGTCAAGAAGAATTTTCGCCTGTTC
>CAZMEO010000010.1:0-30754 GCA_964565315.1 uncultured Candidatus Moduliflexus sp. | reverse complement strand
ACCGAGAGGTCGCGCTGCGCCTGCGTATTGGCCGGGTCTGCCGCCGCGAGCCGCTGGTCAATCTCTAAGCTCTGTTGGTAGCTTTCGACGGCGGCGCTGACGCTGGCGTAGTTCATTTGCAAACTCCCAAGCAGCGAATAGCCGTAGCTCAGGGCGCGTTCGGCCTTTGCGCCGTTCGCTGTGCGGATGTCTATCAATTCCCGCAAATACGAAATCATCCGGTGCGCTCCGTTCAGGTTGTGGTCGCGTTCGCACAATTCAGTAATCAGATCGTAAAACATGTCAATGCCGTCGTCGAGATCGCTTGCCAATAGATGATAGACGGCTTCAATCGCGTCGGTTTCCGCAAAAGCGCGGGCGGCGCGGCGGCTGAACTCGCGAAACTCAGCGGGGCGCGTTTGCAGCATGTCGGCGATGACACCGGCGCGGGTCAGGTCGTGCAGCGCATGCTTGTCTTCGCCGCAGCGCTGCGTGAACGGCAGCATTTGCAAAGTCTCGTAAATCTGCTTCATTTCCGCGTTCACTTCAGGTTTCATGTGCAGCCAACGTTTAAAAAGTCCGCGAAATTTTTTCCACAGCGTTGGTGTCGGTTCGTCTTCTAACAACGCGGTCAGGACGGAGGCGTCGAACCAGTGTGGCACGGCGGCGGCAACGGCGGCGCGGCGCACGATTTCCGGCTGCGATTCCAGCGTCATCAAGGCAGTCAGGCGCGCCTGTTCCTCGGCGCTCCCCGCCTGTTCCAATTGCTGCAACAGATTATCCGACATACTGCGCCTCCTGCATCAGCGGGCTGCTTTGCACGATGCTGACGACGTCCATTGGCCGACCTCGCAGCGCGTGATGCACTTTCGCTAAAATATCCGCCTGGCGTCCCAATTTCCGCGCATACTGTTCGCATTCCGGCAGCGGCACGCCGCGCAGATGAAAACGCTGGCAACTCCCTTCCAGTCCGGCGGGCGTCGGCGTTTCCTCCTGCCCCGCAATCACGACCGTCAACGTCTGCTGATGCGCTAACGGCGGCAGGAAAATCTGCGTCAACCAGCTTGCAAAGGCGCGCTCTGCGCGTTCGAAGGTATCAATCAACAGCAGCAGCGGCGGAATCTTTGCGCCTTCGCCGAGGTCTAAAAAAAACTGCTCGGTCAACGCTTCCCATTTGGCTTCCCCCGCAAGGTGTGCGAACGCGGCTTTGCTGCCGGTGTAATGGGGAAAATGGCGGCTGCCGCCGCAGCGACAGGTGAGTTGATATAAAAAGGTTTCTACCGGCGGCGGGTTTTTGTCGCGCCAGTCGAGGCGGAAGACGTTCAGGTCGTATGCGCGGGCGGTCTGCTCGTACAGGCCGAGCAGATGGCTTTTGCTCATGCCGGATTCGCCATGAATCAGGAGCAGGCGCGTGTTCGTGTCTTCGTCGTTGAGAATGCGCAGAAACGCAGCGGATTCTTCTTTCAAATTCAACGCCTGTTCATGAAAGCGGCGCACATCCGGCGGAATCTCGGCGCGGCGCGTTCGGCGGGCATGTCCGGCGCAAGATTCGATTTCGGGACAGGCGGCGAGCAGCAGCGCCGCCGGAATCATGTAGGCCGACGCCAATTCGTCGCGCCCGCGAATCGCGACAATCATGCCGAGCGCCGCCTCTTCGCGTTCATCCCAGACCGCCGCGCCGCTGAAGTCACGCTCGATGGCGCGGCGTCCGACATCGTGCCGCAATTGGACGCGCCCGCTGGCGACGAGATCATCGAGCGTTCCGCCTGTCCAATCGCCGTCGTCCTCCATGCGTTCGGGCAAGCCGTAGGCGCGAAACGCCCGCCCGGCGTAATGGCCGTCCGGCAGCGTCAACAGGTCAATCGGACGCGCTTCCGGCGGCAGCGGCGTCTCCGGCGCGATGTCTAACAGCGCGATGTCTTCCGGCGCACCCGGCGTCGGCTGGTCGCACATCGGCAGCCAGCGGGCGACTCGCGCTTTCAGCGGCGCATGTTTCGGCAGCAGCGGAAAATCGAAGGCGACGAACGGCGTCGGCGCGGCGGCGGCGTTTTTCAGGCCGAGCGCCGCTTCGACAACGTGCGCGCAGGTCAGGAGATAACGCGGCGAGACAAGAAATCCCGCGCCGACCGGAACGCGCCGCGCCGCCTCCTGCGCGAAGATCCGCGCAATCGCATGATTGGGAATGGATGAGAACATAGATTACATGCCAGCCCTGCTGTTCGACCTCACCCCCTGCCCCTCTCCGAAGGAGAGGGGAGAAACTCCCCTCCCCATTGGGAAGGGGCTGGGGGTGGGGTTATGGACAGGATTGCCGAATTAAATTTTTAATTTTCATAACCCCTGACAGCTTTTCAGCGGCAAGATGCCAACGATCCTGAGAAAAAGTCAAGAGAAATTGCCGGGCGCGTTACCACACGCCTCGCGCCGCTTGCGTGATCTGCCATTGCAGGCGGAGCGGCTGCGCGGCGCTCCAATCGCGGCGCTTGAGGGCGGCGAGGCCGTAAAGCAGGATATTAACGGCAAAGGCGGCGCACATCGCGGCGAAAATCGCGCTTCTGCGCCAGAGGGGATAATGTTTGCGGATAAATTGAAAGCGGGCGCGCCAGCCTTGCAGATGCTTTTTTTCGGTTTCCGCGCCGAGCAGATGCGGCGTGCTGGCCCCGGCGTAATGAATGATGGCGTGTTCGGTCGGATAATAATAAATCTCCCAGCCCAATCGCCGCATCCGGTAGCAGAGGTCGCTGTCTTCGCCGTAGAGAAAAAAGGCCGCGTCCATTCCCTGACATTGCCGCAGCGCGTCGCGCCGCGCAAGGAAACATGCGCCGACGACAAAATCCACAGGGCGCGGCGTCTCGACTTCATAAGGCGCGTAATTCCCGGACAGCGGCGTTTCCCAGTAAAAGCGGGCGATTGTCGATAGATAAAACAGATTGAGCGCGGAGGGAAAGCGAAAGCAGGAATCCTGAAACGCGCCGTCCGCATAGACCAAGCGCCCGCCGACGCCGCCGACCTGCGGGGAGCGGTCTAAAAATTCACAGAGTTCCGCCAGCGTATTCCCTTGCAGCACCGTATCGCTGTTCAAATAGAGGAGATAACGCCCTTGCGCCGCCTCAAGCCCCTGATTGTTGGCGAGAGCGTAGCGGTTATTCGCCGCGTTTTCGATGCGCCGCACAGCGGGAAAGCGGCGTGTCAGCATCGCCAGGCTGTCGTCGGTGGAGGCGTTGTCCACGACGATGATTTCGAACGACACGCCGCGCGTCTGCGCGTAAATCGAGGCGACGCACTCTTCCAGCAAGCGCCGGGTATTGAAATTGACGATGACGATGGAGACATCAAGCATACTTATGCCTCAGATGTTTACGCCGCCGGATAAACATGCGCATCGCCAGCTTTCAGAATGCCGCAGAACATTCCCTCCGGCACGTCGGGCATCTGGTCGTAATGATACAGCAGGCACTTTTTCTGAATGGACGCATCCATGCGATTCATCAAATCCGACAGATGCGGATGCACGCCGGACGGAAACGGCGAGGTTTCGCAATCCATGTAAATCCGGTCGGCGCGGCGGTAATGCGCTTCCAATTGCGGCGGCATCATGTGCTGCGTATCCGTCGGCATCAAAACAGTATATCCGCTGGAATGTTCCAGGCTCAGGCCATAACTCGCCATTTCTTCGGAACTGGAAATGACGTGCATCGCAAAAATCGGCTTAATCGTCCATTGTCCGTCGCCGTCTTGAAATTCGAAGGTTTTGGTTTTGCCATTTTCCTGTTTGCCGATCAGATGCACGGTGAAATACGTTTCGAGACAGACGTTCGGCACGCCCTGCACCGTATCCATGCCCGGCCCGACTGCGCGTTTCAGCGGCTCTAACACTTTGCGGTGAATGAACAAATCGGGCTTCGCATTTTTCGGCGGTTCCGGCCAGGCGTGCTGCTCGAAAAAGAGCTTATCCGCGATAAACGTGCCGTTGAGCCACTCTTTTTTCGCGGGCGTATAGGCCGGATTAAACAGCGTCGTCAAGGCGAGATACTCCATGCCGCCGATGTGGTCGCTGTGGGGATGCGAGATATAGACGCCGTCAATATCGTTCGACGTCAGCCCCACGCCTTTTAAGGCATGGCGAACGTCCGCGCCAGCGTCGAGCAGCAGCCGATAGGGCGCAACGCCTTTTTTGCCCGGCATGTCAAATTCAATCAAAAAATTGGATTGCCATTTCGGGACATACATCTGACGGCTGATGCGTTCGACTTCTTTAATAATCGTTTCTTCCGGCATTTCCTTGAATTCCGGCAACTGCGCCACGTATTTGGCGAGTTCGATCACTTGCGGCATAGTGACGCCCCATTCATATTGGCCGGTGGCAAATGCCGAATTGACTCCTAATGCAGTGATTTTCATGCGAATTCCCTCCTTTGGGCGCAAACGATGCCGAATGATGCGGGTTCGATTCGGCAATCATAAAAAATATTGCTGTTATGCGATCTCTCCGCGATTCTCTATTTCACGCATCGTGCCACTCCCTGAAAGCCTTATAAAAAGGGCGAGTCTCTGAAAAATATCGAAAAAATGTCAACAACATTGACAAATTTTCGTTGATTTTGCGAAGAGTTCAGATGAATATTTTTGAGCATTGTTTCTCTATTCATATCAGCGCAGCGACGATGTCAAGCATTTTTTGCGATTGTGCGGCGTTCTTTCGAATGTGTAAATAATCATGACAGATGTGTTGCCGTTATTGACACAAGGAGGTTTCTTTATGAAAGGAGTTATCGCGAATTGTCTTGAAGAATTTGTAAAGAACCGTCTCGGGAAAATGGTCTGGCAAAAGGCGCTCGAAGACGCTGGTTTAAAGCCGATGACGATGTTTTTAGTCTTTGATGATATTGATGACGCCCTCGTCATGAAATTGGTCGCCTCCGTGATGAAACAAGCGCGGCTGTCGCTTGCCCAATTAGCCGAGATGTTCGGCGAATATTGGGTATTGGAGTATTCGCAAAAGATGTATAGCCGATATTATGCCAAACACGCAACCGCCAGATCGTTTTTGCTGGATATGGACAATCTTCACGTCAGCATCACGAAAAGCATGGCGAATGCCCGACCGCCGCGATTTGCGTTTACCTGGAAAGACGACCATACGCTGATCATGCGCTATGCGTCTCACCGGAACATGCTCGATTTTGCGATAGGGCTGATCAAAGGCGTCGGGAAATTTTATCACGAAACGCTTGAGGTCAAACAGCTTGGCGGAGATCAGATTCAGGTGATTTTCCCGTAATGCTGATTGGTCGGTCAATACCGCATGTTGAACAGTCGAGGTTTTCTGGCAGACGTAGAAACTGGGGCGGAATCGAATCGCTGCCTGCCATGATTGAATGGATAGTTTGCCGTATCATCGCTTGATTTTTGCAAGGAGGCTCGCTGCATGGGTAATCTTTTATATGCCGCGACGAAGCAACAAGACTTCTCCAACCGCCCAACTATCGGGTTTTTGAACATGGATGTGCGCCATGAATGGGCGCTGTGGCCCTGGCAGGGAGTGATGGATGCTGCCGCGGCACATCAGGTGAATTTAGTGAGCTTGATCGGGCAGATCATCGCTCGTCCGGAAGAATTCAGCGAACAGGCGAACGTGCTGTATGCGCTTGCGGATGCCAGACGCCTGGATGGAGTGATTATTTGGAAAGCCGGGCTTGTGAGCTTGCTCTCGGAGCAGGAAAGCAACGCATTCTGCCAGCGCTTCAATCTGCCGGTCGTCACAATTGAAGGGGAAGCGCCTGGAATGCCGTGCGTGACGTATAGCAATTATGATGGCATGCAACGCCTCGTTACTCATTTGATTGAAACGCATGGATACCGGCGCATCGGATTCGTCGGGATGCTTGAGCATCATGCCGGTTTTCAGGCGCGGTATCAGGCATATTGCGACACCTTACACGCGCATGGCCTCGTCGTTGAACCTGCATGGACGCAGCCATGGTTTCCTGATAGCGCAAACCGGAATGGGTATATCGATGATACGCTGTTTTTGGCATATCTGCGCCGAGCGCTAAAGGCTGGAGTTGACGCGCTGGCGGGCGTGTCAGATACGACCGCCATTCAATTGCTGAAGAGCTTACGCGCCCTGAATGTCCGCGTTCCGCATGACGTGGCTGTCATCGGATTTGATGGGTTTACTGAGGGACGCGCAATGACTCCGCCCATCACGACGGTCGATCCGGGGTGGTATCAATTAGGGTGGCAAGCGATGACGACGATGATGCAGATGCTCGCTGGTGAATCTGTGCCGCTGCGCGTGACCGTGCCAGCCAGAGTTCTCATCCGCCAATCGTGCGGCTGCATGGATTCCGCCTTCACGCTGGCTGCCCGCCCGCCCTCCACATCCGTTCGAAAGATTGATGTTCTTTCCCATGACGACATGACGCAGTTTGTGCAGGAGACGTTGGACGCTATGACAAGGGAGGGACTTGACCAGATCGACAGAAATGCGCTGACATCGCTCATGAGCGCCTTTCAGAGCGACGTGACAGGTCATTCCTCCGGGCGATTTCTGCTTGAATTAGATGCCCTGATTCAGGCTGATATAGACGCCATGAAAGAGGTTTCGGCCTGGCATGACATGCTCTCGCTCTTCCGTGAACAGGTTGGGGCATCGTTCGCAGCCCGCAGCGCAACGCTGCGAGCGGACGCGCTTTGGCAGCAGGCGCGGATATTGATTAGTCATAGCACGCACCGCGCAGAAATGTTCAGGCGATTGCAAGCCGAACGCCAGGCTGCCGTATTGCGGGAGATCGGACAGGCGCTGATTACGGCCTTCGATGTGGCGGAAATTATGGATATTCTGGCCTCAAAGCTTCCATTGATTGCCATCCCGCGTTGTTATGTCGTGACCTTTGAACAGCCTCAGACGTATCAGTATCCCAGTCCCGCTCCTGAATGGGCGCGGTTGCGGCTGGCGTATGATACGCGCGGGCGTCTCGCGCTGCCGAAAGATGGCTGGCTGTTTCCATCATGGCAGATCACGCCGCCAGAGATTTTGCCCGTTGATGCGCCATGTCATCTCCTCGCGCAAGCGTTATATGTCAAGGACGAGCAGATTGGTTATGTGCTGTTCGAACCCGGCCCGCGCGATGGCTATATTTATGACGCGCTGCGCGGGCAGATCAGCAGCGCGTTGCAAGGCGCGTTGCTCGTCCAACGTGTGCAAGAACGTTCAGCGGAAATCGCCCGGCAGAAATACGTGTTGGAAACGTTCATGGCGAACGTGCCGGATAACATTTACTTTAAAGATCGCGACAGCCGCTTTACTCACGCAAATACCGCGTTGGCCGCATGTTTTGGCGTGAATGACCCGCAGGTGTTACTCGGCAAAAACGATTTCGACTTTTTCCCAGCCGAGCAAGCGCGTCTGAAATATGAGGCAGAACAGGAGATTATTCGAACAGGAGAGCCGATCTTGGCGCTGGAGGAACCTGAAGCCGGGGGACGCTGGGCGCTCACGACAAAAATGCCGCTCCGCGACGAACATGGCAAAATTATTGGCACGTTTGGGATTTCCCACAATATCACAGACGTCAAGCAAGCCCAATTAGAACTCGCCGCCGCTTACGAAGAGATTAAACTGCTGAATACGCGCCTGCACTCCGAAAATCTGCGCATGAGTGCAGAACTCAATGCTGCCCGCCGCGTTCAACAGATGGTGCTGCCGATGTCGAAAGAATTGAAAACGATTCCCGGCTTAGAAATTGTGGGCTATATGCAGCCTGCTGATGAGGTTGGCGGAGACTATTATGATGTATTAAAGACGAGTGACGCGATTTATATCGGCATCGGTGACGTGACCGGGCATGGATTGGAGAGCGGCGTGTTAATGCTGATGACGCAGACCGCTATCCGCACATTGGTGTATCGCGGCGAAACCGATCCGGTGGTGTTTTTGAATACGATTAATCGCGTGCTGCATCAAAATATTCAACGCATAGGCATAGATCGCAGCCTGAGCCTCGCAGTGGTGAGGTATCAAGAAGGAGAATTACGACTGATCGGCCAGCATGAAGAAACGCTTATCGTGCGCCGCAATGGCCGGATTGAGCGGATAGACACGACTGATCTCGGTTTTCCGCTGGGCATGGTAGATGATATTCGAGAGTGGGTTGACGAAGCAACGATTACGCTCGATGTCGGAGACGGCGTCGTCTTATATACTGATGGCATTACTGAAGCGCAGAATGCCGCGAATGAATTTTATGGCATTGAGCGGCTGTGCGCCGTCATCAGCGCGGCATGGCGCGATTCAACCTCAGAAGCCGTGAAAGAAGCCATCATTCAGGATTGGCGGGAATTTGTCGGAGAGGCTGTCGTCTATGATGATGTGACGTTAGTGATCTTGAAACAGCAAGAACGATAATCAGCGACGGAAATCAAGAGAGAACCAGGGATCGTGACTATGGAACAACAAACCGACCTCGTCCGCCAGCGCTTGCAAAACTTGAAACATCGCCTTGATCAAGTGCGATATGCCTGGACAGTGGATGACTACTGGGCGTTGTTAGAACTCTATGTGGACATTCTGCCGGTCATTGTTCCGGCGGAGCGCTGCACGATTTTCATTATCGAAATCGGCACGGAAACCATCTGCTCTGTGTTGGGAACAGGCTTGCAAAAAATTCGCATCCAGCCGCCGAAACATGAAAGCATTGTTGGGCAGGTGATGTCGTCCGGGCAGGCTGTCATTGTCAACCACGTTGACAGTTCATCCGGGTATCATGCCGAAATCGCCGAACAGACCGGGTTTGTGACGCAAAATCTCATCTGCGTCCCGATTAACAGCCTGACCGGGCATGGCGTGACCGGCGCTATCGAGGTGCTGAATCATCGCGAGCGTGACTTTCAGGCTGATGACCTCGCACAGGTGACGCGCATTGCGCGGCATCTTTCCATTTTGGTGGAAAGCATTATCCTGAATCGCGAAATCATTCGCATTTCCAGCCAGTTGAACCGCGAAGTCGAGCGGTATGGCCTGGAATATTTCCGCAATATCCCATTTGTCGCGAAAAGTCCGGCCATGAAAGCGATTGTCGAACAGGCGCGGTTGGTCAGCGAAACGCCGGTGAACGTGTTGATTCATGGCGAAAATGGCACAGGCAAAGAACTTATTGCTCGCATGATTCATGAAGAATCGAAACGCAAAGATCAACCATTTATTGCGGTCAACTGCGCGGCGATTCCGCAGAACTTGGTGGAAAGCGAATTTTTTGGCTACGAAAAAGGCGCATTTACCGGCGCGGACGCGGCGCGGCGCGGGTATTTCGAAGAAGCCAGCGGCGGCACGCTCTTTCTTGACGAAATTGCCGACATGCCGCTCACTGTTCAGCCCAAATTCCTGCGAGCGATTCAGGAAGGGGAAGGGTATCGTCTCGGCGGAAAACGCTTGATCAAATATAATCTGCGGCTGATCAGCGCGACGAATAAATCTTTGCAAGCCGAAGTCGAAGCAGGGCGGTTTCGGGAAGACCTGTTTTTCCGCCTGTTTGCCGTTGAAATCGCGCTGCCGCCGCTCCGGGAGCGCAAAGAAGACATCGCGCCGATGGCGTTCGCGTTTTTGGAAGATGTCTGCCGCCGTTTTGAAAAGCACATGGCCGGTTTTGCGCCTGACGTGCTGAATCTGTTCGAAAGCTATCGCTGGCCTGGCAATGTGCGGCAGTTGCGGCGGGAAATCGAGCGGATGGTCGCCCTGACGCCGCACGGCGAGCGCATCTCCACCGCGCAATGTTCCGCCGATCTGCTGTCGCGTGATTCTGCGTCAAACCAGCTGCGCCGCCGCGATTTGCTTGACGCGCCGCTGCCAGAACAGGTGGACGCGCTGGAAATCGCGCTGATTCGCGAAGCGTTGGCGCGTTCCAACGGCAACCGCTCGCGCTCGGCGGGATTGTTAGGGATTTCGCGCCAGGGCTTGCTCAAAAAAATGGCGCGGTATCATCTTCTGAATGAACGTTCATCGACGTAAATAACGTGAGTTCTGAATCATCTGGGACTGTTCAGCGAACACCACGATTCATCGTGGTGTTCGCAGGCGTCTCGGTCAGGAGGCCGAACTGCTCACGCGGGTGAATGGAGGGCGTTCTCTCCCGCAGCACCCCGATCAATCGGGGTGTTGACTCAACATGCGCATCCCAAACTCACGTTAAATAGTTACGAAATTTTTCTCTTTTCCGTATTTGGTTCTTGACAATCCGGCTTACTATGGTAAATTTATCTTAATTTTCTATAAAATTTATGAACTTGCCGCGCCGTAAGCGCGTCTAACACGGGCAGTGCAGCATATCGGGAGCGCGGCTTCCGAACATGAGCAGCATTCCATCGCATGAAACTGTTCGACATCTTCAAGCATTATGTCGCATTGATGTTTTCAGGCATGATCACGCTTTTATTGATCGGATTGTCGTTGTTTCTGATTTCGACAGCAGTCGTTGGGCTGGGATATATGCTTTCGTATGTGTTTTCCGTCTTGCTGCCCGGCGAAACAATGGGGATGTTTCAGTTCGTGCTGGTTGTCTTGGCCGTCGCCGGTGTTTCAGGGGTAGGCATTCCGATCCTCCTGTTAGCGCGCAACATCCAAAAATCCACTGAAAGCTTTTCTTTGATGCAGTTTGATGAAGATGGCGAAGAACTCGGCGACTATGACGAAGACCTGGAAGAAGACGACTCGGCGGACGACGCCGAATTGAATGAATTTTTGAAAAAACTCCACAAAACCCGCAATATCGGCCCGTTTATTCCTTCCCCCAAAACGATGGACGACCTTTGTCCGTGCGGCAGCGGCTTGAAATACAAAGACTGCTGCGGCAGATTCTGGAATTAGGGCAGTCACCTGTCAGACGCCTTGAAGGTGTCTGACAGGTTTTTTCATTATAAATGCTTAATCTGCCGCATATCGTCAATTCGTTTCATTGCCTCTAACAGCAGCCCATGCACGTTCATCGTGACGGTGCGCTCGACGTCCACATCGCCCGGCACAAAGCGGAAACTGGCGTCGTTCCATGTCATCAGGCGGAAAAATGCCTGTTCCCCTTTCAGGTTTTTGGTCATGGCGTGAATCACGAGGCCGTTTTTGATAAAAATCTTCCCTTTGTCGCCGTGATTATCAATGGTCAACGCGCCGGTTTTATTCGCCGTGTAGAGCGTCTGAACCAATTCTTCGAGGCTGATCGTGCTGAGCTTGCCCGCCAGACCTTTATCCGGTTCGGCGTCACTGCTCTTTTCGTTGTTGGAACGCAGGCGTTCCGATAAAATGCGGTGAAAATACCGGTTTAAGACCGGATATTCCAATAAGATGTCGTTGAAATTCGCCTCACTGAGCCGCATCAACTCGACCTCTTCAACGCTGGTAATCATGGCTGCCGCCGGATTGCCCGTCAATAGCGACATTTCACCAAAACAATCGCTGTGCGCCAAGACCGCCAATTGAATTTCTTTGCCCTGTTTCATTGGCAAGCCGACACGCACGCTCCCGTGTTTGATGACGTAAAACGAATCCCCTTTCTGTCCTTTCTGGATAATGACGGTGTCTTTCGGATACGTGGCGATCTCGAATCGGTCAATAATCCGCTCAATCGCATTCGTCGAAAGCGTGCGGAACAGATCGCTTTCCAACAGCGTATTTTTTGCCTCAGCGCGTTGCGCGTCCTCTTCTTCTTGCAGGATGCGGCCTTCCTCAAGCTTCAAATTCAGGGCTTCGAAAATATTCTTGGAAATGGTGTAATATTCGAACATCAAATCGGTGTTTTCCTGCATGTTCAGCAGCAGCGAGAGACGCGCCAACAGCAGGACATTGTGCTTGACCGTGCTGACGCGGTATTTCTGGGCAATTGCCTGGGCGCTCAGGCCGTTGAAGCGTTCTAAGCGCTCTTTCAGAAATTCATCTTTGAACGGCATCAAGTGTTGCTCGATTTGCGCGAGAATGTCCTGATACTTGCGGTGTTTCTCCGGGTCGTCCCACATCAAAATTTGAATGCCTTCGGCTTCCAGCACTTTCACCAGCGTTTTGCGGCGCATCATCACGTCGGCGTCGCTATCGTATTCTTCAGTCGCGGAAATCGAGGCGTCAAGAATTTTGTGATATTCGCGAATGCGCTCGTAGGTCTGATAGGCGGCGAGTTCATCGGGATAGACGCCGCTCAGATCGTCGCAAATCTTCATGCCAAGCTGCTCTTTGTAAGGGTTCAGCTTGAGGTTCAGCGCGTCGGAAATCCGCTTGGAGGTTTCGTTGTATTGCTCGATAATGTGCAGATTTTCGTCATGTCCTTCGAGCAGCAGCGTGAAATGGGACAGCAGGAACAGATGATGCTTGATCAGCGTTGCGTCGTATTTTCGGACAATTTCACGCGGGCTGAGATTGGCAAAGCGCTGCAAAATGTCTAACACAAAGGCCGATTTTTCATGGCTGAGATAGGTTTCGATGTCGCTTAACACCTGTTGATATTTTCGGTTTTCTTTGACGCTTAACGCCTGAATGCCGATTCCTTCCAGCACCTTGATGAGCGCCCGCCGCCAGACTTTCTGCGCCTCTTCCGGCGCTTGCGCTTCCTTGTCGAGCGAGCTTTCGAGAATCAGGCGGAATTCCCCTAATTCTTCCGGCGGATAGGAGATGATTTCCTCGACGCTCACCGAAAAGAGGAGTTCGCTGATTTCTTTGGCGCGTTCGCGCAAGAGCAGAAAGGTTTGATTGATTTTGCCGAGAATTTCCTTGAGCGTGCGAAGTTCCTGATGGATGCGCTGCTGACGCTGGGCTAAGATGCGTTGATAATCGGCTAATGACCGCTGATAGTGGACAATCGTCGCATACGAGGACTTGGCGATATTCTCTGGCGTGGCGTCGCGCAGCCTGCGGAAGAGATCGCGGATAAATTCGGTTTTCAGCTTGATCGCGGAAGAAATATTGCGCAGCACCTCGCCGTAACGACGGAAATTATGCGAACGGTGTCCTTCTTTTTGAAGGATAGTGCGTAATTCGTCTGCGAGAATTTTGCGATACGATTCCAACACGCTTAATGTGTACGCTGAATTCTGGACAATCAGCGTCACGTCCGACGGCAGCGTTCTGACGAGCGTGGCGGCTGTCAACAAGCCAGGCTCAGAATCGTCGTCCACGTCGTCGAAATCAATCATGTCGCTTGGCAGCGTGATGATGCCGCTTCCATTGCCATCATATTCGTGAAGCATGGCGAATTCTGGATTGATGGCCGCATTCATGGGGTCTTCGGGCTGACGGATAGGCAGCGCCTCATTCTGCGGGCTATGCCGTCAGCGTCCCTCCTCTCTTCGTTTTTTTTATTCTGAACAGCCCGCGCGGATGAAAGTTAAAAATTTTTGTCACTATTTCACGAACGCGAACCGGTTTTTTTACATGGGTACGCATCAAAAACAATAGAAAATAGGCGGATTTGCGTCAAGTATTTCTTTTTTCAATCGGTATATCTTTTTTAAATGTGGCATGCCTTTGTAAGTGATTGTTTTTATTGGATTTACATAATTGATATTTTAACGCAAGGCGAAAAATTCTTATAATGTTGAAAGAAAAAATAGGCGGAAAAATTTCACAATATGACCTATCTTATTAAAATATTGATACTTACTGATATTTTCTGCTTGACAAAAGTTTTCGTTCAGCCGTATATTTAAATTGTGAAAAAATGTGTGTTACCAAAGATTGTCAGATAAACGTTCATAGAGGCGAGCAGAAGGCGGCACACCTCTACCCTATCAACGAAAGCGAATTCAGATGATATGAGGGAGGAGAATGCGTTTGTAACGAGGTGACGGTTGCCGCAAAAAACGAAAGCTGCAAGGACTGGTCCTCCTCGCAGCTTCCAGCAGCGGCAAACGGGGAAATTCGAGCTTTCCGGGAAGGTGGCTCACGTCTCTGCCCTGTTGCGCGCCGAGTTGTGCGTGTAAAATCGGTTATCGTGCGTCTGTCGAGGCGATGCTCTCAGTTGTTTGCTCTCGTTGAAAAACCTGCTTGCGTTGTTGTGTAATTCAATAATACGTTCCCCCCCGTCCTTTTGTAAAGGAAAAAAACGAAAAAAAATCCCTTCTCTCATAAATCTGCATACGCGAGGAGTCTCGCAGTATGTCGAACGCGATCAAGACGCAAGAGGACGCCAAATATGCGGAAGTCGGGAAATTGCTCTCCGCCCGCCTGCACGAAGCGCGAGCGAAAAAAGGCATGTTGCGCTGTCCATGCTGCCTGCGTGTATTCGACGCAACGTATCTGATTAAATGTCCGGGCTGCCGGACGTTGATTGGAAACATGTTTCAGGAATGGCGCGGCGAAACGGCGCAAAAGGCCGAACCGCAGCCGCTCCCGTTTCTGAACGAATGCGCCCCGGTCGCGCCGCCGCGCCCGAAAAAACGACGCGCGTTCCGTTCGCGCAAAATCCTGGAAGCCGCGCAATTGGAACTTGACTTTTTCACGCAAGGCTCCATGCAGTATCCGTGATCATCTTCAAGCCGTCAGACACTTTTCAAGTGTCTGACGGCTCTTCCCCTCGTTCCACGCTCCGCGTGGAATGCGGTTTTTCGGACGCTCCGCGTCCTGCATGCGCCGCAGAGCGGCGGTCGGCGTTCCACGCTGAACGTGGAACGAGGATGTAAAGAAGGGCGGAATATGACAAAAGCAATCGGCATGTTTTCCGGCGGCTTAGACAGTTTGCTGGCGATTAAATTGATCAAAGATCAGGGAATTGACGTTGACGTGCTGCATTACAATATCGGCTTCGAATCGCTGCGGCTCGACCGGCAAATCAAGCATAAGGCCGCCGAAATAGATCGCGCGGACATCGAGCGCAAATTGGGCATTACGATTCAGGAGATTGACGTGACCGAGCCGTTTTTGCAGGTGGTGCTGCATCCGAAACATGGCTACGGCTCGGAGATGAATCCCTGCATTGATTGCAAAATTTTCATCTTGCAGCAGGCCAAAGCCTACATGGAGACGCATCAAGCGCAATTCATTTTTACTGGCGAAGTGGTCGGACAGCGCCCCATGTCGCAGATGCTCCACACCATGCACCTGATCGAGCAGCGCTCCGGTCTGCGCGGCTATCTGCTGCGCCCGCTCTCCGCAAAGATTCTTGAACCGACGCTCCCTGAACAGCAAGGGTTGGTGGATCGCGAGCGGTTATTGGGGATTTCCGGGCGAGGCCGCCATGAACAGTTAGCCTTGGCGCGGCAATACGGCCTCAACTTCCAGCAGCCCGCAGGCGGCTGTTTATTGAACGATCCGAGTTTTTCGAGCCGCCTGAAAGAACTGTTGGCGCATACCCCTGAGCCGCTCCTCACGACGACGGACGTGATGCTGCTGAAACTTGGGCGGCATCTCCGGTTGGCGGACAACCTGAAAATCATTGTCGGACGGCATGAAGTGGACAACGACTATTTGGCGCAATACGCCGCCGGACGCTGGACAGCCGCCGCGCGCGACATTCCCGGCCCGACGGTCGTGATTGATGGCGAGCCGGACGACGCGCAATTCGAGCAGATCGCCCAGATCACTGTCAATTACACGAAAGCCAAAGACGCCGACCGCGTCATCGTCGATTTTCTGCGCGGCAGCGAACAACGCGCCATCACCATCACGCCCGACGCCCTGCTGAATCCGAATCAATGGCGGATTGGAGAATGAACAGATTCCGCCAACAATGCGGAAAAGTTATCATCAGAATACATCTCCTCTCTGTTTCCTTGACAAAACATCACGGGATCATACATAGTCTGATGAGATGACCACCCGCGCGAAGGCTGACAAGGGTAGGTATTCAGAGAAACTCCCGATAGACAAGGGCGAACGAGCGTCGTCCCGGAGGGACGCCACGCCCATAGCCCGCCGATTCATCGGCGGGATTGTGAGCATGCGTCCCCTGTTCGTCCCGGAGGGACGCGCGCGACCGTCCCTCCGGGACGCCGTTCGCGGGGTTCGCCGTCCCCGCCGATGAATCGGCGGGCTATTTGCGTCGCGTCCCTCCGGGACGAACAACATACCTACCCCTGTCAGCCGAAAGGGATGGAGTTTCCCCTCTCCTTCGGAGAGGGGCAGGGGGTGAGGTGAGAGAACTTCACAGCTCTGGGGCAAGGGGGCATTTTGCGCCAGTCCTGAGCATGAGGAGGTGTAAGAGCCTATGTATGCGCAAGAAATTCAATGTCCATCCTGCGGGGCAGGACGAACGATTTATAATCCCGGTGTGATCACGATTGTTTGCGAATATTGCGGCAACGCGGTTTATTGGGATCACGAAAAAATCGCGAACGCCGGGAAGCAGTCTGTGCTGCCGGAGGGGTTCAGCCGTCTGTTTCGCGGGGCAACCGGTTCGCTGTTCAACAAACGCTTCTGCGTCTTAGGGCGCGTGCGGTATAGTTTCGGCAAGGGCTTCTGGGACGAATGGTTTCTGGAATTCGAAAGCGGCGAGATCGGCTGGCTGACGGAAGATAACCACGAATTCGCTTACGAAAAAGCGTATCCCGCGCCGAATGTGCCGCCGATTGCCAAACTTGCTCCGGGAACGCGGATTGCGATGAACGACAAGCCGTATGTGATTGAAGAAGTCGGGCAGGCGGAATGCCTCGGCGTCGAAGGCGATCTGCCGATTCAGATTCAAAGCGGCGAGACATACGCGTTTGCCGACGGCTCAACGCCTGACGGGGAATACACGCTTGGCATAGAATACGATCACAATCCCCCCACCGTCTTTTTAGGGCGCTGGATCAAATATGCCTCACTCAAACTTGATGAACCGGGAGAGTGGTAACGCATGGAACACGAACGTTTTGCCTTACACTGCGGGCGCAACCGTCCGCCCTACACGCCGAAAAATATCCAGTGCCCACATTGCGGCGCCGGCTTCACCATCAAGGACGAACGGAGCGAATTGGTGGTGTGCGACTATTGCGGCAGTCATCTCAACGTGTCCCGCGAAGAACAGGAAGTCCTCGGCAAAGGCGCCAGCCGAAAATGGGAATTTCCCATCAAGCTCGGTGATTCGTTTAAATACAAGGCCGCCCGCTACGAGATTATCGCGCGCATGGTCTTTATCGAAGACGACGACGAAGACGAAGCCTCCCGCCAGTATTTGCTCTATAACCCGTATCACGGCACGCTCTGGCTGGATGACTATCAGGGGCAATATTCGCTTTCGATGGATACGCACGTCATGCCGACCGAAGACCCATTCAGCAAGCGGCGCGGCGATCTGCTGAAAACGCACGATCAGCAAGCCTGGGTGCTGGAAGGCACGGGAACGTATGAATTGGTCTATGTGGACGGCGCGCTGCCCTGGATCGCCCAGATTGGAGATCGCGCGGAATATGCCGAGTTTTTGAATAACGCCAACCCGAAACTGCAATATGAAGCGCAGCGGATTGCGGGCGAGATCGAATATGGCAAAGGGGAAAGCCTCTCATTGGCGCAGGTGCGCCAGGCGCTCGGCAAGCCGGAGTTGGCGAAGGGAGAACGCGCGGCGGAGCGGCAGGTCAATCCGAAAAACGTCGTGAGCGCGCGGCGCGGCTTCACATTCGCCTTTGTCTGTATTGCGCTGGCGCTTGTCGTCAATGCCGCTGTCTATATGATCGCCGCCTCCAAAGGAAGGCGCGTGTTGCAGCAGCAGTTCTCGGCGGCGGAACTGACCTCGGAAACGCTGTCTAAACCGTTTATTGTGCGGAAAAATGGAGAGATCATCAAAATCGCGGCAATCGCCAACATCGACAACGCCTGGATGGCGTTAGACATCGGCCTGGTTCGCCCCGATGACGATGTGATTCGCAACGAAGACATCCTGCTCCATGTCGAAGATGCCGACCTCTCATATTATTATGGCTCTGAGGGGGGCGAATCCTGGAGCGAGGGAAGCCAGAAAAGCTCAACCTTCATTAAAATCCCCACGAAAGGAACCTATAAATTGATGGTGCATGCGGTCAGCGCTAACGGAGAAGCCGAAACCGCGACGCAGGCGGCGCACAGCGTGACGATTCAGGTCTATGCCGGAGCGTTAGTGCCGTACTATTCGCTGGTGATGGCGATTATTTCCGGGGTGATGTTGATTGGAACGTTCATGATACATTCTCAATGGAAAAACGTTGAAGAAGACGATTGAACGGGAGAACACCTGTCAGACACCTTGAAGGTGTCTGACAGGTCTGCTCAATCGTCGCGCATAATGCAGCACTCGTTTCACCAGCAAAATAGATGCT
The DNA here is from genome assembly GCA_964565315.1 of uncultured Candidatus Moduliflexus sp. GTDB lineage: Bacteria > Moduliflexota > Moduliflexia > Moduliflexales > Moduliflexaceae > Moduliflexus. The sequence continues at coordinate 12,532 of CAZMEO010000010.1, read as the reverse complement.
ATCGTCCATGCGGTGAAGCGCCCGTAATGTTTCCGATACCAGCGCAATAAGCTGTCGTCTCGCAGGCGTTGCAGCCGCCGCGCCTGCTGCGGCGATTTCTGGCTGCTGCCGCGATTGTGATGAACGACGGCAAGCTCGCCGAGATAGTAGGTCGCCCAGCCCGCCTGCGCCGCGCGGTAGCACCAGTCAATGTCTTCGGCGTACATGAAGAACGCCTCATCCAGCAAGCCGATGTGTGCCATTGTGTCGCGCCGAATCATGAAGACGGCGCCGATCAGATACTCCACCGCAAAATTTGTCGTCACGTCATGGCGCGTCATCCGCTGTTTCCAACGCCTCCGGCGCGATGGGCTGAATGTATCGCGCAGCATATCGAGCGGCGCGCGCGGAAAATCGTCGAAAGAGGCTTGCCATGAGCCATCCGAATTCAGCAGGCGCGTTCCCGCAATGCCGACGGTCGGATGCGCGTCGAGAAACGCGGCCATCTGCGCTGCGGCATTCTCTTGAAACTCCGTGTCACTGTTCAACAGCAACAGATGCCGCCCCGACGCCTGCCGCAGCGCCTGATTGTTCGCTTTCGCAAAGCCGACGTTCTCCGCGTTGCGAATCAGCCGCGCCTGCGGAAACTCCTGCGCGACCATCTCCGCGCTGCCGTCGGACGAGGCGTTATCCACGACCCAGACTTCGAACGCGATTCCCGTGGTGTGTTGATAGACCGCCGCCAGGCATTGCCGCAGCAACTTCTGCGTGTTCCAGTTGACGATAATCACGGACACGTCAATCATGGCTTTGTTCCGATGACAAGCAACGTCCGGCCTGTCGGCACATCTAACGCGGGCTTCGTGGCGCGGTACAAATGCGGGAAAATCAGCGCGTTATATCCGGCAATGATCTCGGTAATCAGCGGAAAACAGAGATTGTACAGCGGTTGCAGTTTGCCGAGCGTCCGAATGCCGATCACGTCCTGAATCCCGGCGCGGCCTTGCAAAAAGCCGTGATCGCGAATCATCCAGGGGTGAATCAGATTGCAAAACGTTTTTACCTTCGGCGGATTGGAATAGCCGCGATAGCGGATGCGCAGCCTGGCCTGCTCGATTTCTTCGGTTAATTCGTCTAAATCGAATTCCCGCACATGCCCGTAGGCTTTTTCGCCGTACACTGCCTCATCCTCGCCTTTTTCATGCGCATGCAGGTGCTTGTTCGGCGTCGTGATAATCACGCTGCCGCCAGGTTTCAACACTCTGAAAATTTCGCGCAGCACACGCCGATAGTGTTCGAGATGTTCGATCACTTCGACAAACAGCGCGACATCCACGGAACTATCGGCAAGCTGCGGCAAGCCGTTCCGCAAGTCATGCTGGAAAAATTCGGCGTCGAGCCGCACATCAGGATGCGCGGCGCGTGTCTGCCGGGCATTTTCGCGGGCGTGTCCGATTTCCCGTTCGCGAATATCGAAGCCGACGACACGAAATCCATTCAGCGCGAAGGTCAACGCTTTAATGCCCGGCCCGCAGCCGATGTCAATCAACGTGCTGCCCGCGCCTTTCGGGAAAAATTCGTCCATGACATCCCAGAATTGGGTTTCACACGGGCATTTGATCCGCCCGCTGAATTCTCCCAGCCGCGTCGGCGGAATCATGTTCCATAACATATCTCGATACGCCATGTTAATTCCTTTTTTACGCCAATTGCGTTTAAGATGTAGAGACGCACGCCCGTGCGTCTCTACCGCTTAAAACGTAGGCCTTTACGCGAGCGATGTCAGCACGTCAAGCGTTTGTTGCGCGCATCGTTCCCAGGAAAATTGTTGCGCACGCCTCAGCCCCTTTTCGCGGTATGCAAGGCACATATCGCGGTCTGTCAATAATTGATGCAGCCGTTCCGCCATATTGTCCACGCTGTACGGGTCGAACAGCATCGCGGCGTCTCCGGCGACTTCCGGCAGCGACGACGTATTGGAACAAGCGACCGGCACGCCGCAGGCCATCGCTTCTAAGACCGGCATGCCAAAGCCTTCATATAACGACGGCAGCACAAAGACGTCCGCCCCGTTAATGAGCGCAGGCATGTCATGATCCGGAACATATCCCGTCCAGATGACATCCTTCTGCAACGACAACCGCGCAATAGTGCCTAAAATCTCATCCTCCGGCAAATCGCGGTATTGCTGGCCGATCAGCACTAATTTATGCGGAATATGATGTTTTTGTTTCAGCAGGTAAAACGCCTGAATCAAGCGCGGAATATTTTTTCGGCGCTGCAACGTGCCGATGCAGAGCAGATACGGTTCGGGCAAACGATAACGGCGCAACTCGGCCTGAACAACGTCGCGTTCGAGCGGCTGAAATCGCCTGTGAACGCCATGATGAATGGCGATGACTTTCTCCGGCGCGATATTATAATAGGCCAGCACGTCCTGGCGCGTGGCCTCTGACACTGTGATAATTTTCGCGGCGGCGCGAATGCTGCGCTGCGTGGAGCGTTTGAGCCAATACCGCAAGGCCGGAGAGAAGCAATCCGGGAAAAACAGAAAGGCGACATCATGGATCGTCACGACGCTTTTTTTCGGCAAATACCAAAGCGGCATGGTGGACGATGGGAAAAAATAGGCGTCTTGCGGATGCCGGATGATTTCGACAGGGAGGCGAAATTGCGCCCACAGCACCGGACATTCGAGCACTCTGGCCGCGACTTCCGACGCGCCTTGCGGCGTAATGCCTAATGTATCCAGCGGCGCGGGGTCGGCATGACGCAAATAGAGCGTGTATTGATGTGCGGCGTTCGGCGCGTTGATTAGCGCTTGAATCAGATGATACGCATAATACCCCACGCCCGCCTTCTGTCCTGCTGCCGCGCTGGTGGCTTCGATGCCGATTTTCATGATGCCAGATACTCCTTTTGAACCCCTGAAATCGGGAGCAGCACTTCGAAACTTGTCTGCCCCGGACGGGATGTCATGCGGATTTCGCCGTGATGGCGTTCCACGATTTGCTGCGCGATGCCCAGCCCTAAGCCAGAGCCTTCTCCTTGATCTTTCGTGGTAAAATACGGATCGAAAATTTTTCCCTGAATGTCCGGCGGGATGCCCGGCCCGGTATCGGTGATGCGCACGGCGATGTTGGGGGCGGCGGTCTGCGGCGCCAAATACGTTTCGATGGTGAGCGTTCCCTGGCCTTTCATCGCCTGAATCGCGTTATGAATGATGTTCGTCCAGACCTGATTCAATTCGTTGACATAGCAGGCGATTTTGGGGAGGTCGCTGAATTTCTTGATCACGTCAATCCCATACTTCACCTGATTTTGCAGAATAATCATCGTCGTCTCAATCCCTTCGTGAATATCCACTTCTTCGACTTTGGCCTGGTCTAAGCGGGAATAGAGTTTCAGCGCGTTGACAATGCGGGTAATCAGTTGAATGCTGGTTTTGATGTCACGCGAGGCCACGACGATTTTGTGGCATTTTTCTAAAAAATCGAGAATGCGTTCGGGGTGGTAGGTCCGCAGCAGTTGCAGCAACTTGGCGTTCCGCGCCTCGCTCAAGCCGAATCGCGCCATCTGTTTGGCAATTTGCCGGATATTCGGCAGGCCGCTGTGTTCTAATGCGCGTTCATACTGTTTGGTGTCTTCTCGCAGCGACATTGTGCTTTTGCGTTCTTTTTCAAGCGAGCCGATGAATTCTGAGATCATCTCGATCATCGCGGCCTGCGCCTCCGACGTGAGCGATTCCTGTAAGAGTTCGCGAAAACTCGCCTCAATCGAAATGATCGCGTTTGTCATATTCGACGTCGCGGCGTTAATCGCCCCGGCGGGCGTGTTGATTTCATGCGCCACACCCGCGACAAGCTGGCCGAGCGAAGCCATTTTTTCCGACTGCACCAATTGCGCTTGCGTGGCTTTCAATTGCGTAATCGTCTTTTCAAGCTCAAGGTTCGATTGTTCCAACCGCTTAAATAATAAGGCGTTATCAAGGACGATAGAGGCTTCGTTGGTAAAAATTTGAAGAATGTCAATGGTTTCGGGATGAATCGCTTGTTCTTTCGTCGCGCCGATTCCTAAAATTCCAATCACGCTGTTGCGAATCTTCAGAGGAAACGCGAGAAACGTGGCGACGTGATGGTCTTCATTGACGTGTTTGCGCTCATGATGGGATGGCTCGGCGTCTTTCAAAATCGTCACCTGCACATGTTCGATGTTTTCTAACGGCTGATATTCTTCATATTCTTCGATGATCCGCTGTTTGACGGTTTGCAGGAATTGGCGGCTGACGGGTGGCACTAAAAAGAGAAAATTATGATAGAATTTCTCTTCCTGAAGAAAAATTGACGCGACCTGAAATTCGCAGATTCGGGCGAGCAGATTGAAAATGGATTGAATGGACGTAAAAAACGAGTGCATGTTGATCGCGAGATAACTCAACTCGTTCACAATAGTCGCCTGAAACAATTGCTGATCCAGGATGTGATTCACTTGCTCTAAGACCGAAACTTCAGTAATCGCCTGAAGATCGTCCGCATCATCCGGCGCTGCGCGGTGTTGGGCGGCGCTGGCGTTTCTGCTGCGTTCGAGCGCCGACTCGATTTTTGAAAATAATTCGTCTTCGGCCTCGAAATCTTTGGTCATGAAATCATCTGCGCCGGTTGACATGCCCCAGAAACGGTCTTTTTTCTGCCCTCTGGACGTGAGAATAATAATCGGGATGCCTTTCGTGCGCGCATGGCTTTTTAACAGGCGGCAGACTTGATAGCCGGTCATTTTCGGCATTTCGATATCCAGCAGCACCAAATCCGGCCTGGTCTGATAGACCTTCGAAATCACGTCAATTCCGTCAGACGCGCTGACGACTTCATATCCCTGGGATTCTAACAGGAATCGAACGACTTCTACAATGGTCGGGCTATCGTCAGCAATGAGAATTTTCATCGGAAAAGAACGCCTCCGCGCTTACACCAGACTTTTGATCGTCTCAAGCAAACGGTGTTGTTCGAAATGTTCTTTGGTAATATACGCATTCGCTCCAACCTGAAGCCCGCGTTTTTTATCGCTTTCTCGCGCCAACGAGGTCACGATAATCACCGGCACGCTGGCGTATTGCGGAAGCTGGCGTAAGTGCTGCGTGAACGTGAACCCATCCATGCGCGGCATTTCAATGTCCGTGATAATGGCGGCATACGCGGTCTGGTAAAGATGTTCCAGCGCCTCAACGCCATCGTGTGCGACATCAACGAGAAAGCCGGATGTTTCTAAAATATGTTTCTCGATTTCTGCCGTATTGATCGAATCTTCAACCAGCAAGATGCGCGGCGCAGCCTGAAGCGCTGGTTCTTGCGTTATCGGCGGCGCTTCGAAGGTCATCCGCGCAATTTGCGTCAGCACTTCGGGAAGATGCAGAATCAACAGAATCGAATTATAGCTCGAAATCGCCGCTCCCGCAATCATTTTCGTCGCTTTGCGGAGATGCGGCGGCAATGGTTTGACGACAACATCCTGCTCATCGAGAATGGCATCCACAATCAGGCCGACGCGCTTGCCCTGCGCATGGGCAATCAGCACGAAATATTGTTCCTGAGAGGCGCAGAAACGGGGCGGACGGCATTGCAGCACGCTGCCAAGCTCGACTAAATAAATCAGTTGATTCCGATGGCGAATCGCCACATGGCCTGTCATATACAGGCATTCTTGAACCGTAACATGAAGGGTTTCTTCAATCGCGTCAATCGGAATCGCAAACACGCTGTCGCGTGCTTTGACAATCAGGCTTCGCAGCGAGGTCAGCGACACTGGCACAGTGAACACGCATGCCGTCCCTTTGCCGGGCGTTGAGGTCAGCGCCACCGTGCCTTTCAGCGTCTCTATCGTGGTTTTCACGATATCCATGCCCACGCCGCGCCCTGACATATCGGTAATCAACTCGCTGGTGCTCAGGCGCGGCCAAAACGCTAAGTTGAGCAATTCAACGTCTGACAGCGTTTGCGCCGCCTCTTCTGTCAGCATCCCGCGCTGAATCGCCCGCGCTTTCAATTTTTCACGCTGAATTCCCTGCCCATCGTCGGTGACTTCGATGCGAATATGCCCGCTTTGATGCGAGGCGGAAATGGTAATCAGGCCGGTTGGCGATTTCCCGTGCGCGGCTCGCTCTTCTGGGCGTTCGATGCCATGATCAACACAATTGCGCAATAAATGATTGAGCGGCGCTTCCAGTTGTTCGATGATTTTTTTGTCCAGCGTCGTTTCTTCGCCAACAATGCGGATGTCAATCAATTTTTTCGCATCTTTCGCCATATCTCGCACGGAACGAGGGAAATGTTCGAAAATTTCAGCGAGCGGCAACATGCGCATATTCAGCACGTCATCGTATAATTCGGAGATCGCGATCTCGCGAGCGGCAAAATCGTCGCGCTCCATGCGGAACTGGTGTTCAATCTCTTTCAGCAGTTGCAAGCCGTGTTCAAGCGCGTCTTCCAGCGCATGCTGGCGGCCTTCATCGTGATGACTGAGGCGTTGCAGCGCTTGTGTCAGCGTTTTGGCGCGCTGCTGAATTTCTTTTAATGCGTCGAGGCGCTGCTCTGATTTTTTATGGCCGATAGTAATTTCTCCGACCAGCCTGACGACATGGTCTAATTTTCCGATGGGAACGCGAATGGCGTCTCCCCCTTTTTTCAGGTCAACAAACCGGGATTCCTGCGGTCGAAATTCAACAGGCTCCGGCACCTCAACCGGCATCTGATGCTCACGCGCATCAGGGATGGCGACCGCTTGTCCTTGCGCGGCTTGAAGCAAGGCGCTGCAAATCGGGGCAGTATCCAGCGCGTCGGCGGCGTCGCTCTGGGCGGCTTGAATGCAGGCGCTCAGCATGTCGATGCTGCTGAACAGCAATTGAATCACCGCGGGAGTCACGGGAATATCGTTATCCTGAATGGCGGTCAGGACATCTTCGATGTTATGCGTCAGTTGGCTGATCTGGTCGAGATGGAGAATATTGGCTGAGCCTTTGAGCGTGTGAACCGAACGAAGAATGGGTTTCAGCCGTTCCGTCTGCTGAGGCGCTTTTTCTAATTGAATCAGCCCTTCATTGACTGCGTGAATGACCTCGTTCGCTTCTTGCGTAAACTTGCCGATGAAGATGGATCGATCAAATTTCATAGAAATGTTGAGCGGTTCGATGCCAGGAATGCCGATGTCTGCAAGCGGCTTTCCCGGCATCTGCCAGACAACCAATCGTTGCGGCGGCCTGCATCTTTTGTCCACTAAAAATTGATAAAAATAATGCGCAACACACTGAGAGTATTCCATCTTCTCGCGTGAATTGAGCTTGACAAGAAATTATACTCTGGTATTCTCAGGGAACTATTGGTGGAGGTCGAAGTTGTCGTTTCGACTTCCACCTGAGAAATTCACGTAACCTTTTACGACATGCGGTGTCTCTTTTTGTAAGTTCTCCCAATTGTGGGGATAAGATCATCATTCGCACGATCATTACGTGGTCATGTTGTCTTCAGGAGTTGCTATGAAATCTCAGGAACATCAGCCGAAACGGAACGGACGTTCATTGAAACTGCGTCTCATCGCAAGCGCCATTGTGTTATTGATGCTCGCGTTAGGTTTTAACGCGATGTTGAGTTTAAATTCATTAGAAAAATTGTATGTTGCCTCGATTGCGTCGCAATATAATGCCATTGGTAAAGATTTGCAGCGTAATATTGAAAAATCGCTGAAATTCGGCAAAAATTTGGATAAATTTATCGGGATGGACAAGGTGCTGGAGGATACCAAATTACACATTTCACGTTCAATGAATTCCGAATCGCGCACCGAGCATTTTTTTACCTCAGTCACCTCTGATATATCAGTTTCTATCGCCTTGCCGGACGGGAAGATTATCTATAGCACGAATATGGATTTGGTGAATACAATGCTGCCGGAACAGGCGCGTCCGAATTATACGCAAGAACAAGCAGGGATTGTGGATAGTTATTTCAAATATCAGGCCACGTATATTATTCCGATTCCTATCCGCGATATGAAAAAGACCTGGCTCGGTTCGGCGATTGTGACGTTTGATGAAGCGCAAATCAAAGCGTTGCTGACCTCAGTGCGCAACCAGAGCATTCGTGTCATTCTTGAAATTTCAGGCGGCAGCGCGCTGTTGTTGATTCTGGTGTTAAATGTGATGCCCCTTCGAAAATCTTCTACCGGGGAGTTAGCCAGGCTTCGTGTCTCTGTGGTGATGTTCTTGTTCGTCGGTGGGTCGCAATTGTTGTTTACTGCGTTGAATGCCAATGCGTTTAAAAACTACTATGTTGATATTAATAAAGAAAAAACCAGAGTATTGACCACGCTTTTGAAAGAAGATATTGAATTTTTCTTCAGCAAGGGGATCGGCATCGAAAAATTGGTCAAGATGGATGCCATCTTAGGCGAAATCATCGCGTCTTCGCCGGAATTACAGGATATTATCATTTCGAATACTCAAAAGATGCCCCTCTACATGGCGACCAAAGACGGCGGGGTCGATCTGCAAAAAGCGTCAGTCGATCATCAGCGCACAGCCTTAACGCTGCTGAATGCGAACGATCCTCAATATAATATCAGTATTCAACTCCTGAAAGGCGGCGATGTCGCCGGCTATATTTCAGCAACGACGACGCCGGAAGGGTATATCTCAACCAATCTTTCCAGAGATGTGATTGTGGCTAAATTATTAGACATCGCGCTTGATTCTGGAACGATTCTCGTCATTTCGATGCTCTTTTTAGGAGAATTGCTTATTTTGATTTTTCAGATGCTCGAAATGCAGATGGTCGAAGTTGAAGAACAGCATATTCATTATAGTGCAATGCGACCGGCGGCATTTCTTTTTTTGTTTGGAATGGATAGCTGCATTTCTTTTGTCCCGCTCCATATCGAAAAACTCTATGAACCGCTTTTTGGGCTATCTAAAGATATGGTGATGGGGCTGCCGATTTCCGCGGAGATGCTTTTGGCGGGAATTGCGACTGCGGTTGCTGGCGTCTGGGTTGATCGTCGAAAATGGCACGAGCCGTTTTTGACCGGCCTTTTTTTGGCGGGTATCGGAAATATCTATTCATGGATAGCGCCTGATGCGTTACAATTTATTTTGTCACGAGGCGTGACCGGTTTTGGATACGGTTTAGCGCTGATCTCAGCACAAGGCTTTGTGATTTCCTCTGCTGATGAATCGAATAAAGCTCAGGGATTGGCGCACCTGTTTGCAGGGATTTTCGCCGGGAGCATCTGCGGCGGGGCAGCTGGTGCAATGTTAGCTGATCGCGTAGGGTATCGCCCGGTCTTTTTGTTCGGGGCAACGCTTCTTGTCCTGACCATTTTCTACACCGTAATTTTCATGCGGCAAACATTCAAATCCCGAAAATCTCGCCTCATCAAACAACACGCTGAACGGATATCCATTAAAAAGTTGTGGCATTTTCTGACGAACCGATATATCTTCAGCTTGATGGCGCTTGCAATTATCCCAAGTGCGATTGCAGGGGTCGGCTTTATCAATTATTTTTATCCGATTTATCTGAATCGTTTAGGAGAATCGCAATCGAATATCGGGCGAGTTTATATGATTTTCGGACTCTGCCTGATTTATATTGCTCCGTTCATCAGTAAATATATCGACGCTTCCGAAAATAAAAAAGTCTATCTCATTATCAATGGCCTATTAGGGAGCGCCGCGTTTTTGATTTTTTATGTATGGGGCGGGCTTTTTGCCACGCTGTTAGCAATCCTTTTGTTAGGGCTTTCGGTCAGTTTCGATGCGTCTCGCGCGTATGCGCTGAAACTAAAAGTCACGCAGGAATTAGGAGATGGCAAGGCAATGGGCATCTTTTTTTCTGCTGAGAAGATTGGCCAGGTCATTGGACCGTTCATCTTTGGAACCATCGTCATTGCTCAAAATATAACGCGAATGGTTGCCTATTTCGGGATTGCATATTTATTGATCACGCTCGTATTTATTCTTTTTTCGAAGACAAATCGTAAAATTGAGATATCTAATCTTAACGCAGAATGATTCGGCTCATCCTGATTGAGAATAATGTTCTTTCAGTCAGTAAAGCGTCGTTTCAAACGGTACTGATAACACGATAATGTCCCAATTTCCATCTTTAGCAGAACAATATCTTGAGATCGCCTGTCAGCATCTTCCCGTCGTTAAGCGGGCGCTTGAACGTTATGGGCATATGACGCTTGCCGAATATGGGCAACAATTGGTAGCAACCGCTGTCCCGTCATATCAACCGCAACAAGATTTATTCGACGTATTATATGATTATATTACGCCATTATTGGGACAAAACATGGCGCAGCGAGTCGTAGGAGATATTAAAAAAAGTCCTGTTATTCTTACTACTAATCACCATGGCGTCGAATATTTCGCGCAAACATTTCAGGCAAAATTAATCTGGAGTCTCAATTCGATAAGTGGCATAACGTCAACAACAACGATTTTAGTATTGGCCTGTGGAAATATTCCTCTTGATAATCTCACATACCCTCAAGGGGTTCTCATATACCAAATCAATTCACTTGCACTTGAAACGATGCCAATAAAGTTACCAATATTCCCCAATAAATTCAGACGGTGGGTGTCTAGTATTGCCCCTGCAATGACTCAGACCATGTTCTCCACAGCTCAAATACGTATAGATAAAATGTTGCATGATGGGGTGATCTCTTTTCAGACCGCCAAAGTGTTATCCGAAATTCTTCAAGAAGATTATAATACCTCTACAGTTAAAGCTCTATCAAATTACTCACAACAAGCGGTCATTTTAAATAATCGCATTTGGAAACGGCTTTTTTCAAATACAAACTCGTTTCCTGAGTTAGCATATCTTGAACTCGAAAAAATCATAACCGAATTATTAAAAATTGATTTGCAAAATTCAAATAGCCTTGCTTCGTGTGTATTATTTGATCCGAATTTGAGAACAAATGTGTTAGAAGAATTGAATGGTTTTATTGCTTGTTGGGAACAAGAAAAACTTGCACAACGATTACAACCATCTTTGGATATAGCCCACAAAAGGGGCGCTGAAAAAGCTGGAACAATTTTTTTTTGGGGGATTGATAATCTCGGAAGAAAGATTCCACTTACACTTATTACAAATCATGTAAACCATCTTGTGCTTTCTGGGATTGATGATCGTGGTAATTACTGGGAAATCCCCTTTACTCCATCTGTACTTATCTATGAGTTACAGGCAAATAGACTTCTTCCTTCACTGTTTCTTTGTTTTCTGACACTTGCATTTGCTCGCGGCATCATTTGTATCGGAGGCTATTTTCAAGGAAAATATCTCTCAGATATGCAAAGAGGCTTAGTGGCTGCTTTACAAAAAACTTCAGGATATTCTGATATTGCCCAAATTGTTGCACAAGTTCCGGTAGATTTCTATCTTGATGGGATGTTAGCAATCATGAGCAGAGCAATGAATGATGTGTTTATTCCCGCTGGTCCTATTGAGATTATCACGAACGGAGGAATAACGAACCATAATATTGAACAAATGTTATCGCTTACTGTTCGAGAAGCCCATATAGCGGATATATGTGAGACTGCGATGGATGCGATTCCCTGTAAATTACGCCAACCAGGATGGGAAAAACAAATCTCAGCAGAATGTGCACAACTACTGAGAGAAAAAATAGTTGTCAAATAAAAATAACGTTGTATAAATGTGTTGTAATAAAAAACCATTACTATAAACACATCAAAAGTCTTAAAGACTTTTGATGTGTTCGCTTTCTAAAAATCATTTAAGTGTTTCTATTTCCTGATAGATTTCGTCAGCCGCTCCTAATACATCAACGGGAGGATCATATCCAATAATTTCAGCGGTTTTAAGGTTGATCGCAATTTTCGGCGGATCTTCGAACAATTGATCCAGCTGCCGGGGTTTTGCACCATTGAATATTTTAGCAATAACTTCAGCTTGAAATCGTCCGAGGTATTTAAAGCCTGCTTGTGAAATGCTAAGTAAAAAACCGGCCTTCACCTCTTCCGAGCGACCTTGAGCAAATGTTGGAATGTGATGAGAATTAGCAATCTGCACTAAATCTGGCATGCTGTTTTTGTTGAGTCCATTTTGAACTGAGGCGTAAATTGCATCTACCTTTCCACTCAATTCGCGGAAACATTGTTTGACGCTTTCTTCCGAAATTTTTACATCAGGTACCTCGTCTTTAGTGTAGCAACTGATCACCTCGAAACCTGTCTCATCAGCAACCTTTCGAATTTTATCCAATGCCGCGATATTTCTTCCATTGTCGGAATCTTCGTACGCGACGCCTAACTTTTGAAAGCCGATAATATCGTAAAAAATTTGAATCTGCCGCTCATAACGATCCGGATCAACTTGAGCAAAAAGATGGTCATAACCAGAATCTTCAGCGCTTTTGATAATCCCGCTTCCTATCGGGTCTGAGGCTGAGATCACAATTGTTGGAGTCTGGTGTTGGTCGTTGGCAAAACTCAGTCCGGCAGCAGTCCCAGCGGCAATCATCA
>CAZMEO010000009.1:0-30856 GCA_964565315.1 uncultured Candidatus Moduliflexus sp. | reverse complement strand
CATTTTCTGACATATTTTTTACTCCTTTTTGTGTGTAATTCGTGGTATATATAAGGCAATTCTCATGTGTGATATTCAGATATTCAACCAATGCTGTGCAAAAAAAATCGTGGAAATCGAATTGCCGACACAGATGCTTCCATCGAGAATCAACGACGACAGGCACTCGAACGGCACAAGTTCGATATGAATATGTTCGTTCGGATCAAGCGATTGTTCCTGGCGTTTGACGGCGTTCAGCGCAAGAAAAAGGAAATCGGTATTCGTATCTTTGGTGGGATTGTCATGCACCTGGCCGAGCAGATGCCATTCGTCTGCCGCGTAGCCGGTTTCTTCCCGCAATTCCCGCATGGCGGCGCGTTGCGGGATTTCGCCATGATCAATAAATCCGCCGGGCAGCTCTAACAAAATTTTCTGCACGCCATGTTTATATTGCCGCACTAACGGCACATGACCGTCTGGCGTCACCGCCAAAATCAAGACCACATCAGGCCGCACGGACACAAAATAATCGTCTAACAGCCGCCCGTCCGGCAATTGCACCCAGTCCTGCCGCAGCGTGTACCAGCGATGCTCGAACACGGTTTCAGATTTAAGAATATTCCAGGCTTCCATGCTATATCAACGATGTCAGACACGTCGAACGTGTCTGACACCTGCGTTCATTCCGTGTCGCCAAGCCCGTGCAGCAGCGTCTCAATCAGATCATCTTCCGTCCAGGGCTTATGCAGGCAGCGATACAGGTTTGCAAGCTGTTCGGTACGCTCGATGGCTTCGTGGTCGGCCTGACCAGTCAGCATCACTTTCACAATATCGGGATATTTATGATGTACCTGAATCAGCAATTCGTCCCCTTTCATATTCGGCATCAGCCAGTCTGAGACGATAATCAGGATTTTTATGCCGTCGCGATGCAGGTCTTCGATGACTTCCCAGGCTTCATCGCCGCTCTGGGCAAATTCATATTGGTACCGATCCCCAAAATGCTTTTTCATCTGCGCTTTGAGGCTGTGCAAAATCATTTTTTCGTCATCCACGCACAAAATCGCTTTTTTTACCATACAACGTCCTTATTCTCCTCGTTGTCCGGGCCGGATGCCGGTAGTGTAAAATAAAAAATACTTCCACGACCACTGCCACATTCTCCCCAAATCTGTCCATGATTTTTTTCAATCAATTCTTTACAAAGAATCAACCCCAACCCTGTGCCACTTTCTCCGTTTGTTCCCTGACGTTGAAATTTTTCCTCGATGCGGAAGAGTTTCGTCAGTTGCTCCGGCATGAAGCCGATGCCAGTATCTGCGATGGATAATCGCGCGTACTCGGCATCTCTCTGTCCGGAGATCGTCACGGTTCCGCCGGATTCAGTAAATTTCAGCGCATTTGACATCAGGTTCCGCACGACCGTATTGACCATGTTTATATCGCCATACGCCCATAATGGCTCATCAAGCGCATGGCGCAGCGTGATCTGTTTCTGTTGGGCGACCGCGGCAAACAGCGAGAAATTGCGGATCACAAATGTCCGCAGGTCGATGCGCTGCGGATAATATTCCATTGTCTGACGTTGTAACCGCGACCATGTCAAAAGATTGTCAAGCAATTCGAGCAACTTTTCGGATCCATCTTTCAGTTGCCGCACGTAGCGGCGGATGTCGTCTTTTCCAACATCGTCAATTTCTTCTAATATCAGTTCGGTTAAACCGATGATCCCGGCAAATGGACTGCGTAAATCGTGAGCGATAATCGAAAAAAATTTATCCTTATTGGCGTTCGAATGATTCAATGCCTCATTCAACTGTTGCAAATGCACGTTTTGCTCCTGCACAAGCTCATTTTTCTGGCGCAATTGCCTCTGGAGATGCTGTACCAGCAAATGCGCTTTGACGCGGGCCACCACTTCTTCATGTTGCAGCGGCTTGGTGATATAATCCACGCCGCCCGCGTCGAATCCCTGCAATTTATCGGTCATTTCCGCCAACGCCGTCATAAAAATCACCGGAATGTCTTTCGTCCGCTCAGATTCTTTTAAGCGGCGGCACGTCTCGAATCCGTTGATTCCCGGCATCATGACATCTAACAGGATCAAGTCAGGCCTGAAATCTCCGGCTAACTCAAGCGCTTTCTCGCCATTCATCGCCACGCGGATGCCGCAGCCGAGGTTTTTGAGATAGGTTGTCAAGACCTTGAGGTTTTCGGGATGATCATCCACGACCAGAATCGTGCTTTCTGTAAAAATCACTGGCTCCATCGTTTACTCCCCTCTATGCCTGATGAAAGAAATTGAAGAATCTGCTCGAATTCGAATCGCTGTAGAAAATGCTCGATCTGCTCGATAAATAACAGATAAGACGCTTCCTGTCCTTTCAGGGTATCCAGCAAGGTTTCAATGCCTGTCAAATCGCCGGCAAACGCCGCTGCCCGCAATTGTTCGAGCGTCTGGAGCGAAGGAAATCGAATCACTTGAAGCGCAGCCGGAGCCGCCGGGACAGAATCGTATCGCCATTCGATCTGCAAATGCCGCTGCAAGCATTCTAACAGCGCGTCGAATTGCACCGGCTTCGACAGGAAATCGTCGCCGCCTGCGGCAACGGCGTCTTCGCGGTTTTGTTCGAAAACGCTGGCAGACACCACGATGATAATCGCCTGTTTTAATTCCGAGATATTGCGGATATGATGGATAAATTCGAATCCGTCCATAATCGGCATGATAATATCAAGAAAAATCACGTCCGGCTTGAAGATTTGCGCCACATGCAGCGCGTCGAACCCATTATCCGCTTCGCTCACGTCAAAATTGAGCGAACGGAGCATCGTTGTCAGCACGTCGCGATTAGCTTTCTGGTCGTCGGCGACTAATATGCGAAACGGAGGCCGGTCAACGCCAGACAGCAGGCGGAAGCCGTTCACATGTCGAAATTCGGCGGTCAGCGGCGCGATGGTCTCTTTCGCAGCGTATTGCGAACGCGGCAGCGTCAATTCAAACCAGAACCGACTCCCTTCGCCGACCAGACTATGTACCTGAATATGACTTCCCATCAGTTGAACTAAGCGCTGGCTGATCGTTAAGCCAAGCCCCGTGCCTTCGCCGCGCAGCAGACGATTGCCCGCTTGATGAAATGGGCGGAAAATCCGTTGGAGTTCATCCGAGGCAATGCCGATGCCGGTGTCTTGAACTTCAAAGCAGATGCGTGTCGTGTCTTTCTCCCGAGCAGGCGTGGTAAACACGCGCAACGCCACCCAGCCCAATTCGGTAAACTTAATCGCATTGCCGAGCAGATTGAGCAACACCTGCCGCAAGCGCCGCTCATCCATGACGACAGTTTGCGGAAGCGGCTGGCGCAACTCATAGCGAAACTCGATCCCTTTGCTCTGCGCCTTAATCTGGATCATTTTCACGAACGTATTCAAAAATTCCAGCAGATTCACCGGAACAAGCTCCAATTCAAGGCGTTCCGCCTCGATTTTGGACAGGTCTAAAATATCGTTAATCATCAGGAGCAAATGCTGCCCGCTGCGATGAATCGTGTCAATCTGCGCGCCATACTGCTCAACAAGCGCCGGATCGCGCTGGAAAATCTGGGCATAGCCTAAAATCGCATTCAGCGGCGTGCGCAATTCATGGCTCATGTTGGCAAGAAACTCGCTTTTGGCGCGATTGGCGCTCTCTGCCGCGTCCTTGGCGCGGGAAAGCTCTTCTTCCGTCCGCTTGCGCTCTGTGCTGTCATGCATAATCACCAGGAGATGCTCGCTCGCATTGTATTCCACTAACGAGCCGCGCATATTAACATAAAACGGCGAGCCATCCTCGCGGATATGCAGCAGTTCAGCCTGAGCCATTCCGTCGGCTTTCACGTTCCTGACAAACAGTTCAACGCATTCCGCATGAGCAGGATGAATTAAGCGATTCAGGCGAAGGCGCAGCAACTCATCCTTCGCATAGCCAAACATCGCGGCAGCCTGCGGATTCGCATCCACGATGCCGCCCTGGACATCCGTCACGATCAGCGCGTCTGCGGAAGCGTTAAAGAGCGCCTCAAGGTTCTTCTTAGCCGTCTGCAACGAATATTCCGCCTGCTTCCGTTCCGCGATTTCCTGCGTCAACCGCTGATTCGCCTCTTCAAGCGTTTTCACGGCCTGGTGCAATTCCTGCGTTCGTTCCGCCACTTTCTGTTCAAGCGTCTTCGCATATTCTTGCAGCGTCTGATTCAAATATTCCAATTGCTCGTTTTTGCGATGGATGGAAAATTCCTGATAATAACTGTGAATAGCTTCCTTGACGGTGAGAATCAGATCGTGCTTGTTCCAGGGTTTCGGGATAAACCGGTAGAGATTCGCGGCGTTGACGGCTTGCGCGATGCCTTCCGCGCTGATCTGGCCTGTCAGCAGAATATTTTTGGTCGTAGGAGAACGACGATGAATTTCTTGCAGCAGCGCAATGCCGCCAGACATGCTCGCCAGAACGTAATCGGCTAAGGCGACCGGCAGCATCACGCCTTCTTCGAGGAGGCTGCCCACAAGATGCAGGGCATCCTCTTGATTCCGCGCAAGCTCGATATCATAGAATGCGCCAAATTCTTCGCGTAATTCTCGTTTGAGCGTGTTGAGAATGATTTCTTCATCATCAATGCAAAGAATAACCCCTTTCATGATGCGCCTTTTCGCACCTCGTATTGTACCGTATTCACACGTCACAATCATCGCGCCCTGTCTTGCCTATGTTATACATATCGCCGTCGAATCTGTCAATTGTTTTCATGAAAAATCTCGACGGAGAAAAGCCGCAATCTTTTATTGACTTTTTCGTGAACGGCAGGAAATGCGATTGTCATGAAATATATGTTGACGGTAATTATTTACCACGAAACACACGAAATACACAAAAAATCACGGCATTCGTCTGCGTTCTCAGGAAATACTGTCATCTTTTCGTGTATTTCGTGTGTTTCGTGGTAAATTAAGACAATTCGGTATGACGTAGGAGGCTTGCTATGCCGGAATTACCGGAAGTGCAAACTGTTGTCAATGACCTGCGCGCTGCCGGAATCGTCGGCGCGACGATTGCCCGCGCCGACGTCTTCTGGCCGCGCAGCGTCGCCATGCCGTCGGCGGAGGAATTCTGCCGTCGGATTGCAGGACAGACCATCGCGGACATCTGGCGGCGGGCGAAATATATTATCATGGATTTCGCGAACGGCGAGCATCTGCTGATTCATCTGCGGATGTCAGGCCGCATGCATCTCGTTGATCCCGCCGAGCCTCGCGCAAAACATGAGCATATCGTGCTTGATTTAGATCGCGGCAAGCAACTCCGCTTTCACGATCCGCGCAAATTCGGGCGGATGTATCTCGCGCAGAATGTGGACGACGTGGTCGGGAAATTAGGCGTCGAACCGCTGTCCGGAGACTTTACCGCCGCGCTGCTCCTGGTGAAACTGCATGAACATCAGCGCATGTTAAAGCCGCTGCTGCTGGATCAGACGTTTTTGGCGGGATTGGGTAATATTTACGTGGATGAAGCGCTCTGGGAAGCGAAATTGCATCCGCGCCGCCTCTCTTCGACGGTGTCGCCGCAAGACGCGGAAGCGCTGCATGCCGCGATCCGGCATGTGTTGCGGCGCGGCATCGCATACGGCGGCACGACGCTTGGGAATGGCAAGGCGAATTTTTATTCGATTGACAAACAGCAAGGACGGCATCGCGAAGCACTGCAAGTCTTTCGGCGTACCAATGCGCCCTGCCCGCGCTGTCAGACGCCGATTGAGCGCCTGATCGTCGGCCAGCGCAGCACGCATATCTGCCCGGTCTGTCAAATGCTGCCATTGGATGAATACGCTGTCAGACACGTTGAAAGTGTCTGACAGCTTTATGCGTGCCATATTAAAAAATACTTGACAGTCTCGCGCGTTTCATGTCACGAATGCGTCGAATTGAGACAACGGGGAATGTATATGCCAGAAGTCATAGTCAATATCTCAGGAAAACATCTTACAAAAATTATCCGTACTCTGCCCGCTCAGGAATTGGAAACCCTCTATCTTTTATTGACGAAAGAAGGCAAAGAACTGATGAAACGCCGGGCAGAGGTTGAGCATAACGCGGTTCGATTATTGACGCGGGAGGAAGTATTCGATGTATAAAGACGAATACCATGTGATGGCTATCTTAGGCATTCACTTTATGTCAAAGCCAAAAAAAGTCACTCAACAAGACGGCATCTCGATTGAGCAATTGAGTTCGACTATCAAGCAATAACAATTGATAGATGTAATGACACGCAAGGTTGTGGACAAGCTGTCAGACACCTTCAAGGTGTCTGACAGCTTTCTCCTGACCATACTTTTGTGCCATTACAGATAGAATCAATGAGAGAATGGAAGGCAAGATGACAATGAAACTGGCAAACAAAACAATTCTGATATTCATCTTCTGCACAGTGATTTATGGCGGAAGCGCCCACGCCCGCACCGTGCTTCAGAACAAAGGCTCTGACACGTTGGTGAACGTGGCGCAAGCCTGGGCGGAAAAATATCAAGAGGTCAACCATGATGTCGCGGTCGCCGTCTCCGGCGGAGGCTCCGGCACAGGCATTGCGGCGTTGATTAACGGCACGGTGGACATTGCCAACAGCAGCCGCGAAATGGACGCCAAAGAGCTTGAAGAAGCGCGGATCAACGGCGTGAATCCGGTCGAGTATATTGTCGGCTACGACGCGCTCGCGATCTATCTGCACCCGAACAATCCGCTTTCCTCGTTCAGCCTCGCGCAATTGAAAAATCTCTACGGTCGCAGCGGCACGGCGAAACACTGGACAGACCTCGGCGTCGAAGTGGCGGGCTGCCGCAAGCAGCAGATTGTTCTGGTCGGACGGCAAAACAATTCCGGCACATACATGTATTTCCATGAAGCGGTGCTTGGGAAAAAAGAAAAATACACGCTCGGCACGTTAGATATGCACGGTTCGAAAGATGTGGTGGATTTAGTGGAAAAAACTCCATGCGCGATTGGTTACAGCGGCATTGCCTACGCGACTGACCATGTCAACGTCGCCTGCGTCACGAAGACCGACGGGGGCGAGTGCATCCTGCCGACATTAGAAAACACGATCAGCAGGCATTATCCGATTTCGCGCCCATTGTTCATGTACACCAACGGCGAAGCGTCCGGGGCAATTAAGGATTACTTGGATTGGATTTTGAGCGATGACGGACAATGCATTATTGCGCATATCGGCTACGCCCCTGTGCGCCATATTCAGTGCGGGAAGGAGTAAACAATGGCTATCTACGAAGAACGGTTGTATCGGAATTTGACGCAAATTCGCGAAAATGTGCTGGCGGTCGGCGATAAAGTGCTTCAGGCGTATAAAAACAGCGTCCACGCGCTGCTGACCGGCAATCACAATCTCGCCAAACAGGTCATTTTAGGGGACGAACTCATCAATAGCGCGTTACATCGGATTGATGAGCGCTGCCATAAATTCATTGCGATTCACCTCCCCAGCGGAGCGCATCTTCGCACGATTTCCTCCATTATCCGCGTGAATATCGAATTGGAACGCATCGGCGACTACGCCGTGACGATTTCGCGGGAAGCGATTCAATTTGACACGCCGATTCCCAAAGAATTAGCTTACGAAATCGAGCGGATCGCGGATACCTCGAACAGCACGCTGCAAATGGCGATGGAAGCGTTCAAGCAGAATAACGCTGAAATGGCGCAGACCACCAAAAAAATGGCAAAGGCTGTCGAAACAGTATTTGAGGGGATTCTCGACCGTTTAGTGCAAACCTGCCAACATGCGCCGGAAGCCACAGAAGACATGTTTCGCTTGATGCATGTGTTCATCAAATTGATTCGTGTCGCAGACCAGGCGAGCAACATCTGCACCGAACTGATTTTCGCCGTCGCCGGAACGCAGCGCATTCCGCGCACCTACACCATCTGGTTTCTCGATGAAAACAACACGCTCGGCAAAATGGCGGAATGCATCGGGCGGAAATTGTATCCCAAAAGCGCGGAATACGCCAGTTTTTCGACAAAAGCGACCAATATGCCTTCCCCGATGCTGATTGAATTTTTAGATCGCAAAGGGATTGTTATTGCCCCAGAGCGCTCGAAAATGTTCGATCTCTCGCCGCAAGAATTGCAGAATTTGAGCGGAAATCATATCATCGTGAGCATGCAAGGGCCGATCAAACAGTATGTGTCGCCGTTAAATGCGCTGGAACGCATTCCGTATCGAATTTTAGTCATGGAATGGGATGTCCCCCCCTTGCCGACGGAAGGGGAACGCGGGCAGATTCAGGAAGAATATGAAGCCCGCTACCGCGATATTGCGTCGAAAGTGAGCGAATTGATTCAGGCGTTCAAAGGAGAGGAGGCCGACTGATGGCAGCAGCCGCAGACACGCGCACACGCGACTGGTATGTTGATAAACTCGTGCAAATTGTCGTGTTTATCGGCGGAATATCCGCAATCGTCTTTATTCTCGGCATTTTCGTCTTTGTTGCCAAAGAAGGATTCGGGTTCATTCTGAACAATTTGAAATTACGAGAGTTTTTTCTCTCACCATACTGGGATCCCACGATTCAACCGTATGAATACGGCATTTTTGCGTTGATTCTCGGCACGGTCAGCGTCACTGGCTTAGCGATGGTGGTGTCCATTCCGTTTTCCTTAGGCGCGGCGATTTACATCGGCGAATTTGCGAAAGGAAAAACGCGCGAAATTTTAAAAATTTCCGTCGAGTTTCTCGCCGCGATTCCGTCGGTCGTCTGGGGCTTTATCGGCCTGAAAATTTTTAATCCGCTGATTATTGACCTGTTCGACGTGCCGGTCGGGCTGAATATCCTCAACGCGGGCGTGATTCTCGGCTTGATGGCCGCGCCGATTATGGTGTCGATTGCGGAAGACGCGCTGAAAGCCGTGCCGGATTCCTACCGCGAAGCCGCCGAAGCGATGGGCGCGACGCGCTGGCAAGTGATTTACCGCGTCGTGCTGCCTGCCGCGAAAAATGGCTTGCTCGGCGCAGTGCTGTTGGGCGTCGGGCGCGGATTCGGCGAAACGATGGCGGTCTTAATGGCAACCGGCCATTCCATCAACATACCGACCAGCATCTTTTCTTCAGTGCGAACGCTGACGGCAACGGTCGCCGCCGAATTAGGCGAAACGGTCGTCGGTTCGCCGCATTATCAAGCCTTATTCACGATTGGCATTCTCCTGTTTCTGATCGCGTTTTTCATCAATTTAACCGCTGATTTAATCGTGCGCGGCATTCGGAAAGGATAAACACGCACACGTACCGCCGACGTCCTCGTCGGCCTTTTCTCGACACGCCGACGAGGACGTCGGCGGTACGAGTTAATAATTACCTGAAAGGATAGCACACATGTTCGCAGCGACGGACATCAACCACAAAAATGCGCGGATTCAGAACCGATTCCGCCTGTTGTTCCTGTTCATGACGTTGATGCTGATTCTTCCGGGCATTGTCATCTTGTTGACTTTGCTTGTGAAAGGCGGATCAATGCTTTCAATTGACTTTTTCTTTACCAGCCCGACGGAAGGGATGACGGCGGGCGGCATTTTTCCGGCGCTGTTAGGCACGATCTGGCTCGTGTTCGTGTCGCTGTTGGCTGCCGTGCCGCTTGGCGTCGCGGCGGCGATTTATCTGAGCGAATACGCCTCGGATAACTGGTTTACGCGCCTGATCAACCTCTGCATCATCAATCTCGCGGGCGTGCCTTCGATTGTCCACGCCCTGTTCGGCGTCGGCGCGTTCGTCATCTTTTTCCGGTTCGGCACCAGCATTCTCGCGGCAGGCTTGACGCTCGCGGTCATGACGATTCCGGTGATTATCGTGGCGACGTATGAATCGCTCCGCGCCGTGCCGCAAGCATTTCGCGAGGCGTGTTGGAGCATGGGAGCGACGCGCTGGCAGACGATCCGCCGCGTCGTGCTGCCGAATTCCATCAGCGGCATTCTCACAGGCGTGATTCTTGCGGTTTCCCGCACTACCGGCGAAACCGCGCCGATTATGTTCACAGGCGCAGCCTTCTTCCTCCCGATTTTGCCGCAAGGTGTGTTTGACCAGACAATGGCGCTTGCGTTGCACCTCTTTGTCGTCGCCACGCAAGTGCCTGGCGTGCCGGAGGCGCTGCCGTATGGCGTGGCGCTCGTGCTGATTCTTGTCGTTCTCGTGATGAATAGCCTCTCGATTGCATTGCGCATGTATTTGCGAGGGAAGAAAAAATGGTAACAGCGACTCCTGTTTCGAATCATACCGCAGCAAGGCCGGTCAAGATCGAGACCAGAAATCTTTCGGTGTCGTACAATTCGATGCCGATTGTCAACAACGTCAACTTGACGGTGTACGAGCATGAAATTTTAGGAATTATCGGCCCTGCGAATTCCGGGAAAACGTCGTTTTTGAAGGCGCTGAACCGGATGAACGATTTCACGCCGAATATGCAGGTGACGGGCGACGTGCTGTTTGACGGGCAAAACATCCGCGATCTGAAAAATATCTATGCGTTTCGACGACGGATCGGCGTGGTGTTTCCGCTGCCGGTCGGCTTACCGCTGACAGTCTATGAAAACGTGGCGTTTGCGCCGCGCCTTGCGGGCATCAGCAAAAAATCCGAGTTGGATGAGATTGTCGAACGCTGCCTGGCTCGCGCCGCGCTGTGGGATGAAGTGAAAGACCGCCTGAACGCATTAGGCAGCATGTTATCCGGCGGGCAGCAGCAGCGCTTGACCATTGCCCGCGCCCTCGCGCAAAAGCCGGAACTGCTGATGCTGGATGAATTTTCGATTGCCGTTGATCCGGTCACGACCATGCGCATCGAAGGCGTTTTGAAAAGCCTGCGGAATGAAATGACGGTAATTGTCGTGACGAACCTTGTGCAGCAAGCGTATCGCCTCGCCGACCGGACAGCTTTTTTCCTCAACGGCAAGTGCATGGAAGTCGGCAACACCGAACAGATGTTCAATGGCGATGTGCAGGAACAATGGACATTGGATTATATCGAAGGACGGTTTGGTTGATAATGATGATTCTCGTTCCCTGAGCATGTCGAAGGGAACGTCGCATGCTGCTCGTTTCGATAAGCTCAACGAGCGGGAGTGTTGAGATGAACATGGAAAAGAATATGCCACAGACGCCGACGCCGGACTATGCCATCCGCAGCGACACGCTGAATCTCTGGTATGGCACGTTTCAGGCGTTGATCGATGTCAGTTTACAGATCAAAAAAGGGATCATCACGTCGATGATCGGCCCGTCCGGCTGCGGCAAAAGCACGTTTTTGCGCTGCTGCAACCGGATTAACGAACGCATCGGCTATGTTCGCACGACCGGAACGATTGATGTGTTAGGTTCAAATATCTACGATCCGTCAGTGGAACTGATCCAACTTCGCAAACAGGTCGGGATGGTCTTTCAACGCCCGAATCCGCTGCCGATTTCGATTCGCGAGAATGTGTTGTTCGGGCTTGATCTTCATGCGCAAGGACAAAAAATCCCGAAAGCCGAGCAAGATCAGATTGTCGAAAGCTCGCTGCGGCAAGTGCTGCTCTGGGAGTTTGTGAAAGATCGCTTAAAAGAAAAAGCGACCCGCCTGTCGCTGGAAGAACAGCAAAAGCTCTGCATTGCCCGACTGTTGCCGGTCAAGCCGTCCATCTTACTGATGGATGAACCGTGTTCCGCGCTCGATCCGAAAGGGACGGAAGCCGTCGAAGAACTGATCTGGAAACTGCGCGGGACATACACGATTCTGATGGTGACGCATAACATGGCGCAAGCTCGCCGCGCCAGCGAGGAATGCGTCTTTTTGCTCTTAGGCCGCGTCGTCGAACATCTGCCGACAGAAGAGCTCTTCGTTTCGCCGACGCAGAAAGAAACATCGGATTATATCGAAGGCCGGTTCGGATGAGAGAACAACTGCTTGTCAGTCGCCTATAAACACTCTATGTTCAGAGGGAGAATTTCATGAAACAATCTTTTTTGACGTTCTGCGTGTTTGCGTTATTAGGTTCAACTGTCTTCGCCGAAACTGACCTGGTTGCTCCGCCGCAAAGCGCAACGCCTGCCGTCGCGCCGCAGCAGGTCGCAGCAGATCATTTTAATTTCGAAGCCATTATTCAAAAAAGCGACGGTACGCCGCATACCGCCTGGAACGGACAAATTTTTTCCGTTGCCTCTGCGAAACCCGTCAGCGCGATCACGCCGGATCAGACGCGGTTCACGCTTGAACCAGGCAATTACATGCTGATGGTGGATTTCAAGGGAGATGTGCCAGAGGGATATATCGGAAAACGGCCATTCACGTTTAATGTGAAACCGGCACAGAAAACGCTGCTCACGATCACGATTGGCGGCGAATTTCCCGACATGGAAAATGATGTGAAACGTACGACTCTTGGGGAAGACTATTATAATTTCATCCTTCCCAGCCCAGATTTACAGTTGTGCAAAACCGCTTGTGAAAAAGATCGAAACTGTGGCGCATATACATATACCTATCATGGAGTGAAAAAAATTGCTCGTTGCTATCTGATTCGCGGCACAGGGACGCCAAGTCCTGCGATTTACGACCAACCGCATCCAGATAATCGTTGTATTTCCGGCGTGATTCAGCGCGATCCGTCGCCGTTTCAGATGAACATCACCTTCGAATCGCTCTCAGGCGAGGCGCTCGAAGCCACGCCGACACCTGCGATGTCATTAGAGAATCAGACGTATTAAACGCCAGGTAGAAACGACAAGAATGCGTGTAGAAAGGATGCCGCCTTCACCCCTTCTACACATTTCCTTGTCGTTTTTCGCATGAAAACATATCCGTCAGAATGGACAGAAGAAGATTTGCGGCAACTCATCGGCCAGCCAGAATCCCTGACGCTGGAATTTATCGCCTCTGTGCTTTGCCTGCCAGGACAGGGATTTACCCGAATGCTCGGCAAAGAGATTTCCGCGTTTGCCAATTCTGAAGGCGGCGTGATTGTCTTAGGCATTAAAGAGAATCGCGGACGGCCTCGCGTTGCGCTTGACCTCGACGATGGCATTGATCCCGCTCAATTCTCGTTAGATCAGGTGCAGCATAGCGCCGATTTCAGTGTCAGGCCGATGCTCGGCGGCATTCATTGCCATGCTGTGCCGCTGTCCGGCAGCCGTGCCGGGCGGGTGGCGTATGTGATTGTCGTGCCGCGCGGCAACACAGCGTATCAGTCCGGAAATTACGTCTATTACATTCGCAATAGCTGGCGCAACGAGCCTGCGCCGAATCATCTTGTTCAACTCTTAATGTCTCGCGCCACTGCCGCCACCGCCGCTCTTGAACTCGGTAACTGCGAAATTCTGACCAAAGACAACCATCATCAATACCGCTTCGACCTTGTGATTGTCAACACCGGCAAGCAGAGCATCGAAGATTTTCTGCTGTCCGTGAAAATCACGCTCGGCAGCGACGAGCCGCAGCTCTGGGCGCCGACCATGTTTGTGGATAGCGAAGACGCCATTCAGGACGAACTCAAAAGCGTGGAATCCATGCTGGAAATCGGCGAAAACCCGGATGAATACCGTCGCCATGAGATGCTGCAAGGCCCCGGCATTCCGTTTCAGAGCGGCGACGAACTTCGCTGCTCGTTCCGGCGCATCATGCAGTTGCTTTATCAAGTGGACAATAGGAAGATATTCCCGCAAGATCACGTAATTTTTCCCGGCGGTAAATGGCTGGTGGAATTCGTGCCGCAAGATGTCCATCTGCGTGAATATCAACCGCAGATTCACTGGACGATCTATCTTGACAACGCGCCGCCTTGCTCCGGCATCATTGACATGAGCGCGGCGTTTGCTGGAGACAAGAGTGGATTGTAGCCGGAATTCAATCCCCTGTTGTAGAGTTGTCAGACACCTCTGCGGTGTCTGACAGTGCTTCCCTCTCTTACCTAAAACCCCTTCCTGCCCCCCCGCCTTATACAAAATTTCTGAAAACTCAACGATTTTTTCTTGCCATAATCCATGCCGCTATTCAGAGTCATTTCGGCAAGTTTCTCAGACTTTCGAGGCTGTGTCAAGCCGTCGGAAGCCTTTCACGTCAATCACGAAAAGGAGATACGAACGATGCATACATCTGCCCAACAATCTGAATCATTGAAACTGACCGAAGCCGAAGCATTTGCGGGCGTCGTCATCGCCAGCGCCGCATCAGATTACAAACTGTCTGAACAAGAAGTCAAATTTATCTATTTTATGTTTTCACGGATGCGTCTATTCAAGGATTGGACAACCAATCAATATGATCGCATGCTTGCGAAACTGATGGGAGCGCTGAAGGAAAAACAGACGGATGAATTTCTCGATCTCTGCCTCCATTCGCTGCCGCAGCCGTTGTATCGCACGGCGTTTGCAGCAGCCATCGATTTGACGGTCAGCGACGGGTATCTCAGCGACGAAGAGAAAGATTTTCTGTATGATTTGCAGCGAAAAATGAACCTTGACACGGACATTGCCAATAAAATCATAGAGGTTATTTTGATTAAAAATCGCGGATAATACGCGAGGAGGGAGGAAAAGCCATGCCGATTTACGAGTTTTATTGTCAGAATTGCCATACGATCTATAATTTTCTGTCTCGAACGATCAACACGCAGAAAACCCCGAATTGCCCGACCTGCTTGAATGTGGCGTTGCAGCGGAAAGTGTCGCTGTTCTCCGCGATTTCCGGCGGGAAAAAAGAGGACGGCGAGGGCGGCGGAGATGCCGATTTGCCGCCGGGATTCGATGAAGCCAAAATGGAAAAGGCGATGGGGATGCTATCGAAAGAAGCCGAACATCTTGACGAAAATGATCCGCGTCAGGCCGCGCAACTCATGCGCAAGCTGTCTGACGCCACCGGACTGGCAATGGGACCCGCGATGGAAGAAGCGCTGCACCGCATGGAACATGGCGAAGACCCGGACAAAATCGAAGCGGAGATGGGGGATGTATTAGAACATGAAGAGCCGTTTTTGTTGGAAAACAAAGGAAGCGGCGTCAAAGGTGAACGGCGCTCGCGCCCAAATGTTGATGAAAAATTGTATGAACTATAACAATGAGAGACTGAACACCTCACAGGTTTTCGAAACCTGTGAGGTGTAGAGCGAAAATATGACTCCAAATAAAACGTTAGCCGCCGTCTGCGGCCTGTTTTGCCCATCATGCGGCGTGTATCTCGCCACTCAAGAAGGTCAGGAATCATTAGAACGCCTTGCGAAAAGAATAGGACGCGCTCCCGAAGAAATCGCCTGCGATGGCTGCCGTTCCGCTCGCCGCTTTCCTTTTTGCGCGGAATGCGTGATGTTTCGCTGCGCCAAGGAAAAAGGGCTTGATTTCTGTGGCGCGTGTGAAGAATTCCCATGTAAAGACATTCAGGAATTTCAAGCCGTGCGTCCGCACCGGATCGAACTCTGGGAAAGCCAGAAACGCATCAACGACGTCGGCTTCGAGCAGTGGTTCGCCGAAATGGAGGCGCATTACCGCTGCCCGGAATGTCAGGCCATGAATTCGGCGTATGACATGACCTGCCGTTCATGCGGCGCAAGCCCAAGCTGCGAGTATGTCGCGCAGCATCGCGATGAAATCTTGCCATATCTTGCCCCGCAGCCAGCGGCGCGGTAAACAAATTTGAACCCTGTCAAGGCATAATGCGTTGACAGGGTTTATTGTTTTTAGAAAAAGGACATTTCTATGCAATTGAACGATAAAAAAGCGATTTTTGGCTGGAATATGTACGACTGGGCGAATTCCTCCTTTGCGACGACGATTATGGCGGGATTTTTCCCGATCTTTTTTAAAGATTTCTGGAATGCAGGCGTTGATCCAACGATTAGCACGGCTCGTCTCGGCATCGCCAATTCGCTGGCTGGCATTCTGGTGGCGATCTTAGCTCCGGTACTTGGCGCAATTGCTGACCGGGGTACAGCGAAAAAAAAGTTTCTGCTCTTTTTCGCCTATCTCGGCGTCTTGATGAGCTTTAGCCTGTTTTTTATCGCACAAGGCCACTGGCTCTTCGCGGTGATTCTGTATATGTTCGGCACCATCGGCTTTTCCGGCAGCCTCGTCTTTTACGATTCGCTGCTGCCGAGCATCGTCACAGAAGATAAAATGGATGTGGTGTCCGGCTTAGGCTACGGGTACGGGTATCTTGGCGGCGGACTGCTGTTTGCGGTGAATGTCTGGATGTCCTTGAAACCCGCCACGTTCGGCCTGACAGACGCGGCGCAGGCGGTGCGCTTTTCCTTTCTGTCAGTCGCGATCTGGTGGGCAGTGTTTTCGATTCCGTTGATGTTGTTCGTCAAAGAGCCGAAAGAGGCTGAAACTGTCTCGAAAATGACAATGGTGAAAGACGGGCTGTGTCAGATTCAGCGCACATTTCGCGAAATTCGCCATCTGAAAATGATTTTCCTATTCCTCGCAGCCTATTGGCTCTATATTGACGGCGTGGACACGGTCATCCGCATGGCAGTGGATTATGGCATGTCGCTGGGCTTCAAGCCGAGCGATTTGATTCTTGCGCTGCTCCTCACGCAATTTATCGGCTTTCCGGCGGCCATCGGCTTCGGCTACCTCGGCAAAAAAATCGGCGCGAAACGCGGCATCTTCATCGCGATTGCCGCCTATCTGTTCATTTCGATCTGGGCGGCGTTCATGACCGGAAAAAACGAGTTTTACGCGCTTGCTATCGTCATCGGCTGCGTGCAGGGAGGCATCCAATCCCTCAGCCGCTCGTTTTACGCCCGGATTATTCCTGCGAATAAAGCGGCGGAATATTTCGGCTTTTATAACATGCTCGGCAAATTCGCGACCGTCATCGGGCCAGTGCTGATGGGCGGTGTCGGCTTACTCGCGCGCTCGATGGGTTTCAGCAGCAATATCGCCTCGCGTCTCAGTCTGTCGTCGCTTTCGCTGCTTTTCCTGATCGGCGGCGCATTGTTCTATTTCGTTGACGAACAAAAAGCGGCGGAAGATATGCGCTATCTATCTGGAAACGGCGCCCATGCCAAATAATTTCTTTCACCAGTATGTTGACAACACGTCAACATACTGGCGTTTTTCAATGTAATGCGCACATGTCAATCATCAACATTCCGGCATGCCGATGCTGCCGCCAGGGGCGTGTTAGGCGTTGCGCTCGCCGTATTCCTCGTCCTCTCCGCCATATTTTTCGAACGCGCATGGCGGCCTGATCAGGCGCTTGCCTTGCAAAAAACCTCGCTGTATTCGATCTTCGGCGGCCTCGCGCTGGTCGGAGCATTCACTTGCCTGCTTTGTTTCGCGCGCGGAGGCAACGCCAAAATCAATGGCGCATTGGCGCTGCTGTCATCGGCGTTCTCGCTGTATGCGCTCGAATTCTGCCTGACGCTGCCGGTCATCGCGTTCTCGCTCGGCCTGCTGAAATATCCCGGCACGCCCGGCTATGAAAGGCAAGCCGCCATTGTCCGCCCCCTGAAAATCTTTTTCGACATGCGCACCGAATGGCAGGTGATCGCAGATTTGTCGGAGCGCGGCATCTCCGCCGTTCCTGCTGTGCTTCCCGTGCATTTTTCCTATCAAAGCGCCACATGGAATGCCGACGCGCAGCCGCTTCCGCTTGGCGGCATTTCCAACACGCTGACGATTCTCTGCAATGAAAGCGGGGCGCATCTCGCCTACGTGAGCGACGAACATGGGTTCAACAATCCGGCGGGCGTCTTTTCGCTGCCAACGCTTGATATGGCGCTTGTCGGCGATTCATTCACGCATGGGTATTGCGTTCGGCGCGCAGATGACCTTGCCGGACATCTGCGCCGCGCCGGAAACACCGTCCTGAATCTCGGCATGGGCGGCAACGGGCCGCTGCATGAACTCGCCGCGCTGAACGAATTTGCTGCGCCGCTTCGCCCGGCTGTCGTGCTGTGGGTCTATTACGAAGGCAACGATTTCGACGATCTGTCCCGCGATGCCGCCAACGCCGTCTTAATGCGCTATTTCGACGAGGATTTCTCGCAAGGATTATTGGGGCGACAGGCGGAAGTGGACGCATTGGAACGGCAATATGTCGCCGCAATTCAGGACAAACATTTCTGGTTCGAGCAGCAAAAAAGCCCGTCCGTGCTGTTGAAAAAATTCCTGAAACTCTGGCGGCTGCGCAATCTATTCGGCCTGTCGCCCGTTCCCGCGCCGCGCGCATTGCCGCCCGCGCCGTTCGAAACGCTTCCGGTGAAGTCGGCGGTCGCGTTCTTGACGCAGATTCTCGCGAAAGCAAAGGCGATGACAAGCGACTGGGGCGGCTCGTTCCATGTCGTCTATCTTCCAGCCAAAGATCGCTATGACGACGGCGTCGATCAGGCGCGGCTGCATCACCGGGAACGCATCTTGACGGCGCTGTGGCAGGCGAATATTGATGTCATTGATATTCACGAGACATTCAGCCAGCAGCGCGATCCGCTGTCGCTGATTCCGTTTCGGGGGCGAGGGCATTATA
Organism: uncultured Candidatus Moduliflexus sp.; assembly: GCA_964565315.1. Lineage (GTDB taxonomy): Bacteria > Moduliflexota > Moduliflexia > Moduliflexales > Moduliflexaceae > Moduliflexus. The sequence continues at coordinate 12,353 of CAZMEO010000009.1, read as the reverse complement.
CCGAAAAAGGCTACCGGTTAGCGGCGGAGGCCATTGACAAGGCGCTGCGGCGCTCTGTTACTCCCGCGACCGCGCCATGAGGCGTCTGACGCGCAATTGCAGCCGTTCCAGCGGAGGACAGAGCGCTCCCGCGCATTGCAGCAGCGTAAATGGAATTTGAAGCGCATACATCCAAAACGGCTCACGGCGGTACACGCCGATCACTCGCGTGGGATAGGCGCGAAACAGAATCTTCGAGAGACAAAACACCTTCATAAATCGCAGCGTATCGCAAAAAATCGAGAGCGACTCGACCGGCATGCGGCTGGCGGCGATACACTGGCGGGCATACAGCAGGTTATGCAGCGTCGAAATGGACGCTTCTTCCAACACGATCTGAAACCGCGCCACATCTTCGCCGAGCAGATCGCGCAGCGTCGCGGCGTCCGTCTGCTCCACGCCGCGAACCGTGCGTCCGCCGCAGAGCACCAGCGTGTCAAGCTGCTGCGCGGAAGCGCAGGCGACGACGCGCCGGACATACGCAACCAGCCGCTCATCCGGCACAATGCCATATCCGCAGACAATTCCGATCTTCATGCCAACATCTTCACCGCCTCCTGACAGCGCTGTCAAGAATATTTTGCCCTGCGAAAATTTTGTAAATCCGCGCATCTGACGTTTGACACGAATTCCCGCTTCCGCATAAACGGTTTGTTATCTATGACAGTTCACTTCCTAATATTTTTTCTCACCCACCCTTGGAGGGGCAAGGGGTGGGTTGAAAAATTATGTTAGGAAGTGAATCTATGACAGTTATACTTCACGAGTTTAAATGTGAAAAAATATTCTTTGGAGGACAATATGTCAAAAACAATTGCAGAAATCAACGAAAAAATCCGCAAAGGCCAGGCCGTCGTCGTCAATGCGGAAGAAATTATTGATATTGTCGAGCAAGATGGCGCGAAAAAAGCAGCGGAGCAAATCGATGTCGTCACGACCGGGACGTTCGGGCCGATGTGTTCGTCGGGCGTCTTTTTCAATATTCCCCACACCGCGCCGAAAATCAAGATGCAGAAGGTCTGGCTGAATAACGTGCCTGCTTACACTGGCATCGCGGCGGTGGATTTTTATCTTGGGGCGACGGAATTGCAGGAAAACGACCCGGCCAATCAGGTGCATCCCGGCGAATTCCGCTATGGCGGCGGGCATGTTATCGAAGACCTGGCGGCGGGCAAAGATGTGTTTCTCCGCGCCATTGCGTATGGCACGGACTGCTATCCGCGCAAAGAGTTCGAAGGCTGGATCAACGTCAACACGCTGCGTTCTGCGACGCTGATGAATCCGCGCAATGCGTATCAAAATTACAATGTCGCCGTGAATCGTGACGCCAATCGCACGATCTACACGTATCTTGGCGCATTGCAGCCGGAACTTGGAAACGCCAATTATTGCAGCGCCGGGCAACTCAGCCCGTTGTTGAATGATCCGTATCTGCGCACCGTCGGCATCGGCACGCGGATTTTTCTCGGCGGCGGCGAAGGCTTTATCTGCTGGGAAGGGACGCAGCATGATCCGAACCCGCCACGCAGCGAAAACGGCGTGCCTCGTAGCGGATCCGGAACGCTGGCGGTGATGGGGGATTTCAAGCAGATGTCGGCGGACTGGCTGCGCGGTGCATCTGTCACGGGCTACGGCGTCAGCTTGATGGTTGGCATCGGTGTGCCGATTCCAATCTTAGACGAAGAGATGGCGCGGTGTACGGCGGTGAAAGATGAAGAGATTTTCGCGCCGGTCGTGGACTATTCATCGGACTATCCGAACGCCCGCGATGAGGTCATCGCGGAAGTGTCCTACAAAGAATTGAAAAGCGGGAAGATTCAGTTGCTCGGCAAAGAAGTCCCGACTGCCGGGCTGTCCAGCTATAAAAAAGCCAAAGAGATTGCCGATACGTTGAAAGAATGGATTCGAGCGGGGAAATTCGAGTTGACCGAACCGGTGCGCCCCTTACGGCGCATTGAGCGCTAAAGATCCCCTGCCAGGGGTTTCCCCCTGGCAGGGTTGGAGCAACGATTATTCTTCCTCGCTCTCTTCTTTTGGCAACTCCAGCCACTCATTGACATTCACCATTTTGCCCTGCAATGCGCCGCGCCGCAGCCCTTCGATAAACAGGTTATAGGCGCTTCGCTGATAGGACGAAAGCACGTAATTGACGATGTCCCCGTCAATCGGCGCATCGTTCTGAGACACTGGTGCTTCGAAGTCATCGAACACTTCGATCAATTCCGAGAGGGCTTCGATATCCGTGACCTCGCCGACAAAAATCTCCGATTCCTGTTCCGCATCATGATGCTTGCGCAGGCAATAGAGCAACGTGCGCTGCGAGCCGAACACATCAGGGGTTTCCGATTCAGGCATCCGAATCACCGCCTTGATAATGGATTGCGCCACCATCTGGCGTCGAAGCGCCGCGTTGCGGAAGCGGTAATTCTGAAACATCTCGTCTGGCAGCAGCAGCAAAATTTTGCCGCCCGGCTTGGCGAGCGTCAAACTGCGGCGCAGAAAGCGCATCGGGGCATCGTCACCGGTCGGCGTATCACCAATAACCACGTCATAGACGCCAGAGCCGATAAACTTGCTGGAAAGCACGTTATCCTGACGGAAAAGAATTTCCGGGAACCCCTGAATCGCGATATTCAGCGCGGCGGTGCGGCATGCAAAACGGTCAACATCCACGCCCGTCAACTGCTGCTGCTTGCAGAATCGCAGAATCGGCAGCCATCGCGCCACGTCGTCCTCTAACGGCAAGGTGAAATATTCGCGTTCGTCTTCGGTCAACCGGGCAAAGTAAAACTGGCCGGTGCGGAATTCGTATTGCAGCACGCTGTCCCGTTCCGTCCATTCGGCATCTTGCAGTTGATCGTCCAGCATTTCTAAAATGTGGAGCAACACATCGCCCGTGCCGCAGCAAGGGTCAATGATTTTATCATTCAGCGTCGGTTCGGCTAAATAAATCATGAACTTGCTGAGATCATGTTCGGTCAGAATTCGGCCTTTCGCCGGACTCACAAAATGATCGTACACAAATTGATCGAAGAGTTCTTCTTTCTGATCCGAATTCAGAAATTGATCAATGATGTCCGCATTATACACAACGCCTTCGGTTCGGAAGGCATCCTGGAGGAAATCAATCACCTTTGTGCGCAGGCGTTCCCGATATTCATCGCGCTGCTCGGATTCGTCCTCCACCTCTTCGTCCGCTTCCATCTCAGCCGCCGCCTCTTCAACGATGGCCGGTTCTTCCTCAATAACAGGCGCTTCAGGGGTTTCTTCAACATGCGGAACGCTGGTTTCCGCTTCTGGGATCGGCATTTCTGCCTCGCCCGTTTCCGCGCTCACCTCGTCTGGCGTCGTTTCGATGACGGCGGCAGGCTGCGGCTGCGCGGCAGCCAATAAACGGACTTCTGCGTGTTCGCGTGTATCCCAGAGCCCGTTTTCCAGCGCAAATCGAGGATCAAGCGTCAGACGTTCGATCACGTCCGTCATATTCGCCGGGAGATTGAGGATCGTCGTCGTCAATTCTTCGATATTCATCGGCGCAGGGCTTTTCTTTAACGCCTGATAGAGCCGATCAATCTGGCTTGGCCGCAGTTTGGTTTTCTGCGGCTCGACAAACCGCTTCAGAATCCAGCGTTTCTCTTTTTTGACAAATCGGTCGTCAATTGCTGGAATAAAAATGGAGGTGTCGGCATTGACATGATATTCATCCGTCACTCGTTCCAGCAATTCTTCCTCAGTCAAGCCGTTTTTCGCTTTTAACAAAATCGAGCGGGCGTAGTCATTAATGACTGTCCATTCGCTCAAAATCCAATATTTGCCGCCGTCAATGTCGGAAAAACGCGGATCATGCTTCAAATCGAGCACAATCTGCACATTCCCTGCGATTTGTTCCAATTTCGCGACGCGATTGAGAATCTGGCGTTCGCTCAGGGGAGCGCGGTATTTCCGAAAGACTTCATACACCGCGTCATTGACTTGATTGCCTTCCGCTAATTTCCAGACATTCGTCCCTGCGCCAACTTCGATAAAACTTCGATTTCCCTTTAACAGCGGTTCAATGAACTGCTCTTTCAATTTGGCGGGCGTCACGTCTTTCATCATGCGTTCGTGGACTTCTTCCACCAATTCGTCAATCGGCGAGGTTTCATGCAAATAGAGCGTGCGTTTTAGCAGTGCCAGTAAACTATATGATGATCCGGACGTTTGCTCTGTTCGTTTTGCCATACGTTCGTTATTCCTCCCCCTTGTTGTCCCACTGAATGATTCCGTAGGCGCTGATCTTTCCTCGGCGCGGCATAAGAGGCGCTGTGGCAGCGTCGCCTGGTTGCGTGTGATGTCGGGCGCGAACGTGCGCGTCCCAGCATCCCGGATGAATGTACGCGTGGCACGCCGGACAATAACAAATAAACATGCCCTCCGGGAAATTCGTTCCCTGACAATGCCCGCATTGTTCGATGTTCGGACGCATGACAGACTCCTCCCTTTACCGCCAGAACGGTGTCTCAACAAAAACGCCGAAACCGAAGTTTCGGCCTGTTAAGACGATTTTAAGCTCTTAGAATTGTTTGGTAACGTCAAATAACAACCGCGAGGAATTAGTCAAGAAGAGAGTGCAGAAGTAAATAATTTGTTCACGCATTATCGAACAAATTAGGTGTCAGACACTTTTGAAGTGTCTGAGACACCTTGCCTCAACTATTTCCGGTGAACGGCTGTTCTTTCGTGAAATCCGGCAGGAATTCCAGGTCTTCGCTGCGCCGCTCTTCGGGAAATTGAACAAAAAGATGCTGAAAGCCAAGCGCAACAGCGTGATCATAGACCTGTTCGAATTCCACACGTGTAATACGACGATTCAAGCCGGGAACGTGACAGGGCTGCACCGGGTGATATTGCGACATCAGGCTGATTGGCAGGCGTTTGCCGAATTCGACATACAGCGTTGTCAGCGCGTCGAGCGAATTCTGCGCTTGCCCCGGCAAAATCAAATGGCGGACTAACACGCCCTGGCGGGCAATTTCGCCTGGCGGATCGGTGCGAAACACATCTAAAATGCCCTTTTGCCGCAGCATTTCGGCAAGCGCATCTAAGGCGACAGACGGATAATCGCGACAATGCGACAACTGCTCCGCAAGATGAGCATCAGCATATTTGAAATCCGGCAGATAGATGTCAGCCACCGTTTCGAGCCGCCGGATCGAGGCGAGCCGTTCATAGCCCGACATGTTGTACAGCGCAGGCATGTCAATCCCTTGCGCCCGCAACCGACTGACAATCTCAATCGTATGTGGGAGAAAATGATCCGGCGTGACGAAATTGACATTGTGAATGCCGCGTTGTTGGTATAAATTCGCGAGTTTCGCGACCACTTCGTCAACCGTCATCACGTCGCCGACATGCTGGATCGAAATTTGATAATTCTGGCAAAACGAACATTGCATTGAGCAGCCGCTGAAAAAGACCGTTCCTGAGCCATGCATGCCGGAAATCGGTGGTTCTTCGCCCAAATGCGCCCCAATCGAGGCGATGCGCAGATCAGCGCCTTCGCCGCAAAAACCGATCTGCCCGGCGTTGCGATTGACATGGCAGCAGCGGGGACATAATTCACAACCATCATATTCTTTGAATTTCATAGGCGTTTCCTCTTCCCTGGTTTTAACTCTTGACAAATTTCGCCTATCTCAGAAAAGTACGGTGACGATGTCAAATAAGAAGTGTTCATGATTCAGAAAACAACAACGAATTCAAGAAATCAACGAATAGGCGTCCTTTGCATTCGTTGATTTCTTGAATTCGTTGTTGTTTTCTGGAACAGATAGTTTGATCATGTTAAAAAATAAACTTGCCATTGCTGGCGCAGTAATTTTGCTGTTCCTGATTCTCGCGGCGATCTTCGCGCCGCAGCTCGCGCCGTATGATCCGTTAGAACAGAAGGTCATTGAAGGGTTGAGTCCGCCAAGCGCTGCGCACTGGTTTGGGCAGGATAAACTGGGGCGCGATATTTTCAGCCGCATGATCTACGGCTCGCGGATTTCGATCTGGGTCGGTCTTGCCACTGTCAGCATTTCGTTAAGCATTGGCATGGCAGTTGGCGCGATTTCCGGCTATTATGGCGGATTGATCGATGAATTGTTCATGCGGATCGTGGATATTCTCATGGCGTTTCCCGGCATTCTGTTAGCGATTGCGATGGTGGCTGTGCTTGGGCCGGGCTTGAACCATGTCATTCTCGCGCTTTGCTTGATCGGATGGGTCGGCTATGCCCGCTTAGTGCGCGGACAGGTACTGTTTCTGCGAGAGCTTGACTATGTCACGGCGGCGCGGGCGCTTGGCGCAACACCGGCTCGAATTATCGTGTTTCATCTGATTCCGAACCTGCTTGCGCCGGTGATTGTCGAAGCGACATTCGGCATGGCGGGCGCGATTCTGGCGGAAGCAAGCCTCAGCTTTTTAGGATTAGGTACGCAGCCGCCGACGCCGAGTTGGGGCGCGATGTTAAACGACGGGCGCGATTACCTGCTGTTTGCGCCGCATCATACAACATTTCCGGGATTGGTGATTATGCTGGTCGTATTAGGCTTCAATTTTGTCGGGGACGGCTTGCGGGACTATTTCGACGTGAAACGGATATAGCAGTCAGACACGTTCAACGTGTCTGACTGCTTGAAACAGATTACTCGCTGACAGAGTTCAAATCGACGCCGCCGATGATGCGCAGCACTTCTTCGCTGCTGGTGATGCCAGCCTTGAATTTTTCCATGACGCTCTGTTGAAGCGTGCGCATCCCTTCTTTAATCGCGGCTTTCCGAATCAGATGCGCCGCCATGTTGTCGTGAACTAACAGTTTGACGCCGTCCGTAATCGGCATGATTTCGAAGACGGCGGTGCGGCCTGAATACCCTGTGCCGCGACAATGCTGGCAGCCACAGCCTTTCCGAATCGGCAGGCCGACCAACTCTTCTTCAGTAATGTTCATCGCCTGAAGTTCCATCAGTGATGGGCGATATGGCTCGCCGCACATGTTGCAGACTTTCCGCACTAAACGTTGTGAAACCACGCCAACCAGCGCCGATTCAATCAGCGACGACTGCACGCCCATATCCGACAAACGAATCACGGCTGATGGCGCGTCGTTCGTATGCAGCGTGCTGATAACAAGATGGCCGGTCAACGCGGCTTTAAACGCATTTTCCGCGGTTTCCTGATCTCGGATTTCTCCCACCATAATCACGTCCGCCGATTGCCGAACGATATGTTTAATCGCCATGGCGAACGTCAGCCCGACGCCTGGCTGGACGGCAATCTGATTGAATTTTTCGTGCATCAATTCAATCGGGTCTTCGATGGTCGTAATGTTAATCTCCCGTTCTGCCAGCGAATTCAGCGTGGAATAAAGCGTCGTCGTTTTGCCGCTGCCGGTGGGGCCTGTTACTAAAATCATGCCGTTATTGTGAGAGAGCATCGAGCGAAAGATCTTCAATTCCCCTTTGGAAAAGCCTAAATCTTCCACGCGCTGAAGCAGCGTGCTGTGGTCTAAGGCGCGAATCATCGCCTTTTCGCCAAACGCCACCGGCATCGTCGAGACGCGGAATTCAACATCGCGATCATGAAATTTCGCCTGAAAACTGCCATCAAGCGGTTTTCGCTTTTCGGCCATCTGCATGCCCGCCAACGCTTTGAGCCGCAGAATAAAACTGCTATGCACTTCTAAGGGAATCCGGTCGAATTCGTGCAAAAACCCGTCAATGCGCAAGCGGATCGCGCTGTACCCGCGCTTCGGCTCGATGTGAATATCGCTGGCGCGTTGTTCGTGGGCGTATTGCAGGAGCGAATTGACGGCGTTGACGATATGCTTTTCTTCGAATTGCCCGGTATCGTTCGGACGCAGAATCGCTTCTTTTACGTTTGCATCCGGCAAATCTTTGATGGCCGAACGAATAAACGAACGAAAATGATTTCGATTTTTTTCCGCGACTTCTTTCGAGCGGTCTTCCGCATAACAGCGTTCAATGGCGCGAAGCACGTCGGCTTTCGTGCTGATCACCGGGCGCACCGTCAGTTTGGTCGCATGCTGGACGGCCTGTATCGCTTCAATATCCAGGGGATTGATCAGCGCGACAAGCAGCATCGTTTTCGAGACTAATACCGGCACAATCAGATGCTTTCGGGCAAACGGCTCGGACAGATTCGCGACGATTTTTGCGGAATTCAATTTGGAAAGCTCGATTTTGAGAAACGGCAGTTTCCAATAATCCGCGAGGGTTTTCATGATCAGTTCATCCGTCACGACTTGTTTGTGATCAGCAGGCAAACGCAGCCCCATTGAACTAATCACATCCACCGGCGTAATCTGCGTCATACTGTTTTTCCCATACTGTTTTTGAAGCATGGCGCGTTGATTATTTTCGCGGCTTTTGATCGTCGCCAGCATCTCGTCTGTTGCCACACCCGCCTGTTTCAGCACGTTACAGACAAATTCAAGCGTCAAGACATCGAGTGGCCTCGGTTTGTCCTGAGCTTTCTGCGGCGGCGGTTTCAGGACGGACAGCGGCGGTCTGGCTATATCTCTCGTGACTGTGACCGTATTCGTTTGCATATCGCCTTCATCTCCTTCGCATCGAATCGGAAATAATATGACCAATAAAAAATGGATACGAAGTGGACAAACAGGTCGATAAAAGGTTGAAATCAAACATGCCAATCCGTTCGAAAATTATGCTTGACATCAGCAGACCTTGCTTGTATAATAAAAAAGTTGAAGGCGTGTTCACAGCGGCAAGATCGCAAGCGTATGGAGACGAGTGAAGGAGGATGGAGAGATGAAGGAATTAGTCGAGTATATCGTGAAACTCCTGGTAGATCACCCGGAACAGGTTGTCGTGACAGAAATTCACAGCGAAAAAACGATTGTGGTTGAGTTAAAAGTAGCGAAAACGGATATTGGAAAAATTATCGGCAAAGAAGGGAACACGGCTCGCGCCATGCGCACGATTTTGAACGCCGCCGGTCGCAAATTAGGCAGCCGGTGCATCCTTGAAATCCTCGAATAGCAAACCGCCTATCTCATCGCAACCTGCACGTTTCTTTTCAAGAAGCGTGCAGACATCTCCATAAAATCGCAGACCTTTCGTGAGAAATAATTTTGCCGCTCGAATGTCGCAAACTTATCAAATTAACTATCATTTTAAGTATAATCATTATATATATTAATAATTTATAATATCCTGCCCCTTAATAAAGTTCGCATGATCAGTCTTTTATTCTTCATAATAAAATAAAGAATAAAAGGATAAGATTATCATAAAAATTCTTGACAATTTCACATCCTGAAATATGCCCACCTAATTAAGTTAAAATATTTAATAATAGATGAATTATTGTTTTTTAATTCATCGTTTTTATCTTAAAAAATAACTTTATTATGCGCGAATGCGTTGACCTGCTGTTGTGGCAAAATGTACGTGAAGGATTCGTTCCTGCCGACAACCGTGTGGTGAACTGGCTGTTCGAAGGAGGGAGAAAAAAGAAGGAACATATTCTGCATGTTTGCAATGTACTTTTATGATTGTTGCGGAAATTACGTGAAACTAATAACATGGAGGCTTTTTATGAAATCAGCAATTCCCTGGATTCTTGGAGTAACGATCATGTTGTCTTTTATCACAAACGCAACTGCCGCCGAGCAAATGCTTTTCGATTTCGAAGACGGCGCGGCGAATTGGGGCGCGCAGGTCAACTGGAAGGATGTTTCCGGCGTCGGCGTGGAACAGAACGCGGATTGGGCGGCAAGCGGCTCGCATTCCATTAAAGGCGTGGTGGATTTAACGACCGCCAAAGAGGCGTATTCGATTCAGATTTTTCAGGATATTGACGTGAGCGCGTTTTCCGCCATCAAACTCACAGTCAAACAGGACGGCGCGGGCGCAGATGTTCGCGCCAAGTTGTTTATCAAATACAGCGATAGCTGGACGTGGAAAGACGGCGGCGAGGTGAAGATCGATTCCGTTGGAGCCGCGCTTTCTGTGACGCTTGACGGCATTGTGTCAGTCAAAGCGATTGGCATTCAATTCGTCGGCTATGACACCAACGCCACCTCCGCCGCGTTTTATGTGGACGCCGTCATGGGCGTAAGCAGCGCCAGTGGAGCGAGCGGCGTCGTGACCGCTGAACCTGCTACGCAGCCGGATCATTCCCGCGCACCGCTCAGCACGGACGGATTTACCGCTGACAACCTGAAATTAGCGGATGCGAACGCCACGCCCGAAACGGTCTCGCTCTTCGCCTATTTGCGCAATCTCAGCGGCAAAGGGATACTGTTCGGCCATCAACACGAAACCACGCAGGGCTTGACGATTAGCGACCCCGTTAGCGGCGCTCAATCCGACACGTTCAACGCAGTCGGCGCATTTGCGGCGGTTTATGGCTGGGATACGCTCTCGCTCGATACGAAATTGCAAGGCGCGGGAGAAGAAAATATTGACGCGCATGTCCGCGAAGCCTATAAACGCGGCGGTATCATCACCATCAGCGCCCATCTCGACAACTTCACTTCTGGCGGCGACGCCTGGGACACGACGAAAACCGTCGAGCATATTCTCCCCAGCGGCAAAGATCACGCGAAATTCACGGCCTATTTGGACGCAATGGCCGACTGGCTGAAAAGCTTTACCGATGAAAACGGCACGCCAATTCCGGTGATTCTCCGCCTGTTTCATGAAAATACCGGGAGTTGGTTCTGGTGGGGCGCAGCGCATTGCAGCGCCGCCGAATATAAGACGCTGTATCGCTTTACGGTCGAGTATCTGCGCGATCTCAAGGGCGTGCATCAGGTGCTGTATGCCTATTCGCCGAACGAAGACGCAGCGAAAAACGAAGCCGTCTATTTAGAGCGGTATCCCGGCGACGAATATGTTGATATTCTCGCGTTCGACGCCTACGGAAACACGCCGTCAGCCGCCTGGTTTCAGATGGTGGCCGGCTGCGCGGCGAATCTCGCCCGCATGGCGGACGCTCGCGGCAAAATCGCGGCATTTTCCGAAACCGGTTTTGATGGCAAGCAGTTAGAACATCATGACGCGATCACAACCTGGTACACCTCGCTGCTGAATGCGCTGAAAGCCGAGCCAGACGCACAGAAGATCGCCTACCTGTTGGTCTGGCGCAACGGACGCGATGATCATGCCTGGGTGCCGTTCCGGGCGCACCCGACGCTTAAAGGGCATAGCGTAATGCTTGAAGATTTTATCAACTTCTATAACGATCCATATATGATCTTCAACGACCGCCTGCAAGGGGTGTATGCGTTGAAAGGAAGCGTCGTTCCCGCCGCGCCGCTTGCGTATATCGTTTCGCCGACAGAGTTACAGAAAATTAGCGGGACATATACAGTGCGAGCGCGGGTGTTGAATGTGCCCGAAGTAAAATCGGCGGACTTAAGCATCAACGACGCGCCAGCGGCAGCGTTGACGCGTGATCCTGCTGACGGCTACTACAAAGGCGAACTCGATACAACAGCATTGACAGAGGATACGATTTATGTAGGAACGTTGACGGTTGACGCCGCGACCGACACGCCGTTTTCATCGAGCGTACCGTTTATCGTGAACAATGCGCCTGACGTGGTCGCTCCTGGCGTCGTGGATACGTTTGAGATGTACTATGGCCGCGATGATTTGATGCGCACGCAATATACGACAACCGGCGATCCCTCGACAGTGGCGCTGGATGCTGAGCAAAAACAGGCTGGCAAATATGGCTTGCGCTTCGATTTCAGCATCACGGAAGGCGGCTATACTGGCATGAATCACGCCATGAATGGGGCGGATTGGTCGGCCTTCAACGCGCTGCAACTCTGGGTGAATCCGGGCGAGAGCAAACAGCGGATGGTGATTCAGATTAACGCGGGCGGCACGGCTTGGGAAGCGTATCGCATTTTAGGCGACCGCGCCAACGACATCACCGTCGCGTCGGTCAATAAACATGGCGCTCAGACCGTCATTCCAGAATTGACTGCGCCGACACTGCTTCAGATTCCGTTCAGCGAATTTATCCTCGCCGACTGGAGCAACAGCACGGATACCGCAATGAAATTGTCGGACGTGACGCAGTTCTCGATCTATGTCAATGGCATTGGCAAAGAAACGGTCAACGCCGCCACTCTCGCGGTTGACGAAATCAAAGCGGTTGCAACAGAACAAAACAAATAGTTTCTCCCCCCGCACGCCGAGGCGCAATGCCTCGGCGTATCTTCCATCCCCGCCAATTCGCCACGTCGCGCGTTAATGTCCCGCAGTCATTTATTCAGGCATGCGATAAACCAA